>JADFGT010000102.1 GCA_022567555.1 Armatimonadota bacterium | reverse complement strand
AGACTGGGTCGTCGTTATCGTCACCATTGCTGGTGATTTGAGTCTGGTTGCTTCCGTCCGACGAGTTCATAGTCCATATCTCATCGTTACCGATGAAGCGCTCGAACACGATCTTGGTTCCGCTCGGCGACCATGAGGGATCATCGTTGTTACCTGTATTGGTCAACTGGGTGACGTTGCTCCCGTCCGCGTCCATCACGTAGATTTCATTGAACCTCACGAAGGCGATCTTGCTTCCGCCTGGGCTGTACGACGTATCGTGGTCAAAGAACCCACTCGTCAATTGAGTCGGGTTCGACCCGTCCGAATCCATCTTCCAGATCTCGCCATCCTGATTCCACACAATCTCCTGGCCGTTCGGGCTGAAAGACGGCGATGAGTCAAACACTGCGTTGCTGGTCAGTTGCATCACGTTGGTGCCGTCCGCGTCCATGATGAAAATTTCATCGTCACTTCCATCCGGACTATAAGTGCCGTCCTCCAAATCAGGACCACCGGAGGGAGAGGCACCGGCAGGCAGAACCTCCCTGACGAATGCAATCTTCGACCCACCGGGGCTCACGGCGGGGCTGCGGTCAGAAACGCTGTTGGCGGTCAACTGCGTGACGTTCGAACCGTCGGCGTCCATTCGGTATATCTCATCGTCACCGTCCCGGTCCGACTCGAACCAGATATGCGTCACACCCGCTCCGCCGCCAGACAAGCATCCGCCTTGCAGGAACGGCACAGCGAGGATGGCGAACGCTACCTTGGCCAGACCCCTCAAGAACCGCTCCTTCGATACATGTTGAATTGTCATGATATTCTCTTTTTTCCTCCTTCGAACTGGTCTTACGATCCCTCCGCATAATTCCATTCGACTTCCGGCCACGGGTCTCCTGCTTCTCGCCAATCGAGGTTCTGCCTGCTCACTCCGATGACCCGGCGCGCGTGTGCCCCTGAGGTTGGGACTGGGAACTCCCAAAGCTCCCACCGGTCGATCCGCTGGGTGCCCGGGGTGAGTGAAGTCAAGACCGTGTGCCGTGGACATGTTGGCGAGTCACCATCGCGTAGGGACCGCTTCTCCGCAGGCCAACTTGTCCACGAACGGCCCATGAGCGACCGAGGCCCGCCATTTTCCATCCTCCAAACCGACAGGCGGGTTGGGGGATGGGAACCCTCAACATCAGGCTACGCCGGGATGTTGAGGGAGTTAATCTATCTCACCTTTTGCCGCATTCTCATTTCCAATGCGCCAGCATTCGGTCATAATGTAAGAGAATCAGTAGTTGGGTGGATACGGATCATGAGGCAGGACAAATGAACGCAGCGAAAGAGCTCTTCGATACGCTTGCCAAATGCAAAGTATCAGAACATCCGCAAAAGCAGTTACTCGAATACTGCAATAATGCCCTCAGTGGTGTAGAGCGCGTCCATGTGGATTTCAAGGAGAAAAGTGACAGTAGCAAATCAGATATGGATCCCGAAGACCAAAAGAATGTGGCCAAGGCAGTGTCCGGGTTTGCAAACTCAGGTGGCGGAGTTCTCATTTGGGGCGTGGAGGACAAGTCGTTGTGCCCCAAGCCGATTTCCGACGTTGATCGGTTCCTATCCTCAATGCTCGAATTGGCACCTCATGTGACAGACCCAGTTGTCGGCGGCATTGACGGCGATTGCATTCCAGAGGAAGGAAGCGCAGACGGTGCAGGCTTCGCACTGCTTTTCATTCCTGAAAGCCAGTTGCCCCCGCATAGGGTTATTCTGAAGGAGTCGAGGATCCAGGGCCATTACTATGTCCGCAGCGGATCGTCATTCGTCAGGGCTTCCCATGTGCAGTTGGAGGACATGTTTGGGAGACGTCCCAAGCCCAAACTGAATCTCCGTATCACAGGGATAAAGGAAGTAAAGTCCACAGACGGTTATTATACTGCCTTTTTCGCACTAGCCAACGACGGCAGAGGAATGGCAAGGTCGCCGGCAGTTCTCATAGAGCTGCCCAAAGGAATAAAAGGCGGTCGCCCGGGCGGCGGTTTCCTATACGAGCGCACGTCGAATAGATTTTCTTCCAACGGTCGGGTCGCCGTGTACGAGACGGACTGGCAGGTTATTCATTCAGGGCTAGACATAGAGTTTCAAGGCCTAAAAATAGCAAAGAGTGACTTTCCACCAGGCTCCCCAATCACTCTGAAGTGCAGTCTGCACGCTGAAGGTGTACAGGCCATCGTGGAAGACGTGAGTGGGCAGATGCCCAGGTAGCGATAACATTGGTAAGTGCATTGGTCTATTCTATGCCACAACCCTCGCAGGGTTGTGGATGGCTTCCGGGTAGCCACATTCCATCCCCCAACCCGCCTCTCGGGTTGGGGGTTCTCGTCCGCCGACTTTCTCTTCCCTCAGCAGGTTCGCCGGTTGACCAATCATTGCAAATGGCTCCTGGCATACGGGTATGGTGGACATTGCAGGAAGGGGTATGGGTTCGCTCGCATTAGTTTTCTGTCTCGCCGCGTGGCCGGCCGCGCCGGCGCCCTTTGCTGCCGGTCCCGGCCAAGAAACGTACGTCTCCGAGCTGATAGTTGAGCCGATTCCGTACGACGTCGTCTTTCGCTTCGACCGCTCGCTCCCGTCCGGCCGGATGAAGAAGACCAAGGACGGCTCGCCCGGCACCAGTTATCGTATGGTGCAGCGGACGATGCGCGGCGGCGAGGTCCTGCGGACGCGGGTGCTGTGGGAGCGGCGGATCGAGCCCGTCCCCGCCGTGATCGTCGTTGGCCGCCCGACCCGGCCCGTGAGCCGGGGTTCCTATACCCGGATGCGGGTCTTGGAAATGGAGGCCACCGCCTACTGCCCCAACAGCTGCTGCGGCAGCGGCAACCCGAAGCGCACCGCCATAGGAATGAGGGCGGGGCCGGGCGTAGTGGCCGTGGACCCGCAAGTCATCCCGCTCAGGACCGTGCTGTTCATCGAGGGCTACGGCCTCGCGGTGGCCGGAGACACAGGCGGCGCGATAAAGGGCCTGCGGGTTGATCTCGGCTTCGCCACACACGCGGCGGCCCTGAAGTTCGGCCGGCGCAAGGTGCGCGTGCACGTCCTTGGAAAAGCCTGACCTCTCCTCCCGTTCCGCCCTTCTCTCATTCATCCGCCGCCACGACCTTGCGGCCCACAAGGGCCTCGGGCAGCACTGGCTCGTCTCGCAGAAGGTCGTCCGGCTTATCGTAAGCGCCTGCCTCCCCGCCGGAGGGATTCTGGAAATCGGACCCGGACCCGGCACCCTCACGCAGCCGCTCTCAGATGCGGCGCCGACGGTCGCCTTGGAAGTGGACGAGCGCGCGCGGGCAGCGCTGGCAGAGTCGGCGCCTCTCGCCCGCTTCCTCTTAGCCGATGTCCTGAAAACGGACCTGGGGGGCATTTTGGGCGCCCTCGAGCGCCCCAGGGTGGTTGTGTCGAACCTGCCGTTCAACATCGGCACGGCGGTGCTGGAGAGGCTGTGGGACACGGCCGAGGAGTTCGACCGCGCGGTGCTGATGTTCCAGCGGGAGGTCGCGCAGCGGCTGACGGCCGAGCCGGGCGACCGGCGGAGGGGCGCCCTCACGGTCCTGACTCGGCTGCGCTTCGATATCGCCGAGGTATGCAAGGCGCCGCCCGGCGCCTTCGTGCCCCAGCCGAAGGTCAGCGCGACCGTGCTGCGGTTCGACACGAGGCGTGACGGCCCGGAAGTGACGGCGGACCTGGTTCGACTCATCCGGTCCGGTTTCCGCCAGCCGAGGAAGACGCTCCTAAACAACCTGCTCGCGGCCGGGCCGGGGGAACGGGCCGAAGTGGAGGGTCAACTCAGCCGTTCTGGACTTGACTCTCGCCGCCGTCCGCACGCTCTGAGCGAGGAAGAGTGGCTTCGTCTGGCATCTGAACGGCGCAACCCCACGAGTTAAAGAGGAACTCGCCCAAATAAGCGCCTGCGACTGCGCCGGCCCCGGCGATAAGCGGCGCCTGCCACCAGTCGAGGACGCCAAACCCGATCATTAGTATCACGAGCGGCGCGGCGATGATTGTGCAGCCGCCGGCGATGACCGCTGCGTGGTTCAGCCTGTCGGCCAGTCGGGTGGGCGCAACGAGTCTTAGGAGTTTGCGGCGCGTGAAGCCCGGGAAGCGGGAGGCCGACGAAATCACGCTCCCCTTGTACTGCTGGTCCCGGCGGTGCATTCCGTTGATAAAGGACCAACCCAACGCGAGTGTCCCCGTAACTGCAAGGAGAAAAAAGTCTGCGCCCATCCGATTCTCAGGATACCAGTCGGCCGGTTCGAGCCTTCGCTGGAGGGTTCGCCGGGACGGTTCTCAGCCGGGGCCGGTATCCTCGCGTTACATGTTCCTCGACGAAGCGCAGATTGAGGTTCGTTCGGGCGCGGGCGGTCCCGGCTCCGCCAGTTTCCGCCGTGAGAAACACGTTCCGCGAGGCGGCCCCGACGGCGGCGACGGCGGCGACGGCGGCGGGGTCATCTTGGTCGCCGACCGCAAGATGACCACGCTCTTGGACTACAGCTTTGAAACCCGGTTCCGTGCGGAGGACGGCGGCGCCGGCGAGGGCGGGAGCCGGCACGGCGGAACCGCTAAGTCGGTGAAACTGAAGGTGCCGGTGGGCACGCTCGTGAAGGACGCGGCCGGCGGCGAAGCGCTCGCGGACTTGACCCGGGACAAGCAGCGCTTCGTTGTGTGCAAAGGCGGACGCGGAGGCCGAGGCAACCTTCATTTCACGACCAGCGTGCGGCAGGCGCCGGCCTTCGCCGAGAAGGGAGAGCCGGGGCGGACCCGCAGGCTCAAACTGGAACTGAAACTGCTCGCGGACGTTGGGCTCATAGGCCTTCCGAACGCCGGCAAGTCCACGCTCATCAGCGTCGTCAGCGCGGCCAGGCCGAAGATTGCCGAGTACCCTTTTACGACGCTCGTTCCGAACCTCGGTATCGTGCGCGTGGACGACTTCAGTTTCGTGATGGCCGACCTCCCCGGGCTCATCGAGGGCGCCGCCGAGGGCAAAGGGTTGGGGCATCGCTTTCTCCGGCACGCCGAGCGGACACGCATCATCGTCCACCTGGTCGAGTGCCTGCCGGCTGACGGCAGTGATCCGCTGAAAAACGTCGAGATTGTGGAGCAGGAACTTCTCCGCTACTCGCCCGACCTGGCGGCGAGGCCGCGGATCACCGCCCTCAGCAAAGTGGACCTGATCCCTGACGCGGCCGAGCGCGACAGGCTCCTCGCACGGCTTCAGGAATCCGGCCGCGACGCGCTCGACATCAGCGCGGTCACCGCGCATGGCGTCCCTGCCCTGCTCTACCGCTTGGCGAAGACTCTCAAGGAAAACCCGCCTGAACCGGCGACAACGGTGATACAGCCGGTCCCGGAGTCGGCGGACAATGAATGGACCGTGGAGCTCGACGAGGGGACACTGGTGGTTCGAGGCGACCGGGTAGAACGGACCGTGGCGATGACAAACCTCGACAACGCGGAGGCGCTTCAGCGGCTGCACCGCCAACTCACCAAGATAGGCGTGATCGAACGGCTGCGGGAGGCCGGCGCCAAAGAGGGGGACACGGTGAGAATCGGCACATCTGAATTCACGTACGTGGAGGAAGAATGAGGCGCGGCGTACTCGGAGGCACCTTCAACCCAATCCATAACGGCCACCTTCGGCTGGCGGTTGAGGCCCTGGAGCAACTGAGCCTGAACGAGGTGGTGTTGGAGGTGGCGGTCGCGTCGCCGTTCAAGACCGAGGAGCAGTCCGCGGACGCGGCGCTGCGCTTCGAGATGGTTTGCGCGGCCGTGGAGAGCACGCCCGGACTGCGAGCCGGACGCACCGACCTTGACCGGGGCCCGCCAAGTTATACGGTCGTGACACTTGCGGCGCACTCAGCTGGGGACCGCGAACTCTGGTTCATACTCGGGTCGGACTCGCTCAGGTCGTTCCCTAACTGGAGAGACCCGGACGGAATCGTGCGGTTGGCCCGCCTGGCGGCCGGGGAACGGCCGGGCTGCAAGCGCGGCGAGGCTCTCGACCTTCTGCGCACCGAGTGGCGCGACCGCGTAGACTGGTTTGAGATGCCGCTTCTCGATGTGAGTTCGAGCGCGGTCCGCCGCCGCGTCGCCGACGGCCGGTGCATCCGCCACTTGACGCCCGAGTCAGTCGTCAGAATGATTGAAAGAGAACGTCTATACCGGGGAGGTCCCTGAAACAAGGCTTGACAACGGAAGCGAAGGCAGAGCGGATCCGGGAAATCGCGGAACAGGCGAAGGCCGAGCGTATTGAGACGCTCGACGTTCGCGACAAGACGGCGATGACGGATTACTTCGTCGTTTGCAGCGGGACGTCCGATCTGCATATGCGCAGCATTGCCGACCGGATTGCGGAAACCATGAAGGAGGCCCATATCAGGCCCCACCACATCGAGGGCGAGGACAGCGGCTGGGTGCTTCTCGACTACGGAGACGTCGTCTGCCACGTGATGCGGGAGGAGCAGCGGCAGTTCTATGACCTGGAATCGCTCTGGGAGTCGCTGCCTTCGCTCGAGGGCGTTCAGGCTTGAGACGATGGATATACGCGACCCGATAGAGGAACTGGCCGAGACCGCCGGCCGGAAGGCCCGCATCCTGTTCGAACGCGGCGAGAAAGAGGCCGCCCGCACTGCTCTGCTGAAGGTGATCGAGGACCATCCCAGCCACCCGGCGGGACTCGAAGCGAAGGCGGATTTGCTGCGTCTGGAAGGAAAACTGGCCGAAGCGGCCAGCCTGTATGCCGAGGTCATCGAGAAGCACCCGGGCCGAGTCAACACCGAGCGCAAGCACGCCGAGATTGTGCTGTCCATGCATGAAAAGGAGCTCGTGGCCAGCGAGGCCTTTAGAGCCACGAACGTGCGGGAAGTGATGAACCCGGCCGGCGTGCGCCGTACCTCGGGAATGAGCGCCTTTCTGAGCCTGCTCTCGCCGGGCTTCGGCCAGGTCTACAACGGTTACTTAGTGAAAGGGCTTGTCATGCTGGCGATCACGGCCGTTCTGTGGGTGCTCATGTTCACCGTGGGGTACGTTAGCGCGGCCGAAGGTCGCGGAACGATGACGACCGTAGGCTGGGCGATCCTGGTTTTGGGCCTGGCCTACTACGTGGCGGCCGTTATGGATGCGGCAGTTTCGGCCCAAAAAAACACCCCTCCTCCGGCTCCGGCGCGGCCGAAGCCGCCTGTGGACAAGCCCTTTGAGTAGAATCGTGCCGTGAGGCCGACATAGGATTGTACGAGGCCTTAGGAGACGAACCAGCCGATGTCTACACCTGAAAAGCGCTCGAACGTCATTGAAATACACTGGGAGCACGCCATTTCTTGGAGTGTCCTCGGCGTGCTGTCACTCTTGTTGGGGCTCCTAATTCTGAGATACGGCCTGTATGAAATGGACCTGTTTTCAGTAAGGTTGGACCTGACCAGCCTGAGCTGGCCGTTGCTGGCCGCCGCGCCCCTGCTCTTCGCCTACGCTGTGTACCGCGCTCTTGCGAGCCGTCAGGAACCGAGTTATACAGCGCTCTGCTCTTACTGTTCGCACGAGATGGTTTTCACCGAGCAGCCGCAAGATGACTTCGTGTGTGATGAGTGCCACCGCCGGGTGCCGGTCGTCGAGGGCAAGATTCTCGAGGTGACGGGCGTCACGTGCGGCTTCTGCGGCGGCCTCAACTACATGAGCGAAAAGACCCAGGTCCTGATTTGCGAGGAGTGCGACCGGGAGATCCCCTTGCTCGACCCGGAGACCGGCGAGATGCGCCACGTTCCCAAGGGCTTCGCCCGGGTTGACGACGAAAACCTTTATGAACTGGTGCTGGTGGACTCGGGCAGGGAGCGCGAAGAGGTGATCAATTCGTTGCAGCATATGCTCGCCCTCAACCGAAACCAGGTCAAGGCGATGCTTGACGAGATGCCCGTAACGCTGCTGACCGGCATAAACCGACGCAAGGCTGAGATGTTGAGCGCCCAACTGGAGTCCAGCGGCGCTACGGCAGAGCGCCGCGTGATTGGAGAGACGCCCGCTCCTTGAGCCTCCGCTTGCCGCCGAGGGGCGCTCGACGCTCATCAGGTAACATGCCCGCGCCGGTCGCGCGGTGTGTCGCGGGCGGCGTAAACATGCGCTCAACGTCTGTCAGGGGGCTCCTACCGAACATGCTTTCACACTCCACCGTCAGAACCCTCCTACTTCGTCTGATTGTGGCCGTTGCCGCGTTACTGCCGGCGGCCGCGTTGGCCGCAAGCAGCGAGGCCAAGATCGAACTGGAGTTCTCTTCGAGCGACTACCTGTTCTTGTACATCTCCCTCGGTCTGGCGGTCTTGGCTATCGTGGTGGGCGCCGCTTTCGCTCGCTGGACCATGCAACGGCCGGCGGGAAGCGAGAAGATGCAGGAGATAAGCGCCGCCATCAAGCAGGGGGCGCTCGCCTATCTGCGCCGCCAGGTCAAGACGATGAGCGTGTTCGTTGTCGTCGTGGCGATCAGCCTTTACGTCATCTTCCTTTACAGGTTCGGGCCGATCACGGTTGACGTGCTCGGACTCTCTCTCGCCTTCTGGCAGCCGATGGCGCTATGGCTGTCGCTTGCCTTCGTTCTCGGCGTGGCCGCCTCTTACATCGCCGGATACACGGGCATGATGATGGCGGTCAACGCCAACGCGCGCGTGGCGAACGCCGCGCGGACCAGTTACAAGAATGCGCTCGAGATCGCCTTTCGCGCCGGTGCGGTGGCGGGGCTCATTACAGTCGGCATGGGTCTCTTGGGCGCAACGCTCATCTTTCTCCTTGCGGGCGCACAGGCGATGCAACTGCTCATCGGATTCGGCCTCGGCGGATCGCTCGCGGCGCTGTTCATGCGCGTCGGCGGCGGCATATTCACGAAGTCCGCCGACGTGGGCGCCGATTTGGTCGGCAAAGTCGAAGAGGGCCTGCCGGAAGATGACCCGCGAAACGCCGCGACCATCGCAGACCTCGTTGGAGACAACGTGGGCGACTGCGCCGGGATGGCCGCCGACATCTTCGAGTCCTACGAGGTGACGCTCGTGGCCGCCATCATTCTGGGCGCCGCCACCGCCGCTATATTCCCCGCCGACATTTGGATGAAGTTGATCCTGTTTGCCCTGATGGCGCGCGGTGTGGGCGTCGTTGCTTCAATCATAGGTGTGTTCTTCGTACGCGGGCGGGACGACGCGGCGATGGACCCGCTAACACCCATTCGGAAGGGCTTCTGGGCCTCGGCGGCCATTGCCGTGGTGGCCACGTTCGGACTCTCGTATTGGAGGATGCAGGACATAGAAGTTGAGTACTACGAGGACTACTCCGGCGAGCAATACAA
>JADFGT010000101.1 GCA_022567555.1 Armatimonadota bacterium | reverse complement strand
CCCATAGCCTTTTGCGGCGGCGCTGAAGGCGCGGACACGCCCCCGGCGGCGTGTCGGGAATTAATACCGGAAGGATTAGGATGATGAGGCTTTCGGGTAGTGTCCTTGCCTGTTTGGGCATGGTGGTGGTTCTGCTTGGCAGCGGAGAGGATGCCCATGCCCAGGGCGCGGGCGATCCCGCCGCCGGTCGGGGAAGCGCCAAGGCGAGCCCAGTTAGAAACCACAGGTAGCGCTGGTACATGATTTCGGTGCCGATGGAGGCGCCGGCAAGGACTAACAGCACGCCGAAGACGCCGAACAACAATGGATCAGCCTCCGGAAGGCGGCTGGCGCGGTACAAGCTGCGCAAGACGATCCAAAAAAATGCGGTGAAAAGGAGAGCCCCGACTGAGCCGGTCTCGGCCAACAACCAAAGGAAGCTGTTGTGGATCGTGCCCGCGAATCCGCTATGACCTTCAATTCTGCGGCGATAGCTGCCTAGCCCCTCCCCCACGATCGGGGCGTTGCGCCACATTTCCAGTGCCTTGAGCGCGGATGCGACGCGCTCGGCCAAGGCGGTATCCTGGGTCACGGTTTCTCTTAATAGGTAAGGGCGCTTAAAGTAAGGCCGCATTTTCAAGTTAGTTACTTGACCGGAAGGACCGGCATCGCCCGTGGTATTGGAGGTTGTTATGCCCAGGGCTGCGACACCCTGTGCCACGATTGCGGTGCTGTATAATACGGTTGCGGGGCCGAACAGGACCACCACTCCAAGGACCAACCCCAAGAGGGCGCCCCTGAGAACGGGCAGGAGCTGCACTCGGCCCGTCAAAAACAACACCGGCAATGCCACGGCGAAGCCGAGCCAGGCGCTTCTGGATGCGGTAAAGGCGACGCTCAGCAGACTAACGCCCAACCCGAGGTTGGCGAGGACAGGGGGGAAAAGGCGGCTCCGGTCCCAATACGAAACCTGTAGGACGATAACCGCCGCAACGAAAATACCGAAAGCGTTTGGATTGACAAAGAAACCGACGACTCGGTCATAATTCGACATTTCTATTCCGAATAAACCTCGATGCAGAAATAGGAAATACCGTGCCAGGCTGTAGCCGCACGTAATCCATGTGCAAAGGATGAAAGCTTTCACGAACAATGTGCGCAGGCGGGCATCATAAAAAGCCGTGAGCCAACCACCGAGCAGGAGGTAACCCACGAGAAGGAGCCAACCGATACCCTTGTTGACAACGGCCCAGACCTGCCACTCGCCTATCTGCAGGCGGCCGTTGATGACGGAAAGACCGATCCAGAAAGTGAGTATTCCAACCCATACCCAGAAATGACCTGCGCGCCAATCTGGCAAGACCCGATCATCCTTAAGCCATTTCCACAAAACAAAAAGGAGCAGAACGGGAAGCAACAGGTCCGAGGTCCCGAAACGCAGCTCGTTGCCGGCGACTTCGATGGTGGCCAGGACCTGAAGCGAGATCGCGAACAAGACGATAGCGAAGGTCCACCCCCTTTCATGGCGTGCCGATGCACGAGGCGCCGTCCACGTCTCGGACACTTCGGCGCCCGTCTTGTTCATTTAATCGCTACCGCCGTCTTGAAGATTCGCGCCAAGGGGGCTTTTGAATGGGCGGCCAGGGCGCTGTAGAGTTGTTCGTACTGCGTAACGCAGGTTTCGAGCGAGAATCTCTCTTCCACGATTTTCCGTCCGGTCGCACCCGCTGCCTTGCGGCGCGCGGGATCGTGGGTAAGGCTGAGGAGCGCAGTTCCAATCGCGGCCGCGTCGTGTGCCGGGACCAGAAGGCCAGTGGTTCCGTCCACAACCGCCTCAGGATTGCCGCCCACGCGGGTCGCGATGACGGGGATGCCGGATGCCATCGCCTCGAGGATACTGTTGGCGAAACCCTCCTCGTGCGAGCACTGCAGGCTTATGTCGGTCGCCCTATAGATCAGTGGCACATCGTCACGTTCACCGAGCCAGTGTATGTGACGAGCAACGCCCAGTTCCTCCGCGACTCGTCTAAGCATTGGGCCGATACCGTCGTCCCGGCCGGCACACAGAAGAACCCAATTCTCGGGGAGCTGGTCCCGGACGCGTCCCAAGGCTTTGAGCAGATCCATATGTCCTTTGTAGTTAATAAGGTTCGCAACCATCGTTAAGACAAGACCCTCTGGGGCGAGTCCCAACCTGCGCCGTGCCGCCTCGCGCGAGGAAAGGTTTTCGTAGGGCCTAAGGTCGATTCCATTATAGATCAGCGCGACCTTCTCCGATGAGGCTCCCTCACTTCGGAGTTCCGCAACGACCGCCTGGGAATTGCCCAACACCGCCTTCATGCGTTTATGGAGTTGTCTCTCCACCCAAGCGCCCATGGGGTATCGGGCTTGATAGTTGTTAAGGCTGCGTCGACTCATCACCAAGCAGCGCCTCCCGGCGATCAAGGCCGCAAGACTGCCGACGATGTAGGCCTCCGGAAGAAAGAAATGAACGATGTCGGGTCGATCACGCATGAGCACCCAGACCAGCGAGGCCAGAGCCGGCAGGGTGTGAAAGGGAGGCGGCAGCGTTATGGACGGCGATACGACCGTAATTCCCGCCGCTTGGAACTCCGGTTCGAGACGGCCGCCCTTTCGTATCGTGAACAGATGCACGGAAAAGCGGGTCCCATCGAGCAAGGGCAGGACCTGGAGCAGGTGACGCTCCGTGCCGCCCGCATGCAGGTGAGGGCAGACCACCAGGACGCCGACCCCTCCGGGCCTCGCCGCGACTCCTCTATCGAATACGACATCGCTTGGCTCGCCGGCGACCCATATCAGGACCCGGGCGAGCCACCAGGGCAAAGCCTCCCGTCCTTCGACCGGCCCTTCGATGATCGTCGACAATCCCCGAAAGAGCCCGGCTTTGCGCCCCAGCAGCACCAGCGCGAGCGTTGCCAATGCGCAGAGTTGATAACCGAAGGGGGCGGGCATCAAGGTAGCCGCGAAGGTCGGGATTATCGTGACGAGGCTGAACACGGCAATGGCGATCAGCGACGGACCGCCGCAGTTCAACCTGCGACGCATCAGCGCCAGCATGCTGACCGCGCCACAGGCAAACGCGAGCGCAGTCGCCAGCGCTGCGCCGTTGATCCCCATGATGGGGATCAAGATCAGGTCGCCGACCGCATTAACGAGGCCCATCACCAGTATGACCGCGGTGCCCCGGACGACGAGATCCTCAAACGAGAATATTTGTGGCTCCCAGATATTCCTGCCCAGCTGAAAACCGATCGTTCCTATCAATATCAGTGCGGGAGACACCGCAGCGGAATAGGCGCCAAGCGGAAACAACGTCATGACGTAAACGAGCAGGGCAGCCCCGAGCGGCATCACCGCTATCGCCAGCAGGAACAGTCCCTGGGAGAGCGAGACCATTCGACCGATTTGGGCAAAGTCGCCTCGCGTCTTCAGATCGATGGTTTTGGGTCCGATCAAGGCGGCCAAGGGAGCCAGAAGCGCCGTGGCGGCCATCAACAGGTTATAGGCCCAGGAATAAACGCCGACGTTCTCCAGGTCGCTGAAATAGCCGATGAACCAGATATCCAGCCAGTTGATCACGACCAGCGCCAGGCCCGCGAAAGGTATGCTCCAGCTGAAAGAGGCGAAGCGCCGCAACATTCGGAAGCTGGGTTTGAACGGATGAAACGCGCTACGGGGTACGCGAGACCACGCCAAGCCGGCGCCGGCCGCATATCCGACCAACGTCCCCATGAAAAGAAGCGTCCAGGAATTGACGGCCGAAATATACATGAGCACGAGAGTCGTCATTTGGAGCAGCCGAAACAGGACTTGCACGCCCGCGTAACCGACCAGGTTCCCCACTGATTGGGCCGCGATGGTTCCCATCTCGCTGATCGAAATAACAAGAAGGGCCAAGAGCAGCAGTGGATAGATGCCAGCAGGTACGGCGATTATTTCGGCAAGCCATGGGAATGACAGCCAGGCAGCGGGGAGAACGAGCAGCAGCAGCAGGGCGTGCACGACGCTTCGGGTCGCGAGTGCCTCGCCGATGCTGCCGCTCGTGGTGTAGTCCTCGCGCGCGAACCGGAGCAGACCGAGATTCAGAAAAGATAAAGTGGCCGCCACAACAATCTGGGCCACCGACATCATCAGGTTGAAGCGGCCGAAATCCGCTGCGGGAACCACGACGGTGACCATCACGATCACCGCGGCCGCCAGTACGAGGCTGAGCCCGCGTACTCCGGCAAGGGTGAGATATTCTCTAAACATTCTTTCGCTACATCATATGCCTTCGGCCGCGCGTTCCGACTGCAACCTCATCCGTGTTGGCCTTCCCGGCCACTCGGGCCGAATGACCCAGAAGGTACCGGGACCGCAGCCGCTCGGCTCCCCGCGCACCGCATCGCGTTGCTGTCGAAAGAGGTACCTATTTTGGAACCCACTCGCGCACCTTTCCGGCCGAAGGCCAGCGCCGGTAATAAACAGCAAACATCCGGTCCTCCAGGAGCTCGGGCTCGCGCCCGTCCAAACAGGCGAAAACAATGCGAAAGGTGTTGACCGACGTAAGTCCCGGCCGCAAGTGCTTCCTGCAGTGCTGTGGCAGCCTGTAGGCGCTGAAGACGCTCAAATTCTCCCGGAGCTCGTCCTCGCTCAAGGCCGAAACCGGCTTTAAATGTTGCCCAAAGAATGAGATGCCGTGATCCGACTGAATAACCACAATCGCGTCTGGGTCGCGTTCCCGGATGGCTCGAAGCAGTTTCGGGAGTTGCTTGACCGCGCACCTCATCTGCTGGCCGCAGGCTAAAGCCACGTCGTCAAACCGGCGGTAAGAGCAGTCTTCGGCAAAGCGAAAGGGGTAGTGCGGAAGCGCGTGATGTATGTAAACGAAATTAGGTCCCTTGGGCAGTGTCGGAAGTACTGAAATGATGTCGGGGATTTCCATCCGGTTTGGAAATGCCCAAAGATTGACCGGCGGGTCGAAAATGTTGGCCTTCATGTCGATCGTATCGAGCGTTTTCATGAAAGGGGTCCGCTCGAGGAACCGAATATCATGCAGGCGGTGCATATCGCCGACGCGCCGTTGGACACATAGGTCCTCGCCCCAGCCGCAATGGCTGTAATAGCCGTCGTCGATGGTTACGATTCTATATCCGCGCCTTTTGAACTCCGCGTATACCTTATTATGACTCAGCCCTTTGCTGAGCCGTGCCATCTTATCTTTTGTCACCTGCTCTCCGTCTTCCAGGAAGTATTCCATCCCGAAGATGTGGGGTAGCGTGAAACCGGTGACCGGCGCGTTGGAATACGGCCTGTCGATAACGTCGAATCCCAGCGCCCGCACGTCCGCAAAAATCTTAGATGGGACGCCGAACTTGGGGAAAATCTCCTCGCCCACCATCATGTCCGGCAAGATGAAATAGACGTTCCGGTCCGACTCCGTGGTGATCCGAGTTTCGGTTAGAGATTTTGGAACGGTGGAGGGGGCATCGCTTGATATTGCCGCAACCGCTCGTTCGGCGCGCAGGACGACAAACACGGATTGAGAGAAGGCGACACCATCTGTGGCGGCCATGACGGTGACTGCTGCGAGCGCCACGGATATCAAGGTCTTCTGCTTCGCGATCACGTGGGCGAAACCGGCGCAAGCGGCTATCAGAATCGCATAAAAGATAAGCGCAAAACGGATTCTGGGCCGGACGTGAAATTCTGAAAGTGACCCGCTCAAGACAAGGTCCGACAATTGATAACCGTTCAGCGTCACCAAAATCGCCAGGCCCACGAAGAACGAAAAAAGAGCCGATGTCTGCGCTTGACGAAGTAATCCAGGATGGACGCTGTGACGAGGCCGGCAACAACGATGATTGCCGCGTAGCTCACCGACCGCCAGACTAGAAATCGCGTGTCAACCGCATTTTGCGCCATGAAATTGAGGACCGGCGCGATCCCGAAGACGGAAACGACAAATGGCCGGGTATGACAAATCCTCTCTACAGCTATGTTTCTTTTCATTCTTTCATTCCGATGCCGACTTCGTCCGGCGCGGTGGCCAGGCGGCGCAATGTCGAAGGCCGAAAAGGAAAGCTTGCCTAGAGACGTTCGACCTCGATCATGTCCACTTCGTACCAGGAGCGACCCTTCAGGAGTCTCTTCAGCGACCACCCCATGTTTTTGTATGAAAGTCTGACACCCTCCCCGGGATGACCAGTCTCGTAGGCCAAGGTTCTTTCCCCTAGAATCGCGGGCAGGTTGCTTTCCGGCAGATGATCCGGATCGGGCGCTTCGGTCAGGTGGAATACGATGCGGAAGCCTCCCGGCGCCTCGGCCGGGTCCGCGATGAAATGAAAGAAGAAGTTACGGTTGTACCGAGGGCCCAGTGCATGGAGATAACTGGTAAGTCCGAGCTTAGATCCCATTCCTTGAACGTCTTCCCAACGGCCGTCCAATTTGCCGACCGTGATCCTGCCTCCCGCGAGTGGAAGCAGAATATTCACCATGAGCCGCTCACCCTCGCGGGCATGAGCCACCCGGTCGAGCTGGTCGTAGATCCTGAGCTTGGGCCCATCCCGAAGTGTGATAAGAAACTCCCGGGGGTCGTGTCCGTTTTTGACCAGCTCCTGAAGTCGGGACAGAGACAGGAGCCGCCCCTTCTTGGTGAACGCGGCCCCCATGAAGGGATCGATATAGGCCCACCTCCCATCCAACCGGACCGACACGGCGGAATGACCGCCGGCCGAAGGCGAGACTAAGTCGTGTTGAACCGCCCTCAGCCCAGCCGCTGCGTAAACCCGTGTCAGGATACTGCTCATGCTGTTGCACCAGCCGTCCAAATAGAACAAATCGGTCGTTCCACGTGGAACGCGGAGGAACTCCGGCAGGAGACGATGGGATAGCAGGAAGTCGTAACGTCTGTACCACGGCAGGTCGATTTTGTTTGGTTTGAATTTTGTCGCCGCCCAGCGCGCAACGTTGATCACGGTCTCCTGCTGGGTCGCGCCGGCTTCGATCTGGACGATGAGTTGCGCGCGCCGTCGGCGATCGCTTCGACTGCCTTGAGGCCCAGCACCGGCGATGCCAGGAGGATCAGCACTGCGCCAGCCAATAGGCGCTTACCGGTCGTGCTCAATTTGTTCCTTGAGTTCCTCACGATGAACCAAAGGTATGGCCTAGGCGATGCCTTGGCGCTTTTTGTGCCCCAGCCAGAGCTGGAACATGAGCACTGGCCAGAGCTGATACTGCCAATTACGACGGCCAGATTGGTGCTCCGCCCATTTCCGGCGGATCGGCTCCGGTTTTAGAAAACCTTCCTGGCGAAGACGGCTTTCGTCCAATAAGTCTTCGGCCCAGTCGCGTAGGTCATTCCGTAGCCAGTGGTCGATCGGCACGCCAAAGCCCATCTTCGGCCGTTCGATCAGGTTCCGCGGAACGTGTTTGTAGAGAATCTGGCGCAGGATCCATTTGCTCTCACCGTTGCGGATTTTCATGTTCCTCGGCAAGCGCCAGGCGAATTCGACGACCCGATGGTCGAGCAGCGGCACGCGCACCTCCAGACTGACCGCCATGCTGGCGCGGTCCACCTTGGTCAGGATGTCGTCCGGAAGATAGGTCGCCATGTCCATAAACTGCATGCGCTCCAGGAAGGCGGGAATCTTGCTTGCCATCTCCTCGTCCCACAGGACGCCTTTGGGCTCGGTCGCGCTGAGAACCAGGGAATCGGGTTGCTGCCACATAGAGATCAGGCAGCGGTACAAGGCATCGCAATCGGTCAGGGTAAGGATATCGGCCAGTTTATAGACTTTGTCGCCGGCCTGACCCGGCCGCCATCGAGGCGGGACGGCATGGAACAGGTGGTCCCAGAAGCCCGGTGGCGGTAGCCGCAGTGCTGCCGCCGTGCCCCGGCGCAGGGCCGGGGGCAGCCAGCCGAGGCGACGCCACAGCGACTCGGCCCAGAAATAGCGGTTGTAGCCCGCAAATACTTCATCGCCCCCGTCTCCCGATAGGGCCACGGTCACGTGCCGGCGGGTCATCTCCGACACAAGAAAGGTTGGAATCTGGGATGAATCGGCGAAGGGCTCATCGTACCACTCGCTCAGCCGCGGAATGATCTCCTGGGCATCGCCCGGCTCGACATAGAGTTCGGTGTGGTCGGTGCCCAGGTGCGCGGCCACCGCCTTGGCGTGCTTGGCCTCGTCATAGCCCGCCTCGTTGAAACCAATGGAAAAGGTTTTGACCGGCCGCGGGCTCTGCGCCTGCATCAGCGCCACGACGCTCGAGGAGTCGACGCCGCCCGACAGGAATGCGCCAAGCGGTACGTCCGCCACCATTCGGCGCCCGACTGCATCGCGCAGCAATTCCTCCAACTCGTCCACCGCGTCGCGGTCGTTCCCATTGCGCCGGTCCGCAATCCCATTGGTCGCGATCTTTTGCAGGTCCCAATAACTTTCAATCCGGACCGAGCCGTTGTCGCGCAATGTCAAAACCTGCCCCGGACCCAGCTTGTTGATGCCGCGATAAATGCTGTGCGGGGCCGGTACGTAATTGTGACGCATGAAGGCGGCAAGGGCGTCGCGGTCGATCTCCGGTGTCCAGCCGGGATGCGCACAGAGTGCCTTGAGCTCAGACCCGAACAAAAATAGCGATCCGAAAAGGCCCCAGTACAGCGGCTTGATGCCGAGCCGGTCGCGAACCAGCGTGAGTGTTCGCGTCTGACGGTCCCACAAGGCAAAGGCGAACATGCCGATCAGGCTCTTGACGGCCGGTTCGAGCCCTCGCGCGGCGCAGGCTTCGAGGATGACCTCGGTATCGGAGTGTCCCCGAAAGGACTGGCCCGCTGCCTCCAGCTCCTTGCGCAGCTCTTCGAAGTTGTAGACCTCACCGTTGTAAGCGATCGCGAAGCGCTCGTTCTGCGACAGCATTGGTTGGCTGCCCGTCGGGGACAGGTCCAGGATCGACAGCCGCCGGTGGCCGAGCGCAATGCCGGCCTCCGCCTCGACCCAGACCCCGCCGTCATCCGGGCCCCGATGGCGCAAGGTTTCCGCCATGGCGCCCGCGGTCCGGCGCAGCACCTGATCGGAAGTGCTGCGGGACAGATCAAGAAAACCGGCGATGCCGCACATTCACTTCGGGCCCAACACCGTCAAAATCATTGGACGAGCCCGAGCAGCTCGCTTGCGGTTGCCTGGACCATCCGCTCGCTGCTGAAGCGCTCCAGGATGCGTTCGCGTACAAGGCTTTTCTCGAGGCGGTTTCGTTCCAGAACCTCGACCAAGCCCTGTGCCAGAGCCTCGGGATTCCGTGGCGGCACGACGACACCCGTCTCGCCGACGACTTCGGCGGCGTCTCCGACGTCGGCCACGACACAGGGCACGCCGC
>JADFGT010000100.1 GCA_022567555.1 Armatimonadota bacterium | reverse complement strand
CCCAGCCGTACTGATCTTCCGAGAATCGGGGCGGCCAAGCTTGGCGACCTCCGAGCCCCCGGACGCCGCGATCGCCCCCCCGTCGGAACCCGGTGCGCGCCACGCCAGCCCCGAGCATGAGGACAACCCGCCTGCGGAGCCTGCCAAACGCCGCACCCTGCGCCTCGGCGTCACGATGACCACCGCCGCAGCAATCGTCATTGCGGCGCTCGTCTGGGTTGCACTCCGCACCGCTCCACCGGAGACGGTCTCGCCGTGGCTGATTTACAGTTCAGACCACGAAGGTAACTACGACATCTTCAGGATGAAACTGGACGGCAATGGCGTGACGAACCTCACGAATCATCCGGCGGACGACGGCTCACCGGCCGTGAGCTCGGACGGTTCCAAGATTGCATTTGCATCGGACCGGGACGGTCCCTTGGAGATCTATGTTATGGACTCAGACGGCACGAACGTAAGGCGGCTGACGTTCAACGAAGCAAGCGATTTCAACCCGACTTGGAGCCCCGATGGTTCCAAGATCGCCTTCTTCTCGAATAGGGACAGCCGTCACGGGGAAATATACGTGATGAACGCCGATGGACGCGATCAGAGGAACCTAACGAACAACGATTACACCGATGACCACCCGGACTGGAGCCCGGACGGCTCCAAGATCCTGTTCTACTCCTACCGCCCGGTGCTGGGCGACCTGGAACAAGAGATATATGTGATGAACGCCGACGGGACCGCCCAAACGCGGCTGACGCACAGCCCCGGACTTGACTGGCTTCCGGCATGGAGCCCGGACGGTTCCATGATTGCCTTCGCGACCTCCCGTGATGGAAACGAGGAGATCTACGTGATGAGCGCCGACGGCTCCGGCCAAATGCGATTGACGCACAGCGATCGGACCGACCGAGCGTGCGACTGGACCCCTGACGGGTCGAAGATTGTGTACGAATCTATGCGAGACGGCTTCTGCTCCGTTTACATGATGGGCCTCGATGGCTCGCGACAGACGAACTTGACGGCGAACGGCGCGAGGGCCGCCAATGAGGGGTCGCCCTCGCTGGCACAATTCGCGTCTCTGGGCCGTTAGAGGGCCGGTCCCGCGCCTCTCCCGTCCGTCGCCCCAGCGCCGCCGGACGCATTTTCCGGAGCATTGTCGCTGCCCACGGCCCCGCATTTCGGGCTCAAATGCGGGGCCTTAAGTAGATTCCCCAATAGCCGGCAACGGGCTAAGTGGTGTATGAAGTTGTTACTTGCTCCGAACCCCCGAAGCGGGGTTCGTCAAGAGGAGGAGAGAAATGAATCGAGCCAAGCAACTCACAAAGCTATCTGGTGCCCTTACGCTGCTCGCGCTATGTCTGGTCTCTGCGGACGGGTCCGATGCCAAGATCGCGTTCACGTCGGAACGCGACGGAAATCGAGAGGTTTACACCATGAACGCTGACGGAACCGATCAGACCCGCCTGACTTTCGACCCGGCATCTGATGCGGTGTCAGGGGTAAGCCCTGACGGGACGAGGATCCTCATTGAGTCCAGGCGCGATGGCCTCGAAGAGGTCTGGGTCATGAATGCTGACGGTTCGGGGCAGACGCGCCTCACCAACAGCACCGGCGTCAACGCCCACGCGAAATTCAGCCCAGACGGATCGATGATCGTCTTCACGTCCACCCGCGAAGGGCCCGCCCAGATCTACGTCATGAACGCGGACGGGACGGGTCAAACAAATATCACTACCAGCAATCCGATCGGGGAGAATACGCCGGCATACAGCCCCGACGGGACGAAGATCGCCTTTGTATCGTCCCGCGACGGCAATTTTGAGATTTACATCATGAACGCCGACGGTACCGGGCAGACGAACCTCTCCAACAGCACGGCGGAGGACGGTGCGCCAGCATTCAGCCCAGATGGTTCGACAATTGCGTTCTGGTCGCGTCGCAATGGTAACGCCGAGATCTACATCATGAACGTTGACGGAACCAATCAAACAAGGGTGACTAACAATTTGGTTTATGACTGTTGTCCTGTCTTCACCCCGGACGGATCCAGAATTGTTTTTCACTCTGGTCGAGACGGCAATTTCGAGATCTACATCATGAATGTAGATGGGACAGCCCAAACGAATCTGACGAACAATCCAGCTGCCGAATTCGGTCCTGCCACTCCGCTCTTCGAGGCAGTACTTGAGATCGAAGTGGTCATAGACATCAAGCCGGGCAGTTTTCCGAACTCCATCAACCTTGGTTCGAATGGAACGGTGGCGGTGGCCATCTTCAGTACCGAGACGTTCGATGCGACGGAGATTGACCCGGTGACCGTGACCTTGGCCGGCTCCTCGGTCAGGTTGCGGGGGCGAGGGATGCCCCAAGCGTCGTTTGAGGATATCAATGGTGACGGTCTGCTTGACCTGGTGGTCCACGTCGTAACTGACGCGCTCGAACTCACGGGTGAAGACGTGGAAGCCATTCTGGAGGGGCGGCTGTACGACGGGACCCTCATACGAGGCTCAGACACAGTCCGAATCGTTCCCTGACCCGGCGTTCCTGGCAAATTACGCCGGGGATCAGGTGCAGGGCGTTCGGCCGCCTGAGATGGTTGGAATGCCTATCTCTGGGCGCGGCCGATACGAACCGTGCGGAATCTCCGGCCAGAAACCTAAGTCCAGCAGGGAGCTCCGCTCAAGCCACGTATCTGCGGGTGAACGAGTGTTCGCCGGCCCCATTCAAATCGGACCGTCCCTGTGGGGATATCGCTGAAATTGGCCTGGGATCAAGCCACCTGGCCACCGAAGGCCCCGCCCCTCCCGGATCCCCGCCTCTTGCGCGCTGTCATGCATTTACAGGACGTCGTCCCCGCCGCCACCAGCGCGACCGATGGTATATCTGAGCCCGTCTCTTCTATGAGGCAGAGCGGAAGGAAGACAGGTAGGAGGAGGCTTTGGCGATGCCACGAGTTCTGAAGGTTCTCGTTGCGCTGACCGTCGTAGGCGGCGTGGCTGCGCTGTTGCTGGCAGTCCGGGCGACGGCCTGGGGAGAGTCTCCCGGAGGGTTCGTCGAATTGTACTTCCCGTACTTCGGGGAGAATCCCTCTGCCGACTCCTTCTGGTTCCTGATCGCTGGTGTCCTGGGGATACTGGGCGGCTGGCTGCTGACCCGGCGCAGTTCCAAGGCGCGCTGGGTCGTGCTGGCGTTTTGGACATTCGGCCTCGCGATCGCGCACTACTTCCTCGCAGATTATCTGGTTCCGAGTGCCGTGAAGGGCCTCATTCGAATCGAAGGGTTCCATTTGGACCTGCCGCAGGAAGTATGGCGGTTGGCCGTCTTCTCGGCGTTTTTCCTGCCGGTCGTGGCTGTGTTCCGGATGCTCTTCGGTCCAAGGACCACGGCGTGGCTCGGTGGGAAACGCGAGGAGCAGGCGGCCTTCGAAACGGGTGCCCTCGAAGGGACTCGCCGTTCGCGGCGGTGGCCGCTTGCCAGACTCGCGCTACTGGCCTTGGCGCTCTGGTGGATGCTGGACTTTGCTACCCCGTGGACTCTTCTTGACTACGTCTGGGCTTCGACCTTTAGTTCCGCCGCTTCCGCTTTTTTTGGGAGCGGAGACTGGGTCGCACCTATGGCACTAACGCTCACACATGAAGCGGCTACGGGTGTGCGCTGGGTATTCGGGTGGATTTCTCTCCCCATTCCGTTCGCTGCGGCGGCTGGGTTGCTGGTCTGGCGGCTTACCGAGCGGCTGATAGTGGACGAACAGGGGATCCGGCTCTGCCTGTTCGACCGCGGCGCTACGCTCTACTTCGCGCCGTGGAAACGGGTCCGGAAACTGCACCTGATCCGGCACAAGCACCAGGCGAGAACGGTCGTCGTCCACTATCGGACGCGCTTCTTCCTGCCGTTCGCGCTGGGAGTGCACGCGAGGCGATACCGAAATGGCGACGAAGCCGTAACCCATCTCCTCGAGAAGGCGAACGAGCGCGGCATACCCGTGCGCTCCTGGAAATCGCCTGAGTCGGCGGTATGGGCCGGCTGGGCGTGCATCCTGGCCGCCGCCGGGCTGGTCATTTTCAAATTGCACTACCACAACAGCCTTATGACGGCCTACGCGGAAGGCGCTATAACCCTCGAGCAGTTTGGCCGGATACCTCAGCCGGCGCTTACAGGTGCTCTGCACGCTGCAGCGATATGTCTGTTTGGGCTGGGCCTGGGGCTGTTTTCTGCATTCCATCGCGCAGCTGGGAGGCCATTCCTGCTGGCGCTGTTTCTAATCGCCTCGGTCACTCTGCCCGACCCGGTCATCATGTGGCACATCTGGTTCGCTCTCTATGCGATCCTGACGGCCAGGTTGGGGCCCGTTACGCAGGTGGAGCCGGTCTGGGGCATTCCGATTCCGGCGCTTTGGGAATGGAACGTGGGCATCACGCTCGTGTTCCTCGGACCCGTGTTCGCCGCGCTCGGTTACTACGTCGGCCTGGGTCTCGGCAAGAGGCGCCTCCGGTTTGCACAGGCGCAGGTCGGGGCTGACGCAGCCTAAGGGCTATTCGCGGCCGGGGAGTCCTTGCAGCCCGGGCAGACCGCCGAGGTCCGGCAATTCGGCTCCTTGATGCCTGCGCGGCCGGTAAATGTGCGGGGATGGGATGTCGCGGTGCCGTGCGATAGATGATAAGCCCCGCGCGCACCCACTCCATTTTCACTTGATAGCCGGTCAGCGCCTCACCCCCCAATTCTGGAACCAGGCGATGAGGGCCGCTTCGGCCAAATCCAGGTAGTCACCCACAGTCCCTTGATTCTGCCCCCGAACACCTCATTCATGCCGCCTGAGGCCAGGAGCCGGCCCCCCGGGCACCACATGTTCGAGCCCCAGTCGTACGTGCGCGAGCCCTGGTTCACGGGAGTGGAAGGCCCGGTGGCCGACGCCCTCGGCTTAGCCGCCCCAGCCAGGTTCTAAATCGACAGCCGGGCACCCCAGCCCGTCCAGAACCGCTCACCCAAGAGCCAGAAACGCGAGGCCGCTAAGTGGCGAAAAAGGGAAACGCCGTCTTCCGGCGAAATGTCTCTATGGTTCGTCCTATGATTGATATGAGCGAAGATTCAGCCCGGGCAAAAGCCAGAAAGCTTGCGCCCTCAGACCTGATCGAAGCGATACATGAGGCGGGGCCGGAAAGACCGACGGCGCTGCTACAGCAGCTCACGAAGGCTCGTGGCGCCGATCAGTCAACGACGGACGTGGCACGGTTCAAACAAGCGTTTCGCGAGGCGCTCCTTGAGCTCCTCTGGCGAAGGCAACTCATTTTCGACAGCCAGTCTCGACTGGCGCTCAATACGCCGGGAGGCCATGAGCCCAAGCGCAGGCTTTAGGTTGCCCGATCTCCGTTGGCTCCGGACTCGGCGTCACGATGGCGGGCGCGAGCCGGCGGAAGTCGAAAACGAGCACCAGGTAAGGGGCGACGCCCGCAAACTAGAAGAAAAGGACCGCGACAAGCTCCTTTACAGCCCGTACCTTCGTCGTCTGGGTGGAGTTTCTCAAGTCGTGCCCTCTGGGCTCGAGCAGCGCATGCACAACCGTCTTACTCACAGCCTTGAAGTCAGCCAGCTAGCCAGGCGGATTGCCGAAGGTGAATGCGAGAAAAATGAAGTCGCACGGGACATGCACGTACATTCGCAGGTGGCAGAGGCGGCGGGCCTCGCACACGACCTCGGCCATCCCCCGTTTGGGCACGTCGGTGAAGGGGCGTTGGATGACTTGATGCGAAGCTACTCGAACCCGAGAATTGACAAACGGGACGAACTGCATTTCATTGGAGGATTTGAAGGAAACGCTCAGACATTCCGGATCCTTACTGTCCTTGCAGTACCGAACACGGACCCACCGGCCCGCGGGATGAATATCACTCGCAGGACCCTTCTCTCTGTTGTCAAGTACCCTTGGAAACGCGACGCGGGCGATCCTGTGGGGCAGAAGTTTGGCGCGTACCGCCAGAAATGGGATGAAGAGGCATTTGAATGGGCATATGACGACCACCCGGTTTTCCGAAGTCCAGAATGCGAGATAATGGACTACGCGGATGATGTTGTTTATTCGATCTTAGACATATGTGATTTCTACCGCCAAGGCCTGATTGATCTTGAGGGAATGTACGATGAGGCAAAATTCAAAGAGTTCATTATGAAATCATTGGTGACGCCTCATTCTCCCTTTGAGGGTGCAGGTAGTAGTGACTTGGATTGGGATATACTCGAATCGGTACGGGTGCGATTGCTTTCGCACGCGCCCGCGGCTTACGACGGATCGTCCAGCATAGAGAAGAGCTTGGGTAGGTGGACCACGGCCGTTATGGATGACCTGACGCTGCCGGAAAATCAGGAGCTGGGCTCGCCGAGGCCATTTCAACTTGTCGAATACCATGAGTCCAAGCTGCAAGGCAAGGATGTGTGGCGTTGCTCGAAAATCACGCCAGTCGCTGAGGAATCACTCAAGGTGCTAAAAGCGATGACCTGGGTTTACGTCATCAACGTGGCTTTTGATTTGGCGGTGATGAAACGCAGCGCGGAAACAATCCTTAGGAGGCTAGTGTGGTATTTTGATTGGTCAATTCAGGAGTTCAAGCTCGGATACCGACAGCATAAGAACATCTTGGCGCCATACATCCATCTCATTAATGAACTGCCGGACGGTCGAGAAGAACAGATACGCCTTGCAGCGGATATCGTCGCGTCCATGACGGATCAAGAAGCGATGCATTATTATAACGTCCTGCAGCTAGAAAGCTTCGCATGAGGAGTCTGTCAGTTGTCCATGCCTCTGCACGTCCTCGTGCAGAGGCTCCACGCCGGGAAGGAGCAACTCAGCATGCGCCGAAGGCAACGACACATGGCTCGCTATCGCCACTACCTTAACTTCGCGCCTCCCGGAGCGACTGTCTTCCTAACGACCACCATCCTGGACTTCGTTCGCGTGTTCTCCAGGCTGGAACTGGCAGACGTCGCAGCCGGAGGCCTTCTCGACGGTATCTCGTTTATGCTGAACCTGCGCAGGAATGAGGGCCCCGCTTCGAGAATGCCTACACCGGAGTAAGTCGAATGCCTGAAGATGAAGGAGCTGGCCAGGACGAAGCCGTTTACGACCGATTCGACTCCCGCCACAAGGGCCTCCGGTCCCTGAAACCCGTCTTTGTCCACCAACCCATGGACGAAGGTGGCCAATCTCAGGTCAACGAAAGATAGAACGACCTGCTTAAAGGAGAAGTAGACCTAGATAGTGAAGAATGCCGCTAGTCTGAAATCGACACTCTGGGAGGCCGCCAACACGCTGCGCGGTTCCGCAGTCGATCGCACCGACTGGAAGGGGTATATCCTGCCTTTGCTCTTCTTTAAGCGGATCTCGGATGTCTGGGATGAGGAAACCGCCGAAGCGACGGAAACCTATGGCGATGCGGACCCATCGGCCTTTCCGGAAGTCCACCGCTTTCGGGTGCCTGAAGGCTGCCACTGGAATGACATCCGCGACACGCCTGCCAACGTGGGCACCGCGCTTGCCCATTCCATGCAAGAGATCGAACGGGCCAACCCCGACACGCTCTATCGTGTCTTCGGGTCCGCCGACTGGGCTAACCGCGATAAATTCACCGACGAGTTGCTCAAAGACCTAATCGAGGTCTTCTCAGCCATACCGCTCGGCAACGAGGCCGTTAGCACCGACATCCTCGGCGATGCCTACGAGTACCTCATCGGTAAGTTTGCCGACGTCACCCGCCGCAAGAAGGCCGGCGAGTTCTACACTCCGCGCAGCGTGGTGCGGATGATGGTCGAGATCCTTGATCCGCAGGAAGGCGAATCGATTTACGACCCCGCTTGTGGCACTGGCGGCATGCTGCTTGCCGCTATCGACCATGTGAAACGCCACGGCGGCGACCCGCGCACCTTTTACGGCAAGATCTACGGCCAGGAGAAGAACCTCACAACCTCCTCGGTCGCCCGGATGAACCTCGTGTTGCACGGCATCGAGGACTTCCAGATCGCCCGAGAGGACACGCTTCGCAACCCGGCCTTCACCGACGGCGCGGGCGGACTCGCGACCTTCGATTGCGTCATCGCCAATCCGCCGTTCTCCCTAATGGCATGGGGACGCGAGATCTGGGAGAACGATCCGTGGGGCCGGGCGAAGTACGGCCTGCCACCCGACAGCTACGGCGACTATGCCTTCGTCCAGCACATGATCGCGTCGATGGCCCCGACCGGGAACAGCCGCATGGCCGTCGTCCTCCCGCAGGGCGCACTCTTCCGCAAGGGCGCCGAAGGCAAGATCCGCGAAGCCCTACTCAAGGAAGACCTGATCGAAGCGGTCATCGGCCTCGCCCCGAACCTGTTTTACGGCACCGGGCTCGCCGGCTGCGTCGTGATCCTTCGTCGCAAGAAGTCCGCCGAGCGGAAGAACAAGGTGCTCATCATCGACGCCTCGAGCCTCTTCCGGAAGGGCCGCGCCCAGAACTTCCTCGACCCCGAACACGGCGAGCAGATCGTCGAGTGGGTCCGGGCCTTCGAGGACGTCGAGGACCGCGCCAAGGTCGTCACCCTCGATGAAATCAAGGAAGAAGGCTGGACGCTCAACATCTCCCGCTACGTCCTGCCGCCCATCGGTGAGGACATCCCACCGCTTCCCGAGGCTCTTACTGCATTCAAGGATGCCCTCATGGAGGCCCGCGCCGCTGAAGAGCACCTCCGCACTGTGCTGGTCGAAGGGGGGTGGCTGGAATGAGTCAACAGAGAATTCGCAGCGGCACGATCGACGAGCTGCGTGCGCACACCGGCGACTGGCTGTTCATAGACATCGGATTCGCGCGCGGCAAGAAGACGTGCGGTTATCTCTTGGTACGGGCCGGCGGCGAATTGGCTGGCACGGAACACCCCGCCAAAGCCGTCACCTACGGCAGCCTGACCCGCGAAGTGGTATTGCTGGTCCAGAAGGAGGGACCGCCACTCCACTTTGTGATAGAGGCGCCGCTGTCTGTGGCGTTCGGGGCAGACGGCAACCCCCTCGGACGGACTGCGGAGAAACGCGACAACCAGACACGCTACTGGTATGTCGGCCTCGGATGCTCCGTACTCGTCGCCAGCCTCTACCTGATGCAAGCGGTCATCGAAGCGAAGCCCGCCCGCGAAGTGCGCATGTTTGAGGGTCTTGTTTCCTTCAGGGATCGCTTTGAAAAGTCGGACCATGCAGCGGACGTCGAAGCGTTGAAGCAGGTCGTTTGGTCCGGTGGAAATGGCCACGGGATGTTCCGCGAGCCCGCCGCGGTCGACTGCCAAGGCGGCTCCCATATTGCGTCAACCATGGCGCTGCTTGACCTTGACTCGACCCCACCGCCGATCGTCGAGGTGACTGGCTGATGAGCACGCATCTGTCGCAGAAAGACATAGAGTCCTATCTCTGGGGTGCGGCCACGCTCCTGCGCGGGCTCATC
>JADFGT010000025.1 GCA_022567555.1 Armatimonadota bacterium | reverse complement strand
TCCTCAGGCAAATCGATCCGCTGCAAAAGTTCCGGCTCCGGTTCATACTTTTCGCGGCACTTCGGGCAGATGACTCGCACCAAGCGCTGTGCCACGCTGCACGTGATGCTCGCGCCCAACAGGAACGGCTCCACACCCATGTCTACCAAACGGGTGATTGCCGCAGTGCTGTCGTTGGCGTGCAGGCTGGTCAGCACCAGGTGGCCGGTTAGAGCGGACTCGATAGCGATCTCGGCGGTCTCAGAGTCCCGTACTTCACCGACCATAATCACGTCGGGGTCCTGTCGCAGAATCGAGCGAAGCCCGGTTGCGAAAGTTACGCCCGCCTTCGGATTGATGTTTGCCTGCACCAGGCCGTCCAACTGGTACTCTACCGGGTCTTCGATTGTCACTATGTTTCGATAAACGGCGTTCAGTTTGTTCAGAATCGCGTACAGGGTTGTTGTTTTTCCAGAACCGGTCGGTCCTGTCACCATGATGAGGCCCTGCGGCTCTTCGAATCGCTTGACGAGAAGTTTCAACGTGTGGTCTGAAATGCCGAGGCCTTGCAGGTCAATCGCCGACTCGCCTTTGTCCAAGATGCGTATAGAAACGCTCTCTCCGCAAACACTCGCGTACGTAGCCACACGAAAATCGAACTCACCCTGCGGAGAGATCATGGTGCACCGACCGTCCTGCGGCGCGCGTCGCTCAGCGATATCCAGATTCGCGAGAATCTTGATCCTTGAGATAAGCGGGTGCTGAAGGTCTTTGGGAACGGACATCACCTCCTGCAGCAGTCCATCAATTCGGAACCGCACGCGGACCCTCCGCTGTTGGGGCTCGATGTGTATGTCGCTGGCGCGCATTGCGATCCCTCTCGCCATCAAAGCGTTTGTAAGTTTGATAACCGGAGCCCCTTCTACGACCTCTTTGAGTTCATAGACGCTTACCTGCTCCTCCTCCTCTTGCTCCGCCACCCGAAACTCGTCAGGATCCACCCCGCGAACAGCCTCTCCGATGATCTCGCCCAAGTCGTCATAGGCGCCGAAGGAGCGAAAGATCGCGTCCCTAACGTCCTCTTCTGTGGCAAGAAGCGGGTCCACTTCAAGGCTCGTGATCTCGGCAACTTCGTCAATCGCTGCAAGGTCGAGCGGGTTCACCATGGCGACGCTGGTCGCAAGTTCCGTCTTCTCAATCGGAATCACCAGCCGGCGGATCGCCACCGAGTGAGGAATCATCCGAGAGATCGCCGGATCTATCTCTATGCGCGCTAAGTCCACAAAGGGCACGCCCATTTGCACGCCTAAGCACTTCAGTTTCTGCTTCTCAGTAACATAGCCGAGTCGCACCAAGAGGTCGCCGAGCGGCTCCGTGGTGTCCTTCCGTTCGGACAAAACCTTCGTGAGCACAGATCCGTCAAGGAGGCCCTCATCCACAAAGATTTCGCCGATGGGTTTATCCAGATTCATCTTGCCTGGGAGTGATGATCACAGGAAGAATCGTGATGATCACTTGAGAAGAGACTTTGGTCTTTCTGCGGTGCCGAAACAATGCGCCCAAGATAGGAATCTCAGCCAGGAAGGGCACTTTTTCAATAATCGTCACTTCTTCGTCCTTCAGCATGCCGCCCATCACAATGACTTCGCCGCTTTTCACGCGCAATGTTGTCTGGGCTTCGCGGGTCGAAATCTGAGGGTAACTTGCCCCGTTGATGTCCAAGAAGCCCGTGACCACCGACACCTGTGGATATAGGCTAAGCGTTATCTCATTGTCGCCATCAACGTGTGCGGCGACCTGCAGGTAGATTCCGACCCGTTCTTCCTGTCTATCGAAGATCGGTGTGTTCGCCTGCGTGTATCCGATCAAGACCGGGAAGTTCAGGCGGCTGCCTATGAGGATAAACGCCCGTTCGCCTTCGAGAACCGAAATGTTCGGCGAAGCGAGAAGTTTCGCCTTTTCGGTCCTTTCCAGAGCCTTGATCTTCGCCGTGAAACTGAGCGGCGCGCGGGTGAATGAGCCGAAGTTGATGCCGCGCGGGTCAGTCTCCGTTATGTTCACGTCGCTGTAGGACCAGGTCAGCCCAAGCTCCTCAAGCGCGTCGTTCGAAACGTCATGGATCATCACGGCGATTGAGACCTGCGCCCGAGGCTGGTCCAGTGTCTTTGCAACTTCTATTGCCGCCGCCACCTCGTCCGCAGGACCGCGAATCATGATGATCCGCCCCGTACGAGTCCCTTCCGATTCGCTTGTGCTCAGCGTCCCCACCTGGATGCCGGTCGCATAAGAGGTCTGCTGGTCACTGAGGGACGGAACCGACGAACCCGGCCCGATCACTACGGTTATCTTCTCCTCGCCAAACAGAGTCTTCAAGGCCTCGGCGAGCTGACTTGCACTGGCGTGGTTGACCTTATATGCCTCTGTGACGGTCGGAGGCGCCGGTTCCGGTTCCGGCTCGGGCTCGGGCTCCGGGTTTACAGCGAACCACTCTTCGGGATACGCGGCCTTCAACCTATCTTCCGATGCGATGACAAAGGTCGAGTCGACTGTCAAGTACGAGAGCCCCGAAATCGTGCAGATATGCCTTATCATTTTCGTCAGCGGCAGATTTGAGAGACGCAAGGTCAGCCGCTGGTTCGGCTCAGAAAGGAGGATTAGATTGGCGCCGGTCTGTTTGCTGAGTTGGTTGAGCACCACGCTCAGCTCCTCTTCCACCGCGTCCACCGAACAGAGGATCTCCTCCGGCGACGGCGCCGTCTCGACGGCTGATTCCGTCGCCGTACCCGCGGCCGTTTCCTGGGCCTGGTACTGCCACTCCTCAAACCAGCCGGCGTCGGGGCCGCCCTGCTCGGCAGTTTCCACCGCCGGAGGCGGTCCGGCCGGTTCAAAGGGCGAGGCCACCGCGACCAGCGGCAGGCCCAGCCCGACCCTGAACCGGGCCAAGGCGAAATGCGGTGGCGATTCCAGCACCGCTACGGAACGCGGCGGCCGTTCCAGGGCGCCGGCCGAATGCGGCGGCAGCGTGGGCAGGACCGATGCCACGGCCCCGAGGACCGCTGCCAACAGCGTCAAGGGCGTCATAGATACACCATCTCACCGAGCCTGACCGTCACGCTCCATTCAGCGGCAGAGAGCACCACCGAACCCTCCAGGATCTCTGCAACGCGGACTCCGTCAAACACTTCATCCCCCAAAGCGAAGGCCTTGGATCGGGCGCCGTCAACGGACAGCATCACCGCCGGCCGCCTCACCCTGACAATCGCCTTCAGAATCACAGATCGCTGGGGTCTTCTCTCCTCAGATTGTTGGCCACTCCCGGTAATGTCCTCAGGCTCGGTCTGGATGTTGCCGGCCATCGGGTTCAACGGGCCGCTCGAACCACCCGGCCCTGCGGGAACCCCGGGCGGATGCACCACGGCGCCGCTCTCAGGACGGACCAGCGCGGGATGCCAGAACGGGTCAGTGTAAACATTCGCTGACAGGTCCGGCGCCGACGGCTCGCCCTCCCCCTGCGAAGCCCTCTCGCCGCCGACGGCTTCTATCAGGCGACCCGAAGGAACGAACCGATATAGAGCAAATCCGACAGCGGCCACGGCAATCGCGGTCAGCACTGCCACCGCCTTCGGGTTTCCCGTCTTCACTCGTCGCCTCCGTGTGTTCGCATCAGGACGCGGAGTTCCAGGCCGACCTCAACCATCGCGCCCTTCGCCGTGATTTCGCCCTGGCGCTGCAACTCAATCGAGTCAAACTCGTACGGCACTTCCGAGCGGCTGCACGCGCTGACGGCCGCCATCACATCCCTGATGGGACCGCGAATCTTCGCATGCACACTCACCTGTTTCCAGTCGGAGTCGTCAGTGATCTTCTGGAAGCGGCTCAGGAACGGCATCAGTTGGGCAGGTGCTTCGAATGACACGAGTTCGCAGCCTTGTTCGGCCACGATCGTTTCCAAAATCGATTGAAACGACCGAACCGCTGCCAGACCGCCGGGTCGGGGGAGCCTGCGCGCCCCCTGCGCCGACGCGATCTGAAGCTTGGCTTCCTGAATCTCCGCTTCGTATTGACGCGCCAGAAGGTTCGACTCCCGGACCCTCTCGCTTAGCGTGTACCACCGCAGGCCCCACCAACCGCCGGTAAGGGCCAAGAGGACGGACAGAGCCAGCAGCACGCGGGCCAGGAGCCTCGAAGTAGCGGGGTTCATGAGCCATAAACGGAAGCTCATTGGCGCAGTACCACCTTCTTGATGAACTCGAAAGTCACGCCCCCAACGGCGAGTGCGTCGTTCCGGCGCGTAGAGATGAGAAGCGCGTCATCTGCGCTTTCATCGGCGGCGGCCTGCTCGACAAAGTACTGCGCCGTAGCGAAGTCCTCGGCGTCTGCTTTGCCCCGCAAGGTCATTTCGCCGCCGATAATGTCGGCCCGGACCCTCGAGAGCGCCATCTTGGTCGGCACTGTGTTTAGAAGACCGGCGACATGTCCCAAGAAGAGCGCCGAACGGCGCCGCTCTGTATCCAACATTTCCTGGTGCGCAATATGCGGGGTCGCGGCCTCCACCGCGGGGCTCAGGCCCTCCAACTCGCGGGCCATGACGGCTGCCTTTTGCCCCGCCTCGATCGCTTGCCGAGCGGCCTCTTTCTGACGACCGTACACCGCCGGCAACACAACCAGCGCAAACGCGAGCAGGAACGCCATGCCGAACAGCACCCTCCGGGACCGCTCGTACACGCGCTCGCGCGCGAAAAGGCGCTCGGACAGGAGGTTGGCCTCCACGTCCAGCGTTCGCGCCTCAGGCGCTCCGTGTCCAGACGTACTCGTTCCCAGCACTTTCCTTGCTCCGTGCGAGACCGGTCCCCTTCAGCCCCGTCAATGCCAAGCCCATAACGACCGTGTAGGCCTCTTGATGCCTGGCCACGTTTTCAAACGACTCTTCGTTGAAATTGCCGATGACACCGGTGAACGGCCGGATGCGCTCCACGCGAATGTCCAGGCTCTTCTGCAGATACTCGGCGAAACCGCGAAGACCCGCCAGCCCGCCGCATAGAAGAAGATGGTCCAGTATCCCGGCATAACTCCGTTCGGGATGGAGAGAGCGGAAGTAGCGCATCAGGCGAATGAACTCGCGCGTCAGTTTGTCAAGCGTACTGACGACGCTAACGCGGACGGCTTGCCCGTCCACTTCCGAACTCAGCACTCCGGCGGCCGAAAGTTCAGTATGGGGTCCCGCCACCATCTCCTCGGCCGCTTCATCGGAAACCTCCACAACCTTGGCCAAAACGCTGGAAATCAGCGCGCTCCCGAAATTCACGCCTCGCAAGAACTGGAGCCTCTGGTTCTGAACCACATACATGTGTGTGTTCACGCCGCCGACATCAATGATCGTCAGCGATGCGTCCCTCCACAAGGCGCTCTGCTGGCTCAATCGCTGGTCCACTACGCGCAGAATGGATTGCGCCTCCACCTCTGCCCTCACAGGAACCAGGCCCGCTGTTTCGATGGCTTCCGCCCTCGAATCAATGATATCGCGCCGGACGACAATAACCAGATACTCGGCGCTCTTCCCGTCTTCGGAGAGCTTCGGCGAGCACGCCTCAATGTAAGCCGACTTCACCGGAAACGACAGATGGCGTTGAACCTTGAACCTGGCGGCCGAACGCAACTCCTCACCGAAGAGAACGGGCAGGTTCACCCAGCGCAATACCGCACGCCGGCTCGGAATCGAGAAGTTGGCGGACGACGGTTGAATGCCCTTCCGGGCCAGAAACCCGGCAAGCGCGCGCCCGAACACCTTCGGCTCGACAATGACTCCTTGCTCTACGATCCCCGGCTTCAATGGAAAGGACTCTGCGGCCCGAATCGCCACGCGGCCTGCCATAATCGACGCTTGCAGCACCTTTACAGCGCGGCTACCAATGTCAATACCAAGCGCTGCGCGACCGGACCCCGAGTTGAGAAATGGCGCCTGCATGTTATGCGGCCTCTTGGTCAACCGCGCCCCAGATAGCCTCATACAACGCAGCCAATCTGTCGGACGCGAGCAACTCCTTCAACGACTCTACGACAACGGGATCGAACTGAGTCCCCGCGTGCTGGCTCAGTTCCCCGATGATACTGGTGCGGGTCATAACGTCTCGGTAAGGGCGCCGCGAACTCATCGCGTCAAACGCATCCGCAACGCACACAATGCGCAGCGATAACGGCAACTCCCCGCCTTTTAGTCCGTCCGGATAGCCGGATCCGTCAAGCCTCTCATGGTGGTTGCGAATGAGAAGTAGAACACCATCTGTAAGATTCAGCGGGCGACAGATCTCATATCCGATTAGCGAGTGCGTCTTCATTATCTCGAACTCTTCCTCAGTCAACGCTCCCGGTTTGTTCAGGATCGCATCCGGAACGCCGATCTTGCCGATGTCATGAAGAAGCGTCCCAACACGCACCTCCTCCAGTACGTCGACACTGAGATCGAGGTGCTCTCCGATCATCATCGAGATCTCGCACACTCTTTGCGAGTGGCCGCGCGTGTACTCGTCGCGGGCCTCCAAGGACTTCGCGAAACTTTCAAGAGTGCTCAGGAAGGCCGCCCGCTGCTTTACGTCCAAACGCGCGTTCGCCACTGCCACCGCCAGTAGAGCCGACACCGTCTGCAGCAACTCCACGTCGTCCAATTCGAAAGCGTGGCCTGGGGTGAGACTCAGTAAGGTGAGGACACCCAAGATGGTGCCGGTTGCCGATTGACCGGAAGCGGCGTACTGTCGCGCTACCAGCGGAACGCTCACCGCAGCGTACACACCGGCGGTTACGCCGTCAAACTCATAATGTTCCCGGCCTGAGTTGGAAACCATGATCGGCTCACCCATCTTGCCCACATAGCCGGACATGCCGGAACCGACCTCGATGCGCTCGGGAAACTCGAACTCGCCGTCCCCGGCAAACGCGACCTCCGTCCGCAACCAATCTTCGCTGTCCTCTTCGCGCAGCAGGATATATCCACAGGAGGCCCCGGTCTCCGCCACCGCCGACCTGAGCGTATGAAGCATCGTTTCTCGCAGGTCGCTCGTGGAAGCCAGTGCGCGTCCACACTCGAAGACTGTCCCGAGACGTTGATCGCGCGATGCCAGCCTTTCGTCCCGCGACGTGAACGAGGCCAGCACGATTGCCGAAACCGCGCCCAACATAAGCACGCCGGCCGAAACCGCCACGTCACTGAATAGCACTATACTGCTCAATCCGACCTTCCAGGAGAACCACGCCATGACGTGGGTGGCCAACATCGAGACGGCCAGCAGATACACGCGCTCGCGCGAGCGTGTGATTATCCCCTGACTGATGAGTATCGGAATGCCCAAGGGCCACAGATTGCCCACTTGGCCGAACGCGCTGAATCCCAAACCCACAACGACAAACCCGTCCACAAACCGCATGCCTTCTGAATACCGCCGGCCAAACCTCTCGTAGACTTTCGGGTCTGCACACAGCCGATAAGCGACCAAGACTGACGCTGCGAACGCGCCTAACGTGATCGCCACGACCGGCTCGCTGATGATTTCCCACAATAGAAATACCGCCGCGCCGACGAGTGTCCCCCGGATCTTCAGGCCCAGCCTCTCGGCGGCCATAAGTGATGCGAGTCTTGTACTCATGGCCAGTACCCCGGTAGTTTCAGGTTGTATCCGACGCTCGGATCGTTCTTGACCGTCGGGTCGTGAATAATCGAAAACGGCCGACCGCTGATTAGCGTGAGCGCCACGGCGCCTCCACTTGTCAGGGTTACGAGGTCCTGCTTCGGGTCCTGCTTCGGATCCTGCACATCGAGAAGCCCCTGGGTGTATATGTAGCCGACGAGAGTCGTCACATTCCGCTCAATCTTGATCTTTTGCGTAGTGATGATCGCCAGCCTTGAATCGGCAGTGAGGTACAGCATGTCCCCCTGAACCTCCACCTCTCCTGTCACGTAAAACGTGCCTGTGCCGCTGAACCCGCCTTGGATCGTGAGGTCTCCATCAATGTAGATCAGTTCATAATTCTGGCTGAAAGTCCAACCGACTATATCTGTTTTTCCGCCGCTGCCCAGCACTTGATCTGCGGAGTTCAGGTAGTCGGTACCGTTTACCGGAGGGAAAGAGCTCTGCTCCGCGCCTTCCACCTTCGAACCGGTGACACTCAATGAAGCGGGGCTTATCGTCCCGGTAGCCTCGAGATTCCCATTGACAATCGTCGCTGAGTCCATCCAAACGACATCCCCATCCACGTAGGCGTCGCCGTTCGATCCTCCACTGCCTAATGTCAAGGGGTTCGTCACCGTCGAATCCGAGCCAAGCGCCAGCGCGTAATCGAAAAGCCTCCTAACGACCCCACCCTTCCTGCCGATAACGCGCCACGCCGAGTAAGCGCCGCCTTTCGTGACGGTCGAACCGTCCACCCTCAGCGAGTTTGCGATGCTTGCGCCGTTGTCGTTCACGGTCACGTCCCACTTGATCTTGCCGACCGTCATCGTCGTCACCGTGGGCACCGAGAGCGACCCCGCAGTATCTCGCGACTTCACCCAGTCCACAACCCCGTCGAACGAATGACCGACAGACCGCTCGTTTTCGAGGCTTGCCTGCGCCCCGCGCACTCTCGTCGCGAGTTCCACAGTCGCGACCAGAACGGTCGTGATGGCCACGATCATCACAAGAACGAACACCAGAGCGCTGCCTCGGGACCGCCTCATTTTCGCCAGTTTCTCCAAAACACGGTGCGTGTGAGCGTCAGCAGGTACCGGTCCGCACCGGGCGCGGCGGCATCGGCCGGGACGCCGATAGCCGACTTGTCAGCGCGGGTCAGGGACGAAAGGTTTATTGTAAACGTTGCGAGCTGGTCACCGACTATGTCGAATTCCACGGACTCAACCAGGTGCCACTTCGGCCTGCCGGAGTCATAGTAGTAACTCCACTCCTTGTCCACGTCTAACGGCGTGGGCTCGACGTCATCGTTTCGCTCGGCCCGCCACAGAATGGGACCGGGGATTTTGAAGGCGGCGCTCGAATCGGCCATATAAAACCAGACACGCTTGCCTTCGCCGAACTTTTCGTTCCCACCTGCGCTGACAGACTGCGGCCAGAAAGTGTCCAGCCGACCGTCCCCGTCGGTGTCGGTTCCCTGCGCAGGCATGATGCACTTCAGGGCCTTGATCCCTCCGCCCTGCGACACCAGGTCACACTCCACAGACTGCTCGATCGTCCGTGCGATCTCATCCGCGAGGCTCTGCGCCTGCATGACGACACTGACCTTCGCCGCGGAGTGCGCAGACCGAATCGTGACAAGGGCGTAGAACGCCGCGAGCGTCCCCACGATAACAGCCGTCAATCCCGTCGCCACTATCAGCTCGACCAGCGTCATGCCGCGTCGCCTACGCATCAGGCGCCCTCACGAGTGTTTCAATGACCGCCTGGTCGGTGTAGTCAGCGAGGTTTGTGATGACTACCCACGTTACGGAAACGACGACCTGAAACAGGTCGGCCGTCCCAGAAACAAGAGTGATCGCCTCCGTCATCGTCACGTCGGTAAGAATCCCGGTATTCGACAAGGTCTGCGTCACGGTCCCGACCGACAGGTCGGAATCGCTGGCATCGTCCCGAATTTTGGCGACGGCATTCTCGGCCAACGACATGCCTATCGCCCGGTTCCGTGCGATGTCCGCCTGCCGGTGCGCGGTGGCGACGCCTGCGACCATCACGGACACGCAATAGCCCAAGAACGCCGTGGCGACCAGCAGCTCGACGAGCGTCGTACCCCTGGCGCAAACATTGCGCAGTCTCACAGCATTTGTATCGGGTATTCGGGGTCGGTTCCTCAGCGGCCGCGAGCCTTTCACACGACCCAGGCAAACCTACGGGTCACTGGAGGGATTGCCGATGATTAGTGATGGGGTTCCTCCAAATGAGTAGGTCGCCGGCCCCGGCCATGCACAGACGCAGGGCGGGCTGGAGGGGTGTTTGGACGGCTCAACGGGGTGTTTGAACCAGCGAAACACCTGTTTCAGTGGGTTAAACACGTGTTTCAATGACTTAAACACCTGTTTCAACGACTTAAGCACGTGTTTTAGTGGCTTAAACACTTGTGTGGGCGGCCAAAACAGGTGTTGGAATGGCTCCAGCGGCCGGGTTTCCGGATTGAGAGGCTGGTAGCCAGGTTCAAATTCAGCTACTTCTGATTGGATGAAGGCTCGCGGCCCCCGTTTCGGGCACGAAGTTCCTCTACTGGATCAAGCCGCCGACCGTCGGCCAGATCAAATCGTCCGTTACGGGAACCGCCTCCGACAGCACCCTCTACTCCGACTGGTAGGCCCGGATGGCGGCTGGACGAACGCCCTCGGCGGTAGGCCGGAGCCGGAGACAGGCATCCTTGCACTGTCGCCGAGGCGGCCGATAATCACCAATAGGAGTGTTAACGTGAAGTGCTTTTCGGTCTCCAGGGGTCATCGAGCCTTCACATTGGTGGAGTTGCTGATCGTTATCATCATCATCGCGGTGTTGGCAGCCGTGGTGATTCCCCGTTTCGCCGATTCGGGCCTGCGGAGTAAGGAAGCGGCCCTGAAGGCCGACCTGAACTTGCTGCGGGGCGCAATAACACGGTTCCATTCCGACACGGGGCTGTATCCAAAAAAGGCTCTTGAACTCTCCCTGATCCGCTCGAACCCGCCACCTGTCGGTGTGGACGAAAACGGCGACACTCAGGCGGTGGACCCAGCCGACTGGAAAGGGCCGTATCTCCACGACGTAGGGAAAGACCCCGTTTCGGGCAAGAAGTTCCTCTACTCGATCACGCCCCCGACCGTAGGACAGGTCAGGTCGTCGGCAACCGGCACGGCCTCCGGCGGGACCCTCTACTCGAACTGGTAATTTCGCGGGGCGGGCAGGCCCACACGTCCACCCGTAAGCGGCCTTCCTAAGAGTTCCTCATCAGGCCGAACCGAAGGGGGGGACCGGACAAGATGTTCGCGGACCCGGCCGACCACGACTACCATCTGTCGCCCGGGCCGCCGCCCGCGCCTTGTAACCGCGGGATCTACCTGCTCAGGGTGATTGTGCCCGTGGACACACCTTGCACCCGCCAATCCCGCATAGAATGAGGGCTCAGCAATGTATTACACGCTTGCTATGCGAACTCTTTGTTATCATGATCATGGTGGTCTGCCGTGAACCTCACGAGTTGGCCGAACGTTTGCACGCTCGCCTGATTGCCTTGGAGGATGCCATGCATATCTCAAGAGGGGTCAGAAGAAGCGGCATCTCGTTCCTGTAGGCCGGACGATCCGGGACGTCAAGGGGTAGGTCGCTCGCACAAAAACCGGTTTTTCTATTGAAGGAGGATTACCACATGGAAACAATGCACAATGATTCTGTGAACTCGACGACAAGCAGAGTCTTTCCGAAGCCTTCCGTTCGGTTCAGATTGGGCGCCTGGCGCATGCGGCCCATGTTGCCCTCCGGCCTGATTGCCCTGGTCGCGCTCGCGGGTCAGGCCTCGGCCCAGCTCACGCCCGACTGGGTCGCGCGGCACGCCGGCGTAGACGGCTTTTTCTTCGGGTTCCAAGTCCCCGTTAACATGGTCATTGACAGCGAAGGTGCCGTCTACGTTAACAGCAGCATCAACCGGAATCGATTCACCGACATGCTGACGGTCAAGTACGCCCCCGACGGCACACAGGTGTGGTCCGCCATCTACGACGCCCCCTCAGGAAACCCTGATTCCGGTAAGGGCATCGCCATAGACGCCGCAGGCGACATTATCGTGATCGGAATGAGCGAAGGCGACTTCCTGGCCGTCAAGTACGACGCGTCGGACGGCTCGGTCATCTGGATCAGCCAGCACGACGGAGGTAATTCTCCTGAGAGACCCAATGCTCTCACAACCGACGCGGCCGGGAATATTTACGTCACCGGCTTTACCCGGCCCCCGGGAGGCGACCACCAAGAGGACTTTTACACGTACAAGATGGACAGCGCGGGCAACGTCCTCTGGACCGCCACCTACGATGGACCCGGCCAGTTCCTGTTCGGAAACGACATCGCCGTCGACATCGCCCTCGATTCAAACGGAGATGTCTTCGTGACCGGTCCATCGAACGACCCGGGCGGGCATCCAGACTTTGTCACGATCAAGTACCGCGGCACGGACGGCGCACAACTCTGGCTCGCGCGTCTGGTCGCTCCCGGCAGTGGCGAAAGCGTTGCGCTGCTCATCAGTCCCGAAGACGACGTCTACGTCACGGGCTCCACGGAGCGGGGCTTCACTCCGCTGACCACGGTCAAGTATGACGGAACGGACGGCTCACAGATATGGCTATCGGTCAACCTTCAAGGCTTCATTTTCGGGCAGGCGTTGGGCATGGCGCTCGATTCTGAGGGCGACGTGTACGTGACCGGACGTCTCGACCCCGACGGCGACCGGAGCAACTTCAACGAGAACGTCGTCACCATGCGCCTGCGAGCCGCCGATGGCGTGCGCCAATGGCTGTCGATCTTCGGCGAGAACCAGAATAACCGATACGACCTGGGGATGGCCATCGCGATCGACTCGCAGGACAACGTCTTCGTCACCGGGCGCACCAGCAGTTTCGGCGCCTCCAACGACCTGATCCTGCTCCAGTACGACGCCACCACCGGCCAGATCGTGGATCGAGGGACAGTCGACGTTCCACCCGAGATGCTCCAGGGCCAGGCCATAATGCTGGATTCTGCACAGAACGTCATCGTGGCCGGCACGACGCGCGCGGATCCCTCCAACTTCATGGACATCCTGACCCTCAAGTATCCGAGTCAAGTAACGGGCGTCACGATTCTGCCGGACAGTTTCACGATCGTCCGCGGCCTGCTGCTCTCCGGCGGGCTACCGGACCTGTTCGACAGCGACGACTCGCGGCTGGTTGTGCGGACGGCGGTGTTCGCTCCGAGCATTGAACCGCCCGTGCAGATAGAGGTCGTGGGCACGTCGCCGACAGAGACCCCGAGCGAGCTGAGGTTCCGGTTCGAAGGGATGGCGAGCAGGAATCTGATCGAGCGGCGAATCTCGCTGTATAACTACGTAACACAGAGCTACGAGGAGTTGCACGTCGGCTTTGCGGCGACTTCGGACGAGGTTGTAGAGATCGTCATTACCTCTAACCCTTCCCGGTTCGTCGAGCCGGGCACAGGAGAAGTAAAGTCGCTGATGACTTGGAAGGCCGCGGCATTCAGCTTCTTCACAGGCTGGAACGTCGGAATTGACCAGGCGGTCTGGCGGATCACGCCCTAAGTCTTCGCCTCTCAGTACAGGGCCTGCCGATCCCAGCGGGCGCTGGAGAACGCTTGTGGCCGTGGAAGTGGCCGTAAAATCGTCCTATCGGCTGAGGCGGCGGCATTCATAAAGATTGGCCGTGCTTAGGCTAAAAAGGAATGGAGCGGGCGACGGGGGTCGAACCCGCGACCCTCTGCTTGGGAAGCAGATGCTCTACCACTGAGCTACACCCGCTCGAACGCGTCCATTGTACAGCGCCTGAGCGCCGTTGTCAAGGCAGGAACTGGAGCGGCCGATGGGAATCGAACCCACGTGGCCTGCTTGGAAGGCAGGGGCTCTACCATTGAGCTACGGCCGCTCGAAACCTCCTGAATCCTACCTCAACCCTAAAACGGTATCTCGACGTTGAAAACCTGCGCCAGCCCGAATACGGCCGCGGCAGCCGTCAGCGCCCCAACCATGACCCACGGGAGACCGCCCTGCACGAGCCGGCGGCCGAACGAAGCCCCAGTGCGGCGGCTCCGCCGGTGCTTTGCCAGCAGTTCCTCTCCTGCGCGGATGGCGTTTTCTATCTGCCTGCGGCTCGGCGGCTTCGTCGTGAAATGCAGCTGAACCCACCGGCCTACCCGCCGCCACAAAACCAGTGTCGCCACCAGCGCGAACAGCGCGCCCAATTCCTCTAACGGCGCCCACATCGCGCGTACGAGCACCAGGAACACCATCGCCCCCACCGCCAGGTTCGTTCCGCACCGGGGATGGGCCCTCGGCATGCGCCGCACAACCTCATATCCGAGCGACTCCCGGCGTTCAATCGCGTGCACTACCATATGCTCCGATGCGTGAATGCCGGAAATCGGCAGCGCCCTCACCAGCAGCAGGAACACAACGACCGGCCCATAGGTCAGCAGATACTCCTGCCAGGCCTCGGTCACCGCTTGCGGGCCGTTTGCCGCCAGACCCAACCCGCCTCCGATGAGCTGCAACACTCCCAAAGAGGCCAAGATGCCTGTCACAAAGAGCGAGAACAGCATCGCCCCCGTAATCGCCAGCCCAAACCGGCCGGCCCCTCCCGATACGTCGCCTGTCGTCAGGTAGACGCCGAGAGGCGTCGCCATTCCGGCAACGACCGGCGGAGCGGGCTCTCGCGGACGTCCGAACAGACCGAGGGCGAGCGCCAAACCCACGAACCGGCCCTCTTCATCCACAACGACTAGAGCCGGCGCGCCGGTCGTGCGGAGCAGTTCTCTGGCCTCTTCAAGGGGGGCGTTCGGCAGAAGTCGCGGCGGGCTCGGGTCTACCCACTGTTCGACCGGGTCGAGCGGCTGCTGTCCGCCCACCAGCGCCGCGCTGACCTGCGACCTCCATAGCACACCCAGCAGGAACGGGCCGTCCAGCACCGCCACCGCGTCCGCGCCCGACTCGCGCAGCGCCTCGGAAGCCGCCTGCAACGACGATTCCCGGTACACGGTTCGGTTCGGCCGGATGAAAGCGAGGATTGTCTGATCGTCTTCAGTAGTTTGCGCCATGTAAAGAAGCAGGCACATGGTACTCCACGGGCGGCGCACCGTTCCGACGAACCGCCTCTGCGAACAACCGAAAACTGAAAACCAAACATAATGAGCCCCGGACGACCATATGGACTGCATCGCCGTACTCACCAGCGGGGGCGACGCCCCCGGGATGAACGCCGCCATTCGAGCCGTGGTCCGGACCGCGCTGGGCCGAGGCGCACGCGTATTTGGCTGCCAGAGAGGGTATGACGGCCTGCTGGACGACGAGCTCGCGGAGATGCGTTCCACCGACGTCGGCGGCATCATAGGGTCCGGCGGCACCATCCTCCGCACGGCGCGCAGCAAGCGGTTCCGGCAGCCCGAGCAGCGCCGGGAAGCCGGCCGGAACCTCAGAGAGCGCGGCATCGAGGGCCTGGTCGTCATCGGCGGCGACGGCACACTGAAAGGCGCGCGTGCGCTCTGCGATGAATGCGACTTCCCGATAATGGGCGTGCCCGCCTCTATAGACAACGACCTTCCGTGCACCGACGCCAGCATCGGGTTCGACACGGCGGTCAACACGGCCCTCGACGCCGTGGACCGCGTCCGCGATACAGCATATTCCCATGAGCGGGTCTTCGTCATCGAGGTCATGGGCCGCCGCAACGGCTTCATCGCCGTCGAGGCCGGGCTGGCCGGGGGCGCGGAGGCGATCCTCATCCCGGAAGTCCCCTACGACCTCCAGAACGTCTGCGACCGGCTGAAAGCGGGCCACAGACGAGGCAAGCGCAGCAGCATCATCGTAGTGGCCGAGGGCGCCGCCAGCGCAGTTGAGATCCATGACCTCATCCGCGAGAAGACCGGCTACGATGCCCGGTATCTGGTGTTGGGCCACATGCAGCGAGGCGGACACCCGACCGCATTCGACCGCGTGCTCGCAACCCGCCTGGGCGCCGCGGCAGCGAACAGACTGCTGAACGGAACCCGAGGCGAAATGGTCGGGGTTCGCGGAAACCAGGTCATCAGCACGCCGTTTGAGATCATATCGCGCACGGAGCGGCGAATTGATCCCGAGCGCCTGCTGCTGGCCGAGGTCATGGCTCAGTGACGGCTGGGTGCCAGGTACCACGGCTTGTGCCGGACGTCGAGTCGTGTGTGACACACAATGACGCGCGCGACCGCCAAGTGTGAGTGAGATCAAGGGCGTGTGCCGTGGACAGGTTTGCGTGGTCTAATCTCGTGTGAACGTCTTCCTCCGAGAGCGAACTTGTCCACGAACGGCCTACAGGTTGCCCCGCTCCGGCAACCCAAGGACCGGACACGGGTCAATAGCCAAAGGCCCCGACTTCCCGGTGCGATAGAAGTTAGCGCTCGACCACTTCCAATCCGTCTCCACTTCCACCAGCCCTCGACGCGCCGGATTCGCGTGAATGTAGGCGATGCAGGCATGAATGGCCTTCGGAGAAAACAGGTTGCGGTCGAAGCCCGGTCCCTTCTGCCAGAAGCGGTAGCGAATCCGGCCGTCTCCCGATTTCCAGCACAGTTTCGTGAGGGCCGGTTAAGCGGTCTCCCTTAGCCTTCTGATGTAGCGCGACGCCACCGGCTGCTTTATGGCCTTGCGAATCAACCCGATGCCGTACCTCGGCGCGGATGGGTGAATGAGGATGTGGACGTGCTCCGGCATGAACACGTACGCCCAGACCGTGAACCGCCATGTCTCGCGAGCGGCGCTGATCGCGTCCGCGAGAAGGTGCAGGGCGCGCTCATCCGCGAGCAGCGGCAGCCGCCGGTAACAAGAGAACGTCAACTCGTGCGCATGGCCGGGCGCGTTGATCGCGATCGGTCTTTGCCGTTTCACACTGGGCGAATGTGGCACTCGCGGGGCCGTTCGTGGACAAATTCGCTGCGAGGAGCGAAGTCGCACGGGCACCCACGAAGCGAATCTGTCCACGGCACACGTTTCATAAAGATCACGCATGCCACCCTGCCGCCGGCAGGTATCCTTTTCGACCCTGAACCTGACAATTGGCATGATCGGCTCGCACTTCTGTCTTCGGAGAACCATCGTCCGGACTCGGGCCCGATCGCATGGAAGCATGAAACGTCTCCTAATCCCGCTCCTCGTCCTATGCGGCTGCATGGCGGCGGCCGACGAGCCCGGCCAGCGAAAAGAAGCGTGGACCCTGGAGGGGACCGCCGGGCGCGCGTGGCGCATCCTCGGGACCTCGCGCGAGCGCACGGGCCTAAGCCTCGGTCTTGAATGGTCCCGGCCCGGAAGGTTTGCGGCCTTGCGCGGACGCCCGGACATCGAGGCGCGCGAGACTCTCGGCGTCCGGTATCTCATCAGCGACACATTGGGAAGAGACACGTCGAGGCTCCACGGAGTGTGGCTGAGCGTCGGCGCCATCTGGATCGGCCGAGGGGAGACGTTCAAGAACCTCTACCTGGAGATCGGGACCGGGCTGTTCTTTTCGAACGCCACGTCGCTCGACCTGAACGACAAGTTCAACTTTGCCAACTACATAGGCTTCGGGACGTTTCTGACCGGGGATCCCGATTCCCCGCGCCTGGGTGTGCGCCTGGTCCACATCAGCAACGGCGGAGTCAACCCGCCGAATCGGGGCTTCAACCTTATCCAGGTCACCTTCGGCATTCGCATCTGAACAGGGGTAATCTCGCTCAGTGCCCAGGAAGGTCTGGACGGGGTATCGGCGCTGGATGTCGAACCTGGCGCCCCTGCTCCTGGTCGCGCCGCTGCCGGCTGCGGCAATATGGCTGCACGAACAGGGTCATACGGCCGTGGCCCTATACGTGTTGGGCGCGTCGCCGGTTCTGTTCTGGTTCTCGATAAACCTCTTCGGTCTCTTTCAGAACGAGAAGATGAAGAGCGCAATGCGCCCGCCTCTGCGCGCCGCTTACCCTAAGCAGGTCCAGACTGCGACATTCTCCGGCTTCGCCAGGCCGATGTATCGCGGCCTCGTGCATCCCCACGAGGACGTCGGCTGGCTGCTGCTGCACCCGGACCGCATCGAATTCTTCGGTGAGAGCCAAAAGCACAGCCTGCGGAAGGAGGATATTGTCGGCGCAAGGTTTCAGTGGAATGTCCACTCTCTTCTCGGCCTCGGAAGATGGATCTGCATCGAGGCGCGGATGGGGGGCAAGCGGGTTCGCATGCTGGTGGAGCCGCGTCAGCGCCGCACGCTGCTCGGCAACAGGACGCTCGGAAAACACCTTTTGAAGCAGATCAGGGAGTGGGCAAAAGACGAGCGGTAGAATCAACACGTGGCGTTGAACAAGAAAACAGTCCGCGACGCTGCGGTGTCCGGCAAGCGCGTCTTTATACGCTGCGACTTCAACGTACCGCTCGATGAAACGGGCAAGATCACCGACGACAGCCGAATTCGCGCCGCCCTGCCGACGGTCCGGTGGGTTCTTGACCGCGGCGGCGTAGCCGTGCTGGCCAGCCACCTCGGCCGGCCGAAAGGACCGGACCCGAGTCTCTCCCTGAAACCGGTCGCACAGAGGCTGACGGAACTGCTTGGCATCGGAGTCGCGCTCGCGCCCGACTCCGTCGGACCCGAAGTCGAGCGCTTGTGCCGTGACCTCCAGCCGGGATGCGCGCTCCTCCTGGAAAACGTGCGCTTCCACAAGGAGGAAACGGCGAACGACGCGAAGTTCGCCGCTCGCCTGGCCGCCCTCGCCGACCTGTTTGTGAATGACGCGTTCGGCACCGCGCACCGCGCCCACGCCAGCACAGAGGGCATCGCAAGCCATATCCCGGGCGTCGCCGGCCTGCTGATGGAAAAGGAGATTGAGTACCTCGGCAACGCGCTGGCGGACCCGAAGCGGCCGTTCGTCGCCGTCCTCGGCGGAGCGAAGGTCGCCGACAAGATCCAGGTCCTCGAAAACCTGCTGCCGAGAGTGGACAGCCTGCTCGTCGGCGGCGCGATGATGTTCACTTTTTTCAAGGCGCTCGGCTACGAGATCGGGCGCTCGCTGCTGGATGAGGACGGCGTCGGGCTCGCCCGAGACGCATTGGGAAAATTCGGCGGCCGGGTTATCCTCGCCCCCGACGTAATCATTGCAGCGGAACTCGCTGAAACCGCCCCGGTGGAGGTCGTGGCCTGCGACTCCATTCCCACGGACGCAGTGGGCGGCGACATCGGCCCCCGGGCGCAGGCGCTGTTTTCGGAGCGCGTAAGGCGGGCCGGAACGGCGGTCTGGACCGGGCCGATGGGCGTGTTCGAAATGCAGAACTTCTCGGCCGGCACGCGGGCGGTCGCCGAGGCGATGGCCGAGTGCAAAGGCGTCACGGTCGTCGGCGGGGGCGACACGGCGGCGGCGGTCGCAGAGTTGGGCGTGGCCGGCAGAATCGCCCACGTGAGCACCGGCGGCGGGTCCAGCCTCGAATTCATGGCGGGTAAAGTTCTCCCTGGAATCGCCGCACTTCAGGATCGCTGATGCGGCGCAGGAGGTTAACAAGGGATGTATTTCAGATTCGCGATTTGTGCCCTGATTGCGGCTGCTGCCGGCGGCTGTTCCAAGCCTGTAACCGTGAAAGACGAAGAGGGCGACAAGGTGACAATTACAGAGGGGTCCGATGGGAAAACGACCGTCGAGTCGGAGGCGGACGGCGGCAATCTTACCTACGAGTCGGAGGAGGACCGGGTGACCATGACCGACGAAGAGGGCAACGTCGTTCAGTACGGCGGCAACGTATCCGAAGAAGACCTGGGGCTGCCCTTCTATCCGGGCAGCAAGGAAACAGGCGACAGCGTGTGGACAGCTGAAGGCATCGGGCGCAAAAGTGTGACGAGCGTACGCACGACATCCGATCCCGTTTCCAGCGTTATCGGGTTTTACCGGGACAAGGTTGGCATGATTGACAACGAGATCAACTGGGAGGATACAGCCTCGATTCTGGCCACCGACGAAAACCGAAAGATCTTCCTCAATGTTTCTCGAGTGGACGGCCGGACGGAGATCGCGCTCACAGTCACCGAGGGTGAATAACCGGGAGCGACAGGCGCAAGGATGAGGGCTGCGGACCTCGCCCGCAGCCCTCATTTCACGCCCGGAACGGAGTTGTTCTCAGTAGGGCCGGAACGTGCTCGTGCCGGCCTGCGTGATGGCGTAATACCCGCCCTTGCGTACGAGCGTGAACGTCAACCACACCGTCTGCCGGTCGTTCGACACATCAACGAAGTCATGCCGAGCTACAACCGCATACTCGCCGCCGCTCGCGCGGCGAACATCAACGATCTTGAAGTCCGTTGTGTACACGCTGTAGATCATATCGGACGTGATATCGTAATAGTCGTCCGTGCTCATTGTGTAGGCGTATTCGCCGTCAATGAACAGTTCCACGGATCCGCCGCGCGGCAGGAACTTGCCGAGAGCTGCGCCGTCCGAGTACCGGAATGCGTCAACAAGGTCGCTCAGCGCCCTGTCGAGCGAAGAGTAATTGTCGTACCGACTGTTCCCATAGTAGGTTGAGTAGTACTGCCCGCGGCCGCAGTATGTCCAGTGAATACCGCTGCCGATCAGGATGATCGGACCCGGCGGGTAATACCAGACACGTCCGAGGACTATGTATCCGGGAACGGACCAATACCAGTAGTACGGTGAGAACACACAACCGTATGAGTACGGAATGAACACGTAGTGATGGTATCCGAAGTGCCAGTCGCGCCAGAACGGGTCATAGTGATGGTACCCGTGGCGGAGACCGCCGCCTCGGTACTCCTCCATCCGCCGGACCTGGTGCTCGAGAGACCCCCGGCCACCGGGGATTCCCCTCGGGCTCACACCCGGCGTCGGGATGTTCGGCAATCCGCGTCTGGCCTTGGCGGTCAAATCCCTTAGGTTGTTGTTGGAATTCACCGGAACCGGCATTGTGCGCGGCGTGAAGATCGAACCATCATTGCCACGCCGTTGGCGCTTCAGGTAATCGTCCGCTGACGGCGCTTTAGAGAGATATCCGCCGGCCTGGGACTTAATCTGTCCCTGCCCGAACCGCTCGCTCCTTCCGGGGGTCGGCAGCGCCACTGGGCCTGACCGGCCGCCGCTGGACTGCCGTGGCCGAGCGCCGGACCCGCTTGACGAAAGCCTCGGCTTCGTGCCGGAGCCCTGCGTCATGGTGCCGCCGGACTTGCTCGGCGCCCGAGGCCTGGGAGCGGCCTTCACCGGCGTCGATCGTTGCGGCTTTCTGGGGCTCGGAAGCGACCTCTTCGGCGCTGGGCTCTTCTGCCCGCCGCTACTCTTCGACGGCGCACCTTTGCCCTGTGATATGGAACCCCCGGACTTCTTCGGAGCCTGTGGCTTCGGACTGAATTTCTTGGGCGGAGCCTTTGGCCCCGACTTCTTGGGGGCCGGGCTCGACTTACGCGGAGCCGGGCTGGACTTCTTGGGGGCCAGCCTCGGTTTCTTTGGAGCCGGGCTCGACTTACGCGGAGCCGGGCTGGACTTCTTGGGGGCCAGGCTCGGCTTCTTTGGAGCCGGGCTCTTCTTGCTGTCCTGGCTCTTGGCAGGGGAACCTTTGCCCTTCGATTTGCCCAGTTGCGGCTCTGCCGCACCGAGGCTGAAGACCAGCGCCACTGCGGCGATCAATACAAGCAACCTTTTCATGATGCGCCTCCTGCCGGCGGGCCACTTCGCTCGCCGGCTGCTACTCTTAGTATACGGCACTTTCCGCCATTTCCGATCCGGAATCGCAAATCTGGCTCGATTCGGCACGGTCCGGCGGTACGTCCATGTACCGACAATGATGAGACGACTGGCGCTCGCACGGGTTTCGTCGAGGATCGGACCGTCACGAGCCTGATAGCGGCCCTCGGCGCCGGCTACCGGTAAGAATACCGGCCTTTCGGCCGCGAGCGGCCGGCAGTGGTTATGCCCGGACCTATCGCCCCCAGGGCGGCAACGGTTCTCAGCCTGCGGTGTCCGGTACGAGGCCGGAGGGTTCGGCCAGGCGTATGTCGCTCGAAATGCGGTTTATCTGGGCCCGTATCAGTTGACGAAACGCCTTCACCGCCTCGACCTCGGACGCGTGCAGTTTCCCGTAAGGATTGCCGATGGCGACCGCGCCCATAATACGGTCCCTCGCGCTCGCATCGCCCAGGCCGAGAGCGTGCCCCAACTCGTGCGCGACAATGTGCGTAACGTCCCCCTCGCCGAGGAACTTTCCGCCTCGGCCGAACTTCGACACATCGATCTCGGCAGTAAACTCGGAGTAATGAACCTCGTGGTTCCACTGGATGCGCCGCTTCGAGCGAATCTCCCCCTTGCAGTCCGCCGAACCGTTCTTGATGTCGTCCAAGAAGCGGAGTTGCACCTGCGCGTCGGGGTCTTCTGCGACCAGCCGGAACGGGAAGTCGTCGCCGAGGGCCTCGCCCCACATCTCGAAAGCGAGGGCCACTCCACGCCGAAACCGGGCCCGCTCATTCTCGGGAAGTGCGGAATAGTCAACCGCGACGTAGGTCTCTTCGGGAATCAGGAGGAGATTCAGCATCGCCAGCGCCTTGTGCGGCTCCCCCTCTGACTCGGCAGCCAGCGCTCGGGCGTAGTAGTCGGCCAGGGGACGGTCAACCAAACGGGGCGGGGGCTCAGACCAGACCCCGGCAAATAGGATTACACTTGCGACTCCAACTGCTACCACTCGTCGCACTCCCGGCGCACTCAGCGCCGCGAGGCTCATTCCGTACACGGGCAGCGGTCGAACCGGGAACGTTCTCAGGTAGGCCGGTGGCCCGGCGCCGAATTCGGGAGGGCCTGGGAGGGGAATCCGGCCACCCACATGTCCGACCCGAATGATCTGCATCAGGACGGACCGAGAGCTCCCCGCCGTGCCACAATTCCCCTATGAGCCGATATAGGGTCTACGTCACTCTGAAACCGAGCCTGCTCGATCCTGCGGGACGGGCCATCGGCGATTCGCTCCGCACGCTCGGCTTCTCGAACGTGCGGGACGTCCGTATCGGCAAATTGATCGAACTAAGCCTGGAAGACGGCAACCAGGAACAGGTTGAGGAGATGTGCCGCAAACTTCTCTCCAACCCTGTGATCGAGAGGTTCGACATCGAGGAGGATTCGACATAAAGGTAGCGGTCCTACGCACGCCCGGCAGCAACTGCGACCAGGACGCCTACCACGCGCTGAACAATTTCATAGGCGCCGAGGCGGAATACGTGTGGCACCGGGAGACGTCGCTCCAGGGCTTCGACGCGGTCGTGATTCCCGGTGGATTCACATACGGCGATTACCTGCGCGGCGGGGCCATCGCCGCGCTCGCGCCCATTCTCAGCGAGGTGCGGCGCTTCGCCGAGAATGGCCTGCCCGTCCTCGGCATCTGCAACGGATTCCAGATTCTCACAGAGGCGCACATCTTGCCAGGTGCGCTCGTGCGCAACTCCGGTAGGAAGTTCGTTTGCCGCAAGATCGCGGTGACACCGCACAACACCGACAGTTTCTGGACAGAAGGCTGCAAAGGCGTTCTACACATGCCGGTCGCCCACAATGAGGGCCGCTACATCGCGGATGAGGAAACCCTCGAGAGGTTGGAGCAGGAGCGCCGCGTCGCGTTCATCTACTGCTCGGAAGAGGGGGAACCGACCGACGAAGCGAACCCGAACGGATCCGCAGCCAACATTGCCGGGATCTTGAACGACCGGGGAAACGTGCTGGGTCTGATGCCGCACCCTGAACGTGTAGTTGCGGAACTCCTGGGCGGGACAGACGGCCGGTCCATACTGGAGCGTCTGTCCGACGCATGAGCGCGCTGCCGCCTAACCAAACCTACGGCTGCGGACCAAGACCGTGGGCACTGCTGGCACTCGGCCTTCTCTGCGCTCCGTCGGCCCCCCAGGACTCAGTAGCCGAGGAGTTTGCTCAGACGCGGCCGGACGTTATCATCCGCGTCCAGAAGGCGCCGACCGGCGCCGACTACGTACACATTCAGATGGTCGCGGCGGACTATCCGGCCGACCTGTTGCGCCGGCAGTGCGAGATGGTAGGTGAATATGCGGGCACTCCGGTCCGCGGGCTGCGGATATCGCAGACGCCCCTCAGCGCGGGCCCCGAAGATGAGGACATGCGAGTTCTGGGGGCCGACTTTGCGACGGATTTCATCATAGACGCGGATCGAGGCATTCTGCGACTCCTGCCGTTCGCAAAGGCGTTTGCCGGCGCGCCCTCACCGCACACGGTCCGCTGCCTTGCCATCGCCTTCGAGGGCGTGACACCGCAAGAAGATGTGACTTTGCGCAACGCGGAAACCGACTCGGCCACCGTGCGGGGCGTGTATGACGCGCGGATGGGCGTGGTTGAGTACCGCGTGGTGCTGACCACTCAGGACCCCAGCCGCATAGATATCCCCGAGACCGCCCAACAGCAAACGATTCCCCCCGAAACTCCGTCTAAGGAGCGGTCGGATTCGGCGATAATCTGGTGGATCGCTGGGGCGGCTGCCCTCGCTGGGCTGCTGGTATACTTCGCCCTGCGTCCTTATCGCGGACGCCGGTCAGCCGAACCCTAAATCGAATCTGAGGTAGCAGAAAGTAATGCCCAAGGTTGCAGACTCATCCCTTCACGAAATGCTCGAGATTGCCTTCGCCGAGAAGGCGTCGGACCTCTTCATCAAGAGCGGCTCGGTCCCGAAGATGCGGCAGCACGCCCTTGTGACAGCGCTTCCAGGCGACTGGGACGTGGTGAACGAAGAGAACACGAAGCGCCTGGTCCTCAGCACGATGACCCCCAAACAGGCGTCGGATTACGAGGAGCGGCTGGAGATGGACCTGGCCTTCAGCGTCGGCGGCAAGATGCGTGTTCGCGCAAACCTTTACTTCCAGAGAGGCACTCATGCCGGGGCTTTCCGGCTTATCCCGCTGGAGATCCTCTCGCTTGAGCAACTCGGACTGCCGCCCGTCCTGGCTGAAACCGCAAGATACCGCCAGGGCCTCGTGCTGTTCACGGGACCGACCGGCTGCGGCAAAACAACCTCGCTCGCGGCCATCATTGACCTAATCAACCGCGAGCGTCAGTGCCACATCGTAACGATCGAGGACCCGCTGGAGTTCGTCCACGAAGATAAGAAGGCATACGTTAGCCAGCGCGAGGTCCACATTGACACGAAAGATTTCCAGACCGCGATGCGCGCAGTCGTGCGTAAAGCGCCCGACGTTATCCTGGTCGGCGAAATGCGCGACGTGGAGACCATGAACGTGGCGCTGCAGGCCGGCGAAACCGGCCACCTTGTCTTCTCGACAGTCCACACGCCCAGCGCCAGCGAGACCCTCGACCGAATCGTCAACCTGTTCCCACCGCACGAGAAGCACCACCTGTGCATCCGCCTGTCTTCCTCGCTAAAGGCAGTCATTGCACAGAAACTGGTTCCGCGAGCGGACGGCGAAGGCCGCGTCTGTGCATGCGAGGTGCTGATCTGCACGCCGACGGTGGGCAAACTGGTAGAAGACGGTCACTTCGGCGAACTGTATCACGCCATCAGCGAAGGGCACTTTTGGGGAATGCAGACAATGAACCAGAGCCTGGTCAAATATGTAAAGGCCGGTGTCATCACAGAGGAGACCGCTCTGAGTTACGCAGGCGTGCTGTCCGAATTGCGCCAACTCTTGCGCCGCTGACCTCATGCAGCCGTCCATAGACGATCTGCTGAGGGACCTTGTCAGCCGCGAAGCAAGCGATCTCCACTTAAAGGCCGGTGAACCACCGGTCATGCGAATACATGGGGCCCTGGTTCGAACGGACTACCCATCCCTCGCAGAAGAAGAATTAACAGACCTGCTTAGAGGCACGCTCACCGAAGAGCGCTGGGCCCGCCTCGACAGTTTCAGGGAACTGGACATGTCCTACGAAGTCGAGGGGCTGAGCCGCTTCCGCGTGAACATGTTCTGGAGCCGCGGCGCGCTCGGTGCTGTCTTCCGTGTCATACCTTTCCAGATCCGAACGATTGACGACCTCGGAATACCAGAGGTCGCAAAGAAGCTCGCTCTACTGCCTCGGGGACTCATTCTGGTCACCGGACCTACCGGCTCGGGAAAGAGCACGACGCTCGCCGCCATGGTTGACCACATAAACACGCACAGGAAGCACCACATCCTGACGGTTGAGGACCCAATCGAGTATATGCACAGGGACAAAGTAAGCGTGATAAACCAGCGGGAACTCGGCGTGGACACACACAGTTTTGCCGACGCTCTGCGCCACGTGATGCGCCAAAACCCGGACACGATCCTCGTCGGCGAGATGCGCGACCTGGAAACGATCCAATTGGCAATCACAGCCGCCGAAACCGGACACCTCGTCATGTCCACCCTGCACACCGTGGACGCGGCCCAGACCATTGACCGCATCATTGACGTATTCCAGCCGGACCAACAGGCGCAGATCCGCACGCAAATGGCCGTCACGCTTCAGGCCGTGCTCAGCCAGACGCTCATCCCCACAAAGGACGGCGCCGGACGCGTGGCGGCATTTGAGGTGTTGATCGCAACACCCAGCGTGCGGGCGCTCATACGCGATGGAAAAACTCATCAACTTTACTTGGACATTCAAACAGGAAAGGAACTCGGAATGCAGACCCTGGACAACCATCTGCTCAGACTCGTGAAAGAGAATGTGATTGATTACGAGAATGCGCTCGCCAAGAGCCAAGCCCCTGCAGAGTTCCAGCGGCGCGCCATGAATCTCGGTCTCCTGGAGGTGGCCGAGAGTGGGTAGGATTCATGGCCTACTTCGGCGCACGGTGGCAAGCGACGCGTCCGACCTGCACATAAAGGCGGGCACCAAACCGTACCTCCGTATTTATGGAGAACTGATTCAACTGGAAGACGAGGAGCCGTTTACACGAGAATCGGCGCGCGAAGAGATCTTCGCGCTTGTCGGTGAAGCCCAGAGCAAGAGGTTTCAGAAGGAACTTGAACTCGACTTCGCCTATCAAATCGCCGACGTGGCGAGGTTTCGAGGCAATATCTATCAGCAGCGCGGCCTGGTGCAGGCGGCGTTTCGCGTAATTCCCTTCGGCATTCTATCGCTCGACGAGTTAGGGGTCCCGGAAATCGTCCGGCAGTTCTGCGACCGCCCGCGGGGCCTGGTGCTGATGACCGGCCCAGCCGGCAGCGGAAAGTCAACGACGCAGGCCGCATGCATCCGCTACATCAACCACAAGTACCCGGTGCACATCGTGACAGTTGAAGACCCGATTGAGTTTGTTCACGAGGACGACAAGGCGCTGATTCGACAGCGAGAACTGGATTCCGACACGCTCAGTTTCGCGAATGCGCTGAAGTTTGTTCTCCGCCAGGACCCGGACGTCATACTTGTCGGCGAGATGCGCGACCTCGAGACCATTCAATTGGCAATCACGGCTGCGGAGACCGGACACTTAGTGTTCGGGACGCTTCATACTCCGGACGCCGTGCAGACAGTGGACAGAATCATCGACGTCTTTCCGATGCACCAGCAGCAGCAGATAAGAATGCAACTCTCCGTAAACCTGGTCGGCGTTATTTCGCAGACGCTCATCAAGCGGGCCGACGGCAAGGGCCGGGTCGCCGCATTCGAGACCCTGGCGGCGGTGGCCGCAGTCCGTAACCTAATCCGGGAGAATAAGACTTATCAGCTCAGCTCTATCGTTCAGACCGGTTCCCGAATAGGAATGCAGACGCTTGACCAAGCGCTGTCAGGCTTAGTGCGACAGCAGAAGATCACATACGAAGAAGCAGCCGCCCGCGCCAAAGACCGTGGCGAGTTCGATCGCTTGGTCGCCGGCGAGTGACTGCAGGTACAGTGCTAACGTAGGCCCTTCACCGCCCGGCCGAAGAGAAGAACGGACAGGCCGACGGCGAATACGACCGAGCCGCCCAAGCGAAACGCCACCTCAAGGCCCGCCTGCTCGCTCACCCATCCGAACAGCAGCGCCCCGAACGGGTGGAGGCCAGCCAACGACCAGACGTGAACGGAGATGACCCGGCCTCTCAAGTTGGGCGGGCTGTAATACTGCAGCGCCGCGTTGGTGCCCGCCAACTGGCCGATGCCGCACATGCCGATACTTCCAAGGCAAACCAGCGCCTGCCACTGCTCCTGAGCAAACGACAGGGCGATCATCGAAAGCCCGAACCCCGCCATCGCTATGGCGATTGTCCATCCCTTATAAGGTTTGCGGCTGAGTGCGGCCAAGACGGCAACGCCTATCAGCGCCCCGACTCCGGTTGCAGTCATCAGCGCGCCCAGGCCCTGCTTGCCGGCCTGCAACTTAGCCTCGGCCAGCGCCGGGAGGAGCGACAGATAAAAGAAGCCGAACACGGCGGTGCTCATCACCATCAACACTAAGAGCCGGAACGCCGGGTTTCTCATCACATGGCCCATCCCCTCAAACAGCGTTTCTTTGAGCGATGCTGACCGGTCCGAGCCGCCGCGCAGGTCCGACCGAATCATGATCACGGCCAGAATGATGGCGAGGAAACTGAGGCCGTTCACCAGATAACACGTTCCCGGACCGAACGCCGCCAACAGCCACCCGCCTATCCCCGGACCCACGACGCGCGCCGTGTTGAAGGTGGCGGCGTTCAATGGGATGGCGTTCGGCAGGTCCTCGACCTTTACGACGTGCCCGATGAGCGACTGCCGCGTAGGAATGTCAATCGCGGCCGCGCAGCCTATCACCACGGCCATCGCCACAATCAGCCAATATGAAATCGAACCGGTCCAGACCGCCGCACTGAGCACCAGCGCGCACAGGCCGAAAACCGTCTGAGTGGCGACAAGAATGGCCCGCTTGTTTAGCCGGTCGGCCAGCCACCCGCCGAACGGGGTGAGAAAGAACATGGGCGCTGCGCCGAGGAATGTTAAAAGGCCCAGCGCCTGCGCGCTGCCCGTCAGGTCATAAACGAGCCAGCCCTGCCCGACGCGCTGGACCCAGGTTCCGATAAACGAAACGAATGCGCCAACCCAAAAGAGCCGGAAGTCTCGGTGGCGCAGGGCGCCGAGTGAGTCGGGCAGTCTGAAGAAGGTGCGGCGAGCGGGCGCAACATCAGACAAGCCTCCAAGAGTATGGCACGCGCCGGCGGACTGCCCGGAGCGGTATCATCGCGGGGCCATGAATACACAGACCGCAGCCCTTCTCGTCGTTGCCGCCCTGTTCCTGCCCATTCTCTTCGGGTGCGGGAGCGACGAGGACGAGGGGGCCGGCTCGCCGGCCGGGGGCGCGCCCGGAACGCCGCCGCCCGCCGTGGTCAAAGTGGCCATGGAAGTGCAGGACCGAGGGATGGTCACCTTTGAACTGTATCCCGGCAAGGCGCCGGAGACCTGCGCGCAGATTCTGGACCTGATTGAAAAAGGGTTCTATGACGGCCAAAAGATTCACCGCGTCCTGAACTGGGTCACCCAGTGGGGCGACCCGCAGTCGAAGGACCTGACCCCAGGCGATCTCCGGATTGGAACCGGTGGCTCGGGCAACCGATTGCCTTTTGAAGAGACCGACCTGGAGATGGTTCGGGGCGTGCTCGCCATGGCCAGCGGTGGGAAAAAGGTAGGCGGCGACTCACAGATGTTCATCCTCAAGTCGGACTCCGCCGGGCTGCAGGGAGATTATTGCGGTTTCGGAAAGGTGGTCGAGGGGATGGACGTGGTTGACGCGATTCAACCTTATGACGTGATCGTTTCCATGAGGCGCCTGTCCGCACAACCGGGGGCAGGATCCGCGGAGTGAGCCGGTGTAACTTCAGGCGAGCACGTCCAGCAACGAAAACAGGAACATGCCGATTGCGACGTAGCCGTTCAAAGTGAAGAACGCCACGTTGATTCTGCTGAGGTCGTTCGCGTCAACGAGCGATTGCTCATAAATCAGCAGTCCCGCTGCGAACATAACGCCGAAAAAGTAAGGGGCGCCTGCACCGACCGTCAGCCCCGCCGCCGCCAACGAAATGACGGCGAGCAGATGAAAAGCGCGGCTTGCGATAATCGCCCGCTCTCGTCCCAACAGAACCGGCAGGCTCTTCAGGCCGTGCTCTCGGTCGAAATCGTCGTCCTGCAACGAATAAAGAACATCGAAACCTCCGGTCCAGAAAGTGACGGCCAAGATCCAGAACAGCGGCGTCCAACTGAACTCGCCCGTAACGGCGACCCAGGCGCCGGCAGGCGCGATACCGAGCGAAAGGCCGACAAACAGGTGCGAAAACGACGTGAACCGCTTTGTGTATGAATAACCCAACAGAATAATCAGCGCGACCGGCGCGAGGGTGAGGGTGAGGCGGTTCAGGAGCGCCGCCGCCAAGAAAAACAGTGCGCAGGAGAGCAAGAAAAATGTGAACGCCTGGCGCGTCGAGAGCGCGCCCGTTTGCAGCGGTCGCCGCGCCGTTCTTGGGTTCAGGGCGTCAATCTTGCGGTCGGCGATCCGGTTGAACGCCATCGCCGCGCTCCGGGCGCTAACCATCGCAAGCAAGATAAGCAGAAACACCGGCCATCCGGGCCACCCGTCGGCCACGACGGCACCGGCGCCGCGACCTAACTCCCTCAACACGCCGCGTGTTGAGGGAGTTAGGCTCAGGTCGGCGTACATCATCCCGATCATCGCGAACGGCAGCGCGAAGACCGAGTGCTCGACCTTGATCATCTCAAGGTAGGTCTTGACAGCTTGCAGTCCGCGCGCAGGTCCAGCCGTCGCCGTGCTCATGACACCGGGATGATTCTACATTCTGTCTCTTTGTCGCCGCCCTACTACCGAGGATGGGCGGAGGCACGAGAACAGCGCCTGAGGGCGGACCCATGGCTCGATTGTTTGACACCCCCGGCGAAACCCTGTACCATGTAGCCATGAACAGGACACTCGAAGACAGGGTCGCGCGGTTGGAGAGGGCGAATCGGTGGCTGGTGCTCGTGTGTGCGGGGTTGGTCGTGCTGCCGATGCTAGCGATTGTGGGATGGAACGCAACCCAGGACGAGCAGAAAGTCACAGACTTGATCAGAGCGCGGAAGTTCGAACTTGTGGACGGGGACGGCAGAACCCGTGTTCGGCTTGATACGACGGATGACCAAGTTATGAGGTTGCTCAACCGGGAAGGAAGGACGCTGGCCAGTCTCTACGCAGCAGAAGAGAGCGCCGGTATCATCGTCTTTAATCCTGAAGGGGGCACATTGGCGGCTCTTGGGGGCGATGGGTCCGGCTCAATGCTGATCTTAGACCACCCCGAGTCGAATACGTCCTTTGTTGCGGCTGAGAGCGGCTTCGGTCTCTTATATGAAGGCAAGACTCGGGCGGAATTTGAGATCGAATATGGAGAACCCATTCTTAGGTTTTTCGCCAAGGATCGCGAGGAGATCTACCGCATCCCTCCAGACAAGCCCTGACTCGGTGTGCTTATGAGGAGTGGTAA
>JADFGT010000172.1 GCA_022567555.1 Armatimonadota bacterium | reverse complement strand
CTCTGAGCCGCAAACGTCGCGCTGATGCAGCGGCCGGCCGCTAAGAGATTTTCAATCCCCTGCGGCAAGAGAGACCGGTACGGGATCTCGTGATAGTCGCCTTCCGGCAAATTCCGCAGTTCCACGCCGCCTTCGCTCAGGTGTATATCAATCGGATACCGGTTTCTCGCCACGACGTCCGAAAACTTGCGGCATTGTTGATGGTCCTCTTCCGTGAGAACGTAACGGCCCGCGATGCGGCGGCTTTCGCGCACGCCCAAAAGCGGCGCGACGACGCACACATAGGAGTCTTCAAATCCGGCGAGACTCTTCTTGCAGAAAGCGTGGATGCGTACGATTCTCTCACGGCCCTCAACCAGCGCGTCTGAGCGGCTGAACGGATCTAAGGGATCGAATCCGGTCAAGCGCGGACAGTTGAACGCCAGTTCGCGCGGCCGGCCCAGCATGGTGAAGAACTGGAAATAGCCGAGGTCGTCCTCCTCCAACGTCCCTTCTCCAACCGCCTCGCGCACAAGGTCTCCGATTGGGCTCTCCTTCGCCTCCGCAAATCCTACGTGAAGGAAATGCGCTTCCCCTCTCCGTTTCGCGGAGCGAAAGGGGGAGGGCCGGGGAGGGGTCCCGCTTTCCCCGAAGAACTTGGCAACCCGCTCAATGTCCACGTTCGCCACATTGAACCGAAGCGTGAGCGGCTGCGTACGTCCGTCTTCCCCGCCGGATTCGGTCGGAGCGCCCGCTAAGTGCGCCAGGTCCGCGTCGCCGCTGGCGTCAACGAACACTCTCGCGGAAAAAGACCGTTCCCCCCCCTTCGTGTGAACCGAAACGTTCTCGATAAGACCGTCTTTAACTTGCGCGCCGTGCAAGAAGGCGTCGAAGAGGCAGACAACTCCGGCTTTCTCAGCAAGCCGGCCGAGCGCGACCGCAAGCGCCACTGGGTTGTACCAAACCTGCGCCTTCGGGAAGTCCGAGCCGGGTGAAAGGCGCGCGTGCTCCTCCATGACTTCCAGGTTCAGGCCGCCGGAGAGGTGCTCGTCGCCCAGGTAGTTGGGCATCATCGGGGTCACCCATCCCATCGCCTGCGTGCCGCCGAGCGCGCTCAACTGCTCGATGACCAGAGTCTTCGCGCCTAGCCGAGCCGACTTGATGGCCGCCGCCGCGCCCGCCGTCCCCCCGCCGCAGACGATGACGTCGTATCGGTCCACGATGGGAGTGTAGCCGAGGAGCGACTGACGACTGACGACTGACGACTGACGACTGACGACTAACGACTGACGACCGGCGACTGGCAGGCGGCGCTTAGCAGACGGTTCCCCTTGAGTCTGAAGGTCAGGTGTCCCGCGTCTCCGGCGACCCAGGGGGAACCTCAAGGAGGGGGTCCGGGAGATTGGCAATAGCCGACTGACGACTGGCGACTGACGACCGGCGAGAGGCCAGAGGCAAGACAGGCAGAGGGACGACCGCGAGGTCACAGAGCGGGCACAGGCCGGGTCTGGGCCTGCCGATAGCGCAACCAACGGCATATCCGCACCCGTCTCATCTATGAGGCAGAGCGGAAGGAAGACAGGTAGGTGGAGGCTATGGCGATGCCACGACTTCTGAAGGTTCTCGTTGCGCTGACCGTCGCGGGCGGTGTCGCTGCGTTGCTGCTGGCGGTCCGTGCTGCGGCCTGGGGGGAGCCGCCCGAGCCGTTTTACTACGCACCGCTGACGTACGCAGACACGTTCTGGTTCCTGATTGTAGGCGTACTCGGGATACTGGGCGGCTGGATGCTGACGCGGCGCAGCCCCAAGGCGCGCTGGGTCGTTCTGGCGTTCTGGACGTTCGGCCTCGCGATCGCCCACTACTATCTCGCTGACTTTCTGATCCCGGCGATGTGGACTGCTGGCTTGGCGCTGATGACCGGAACGCACCACCTTGACGCAGCCCAGGCCGCGAAGGAGGCCCTTGTGTTCATCGCCTTCTTCCTCCCTGTCGCCGGACTGGTCCGGCTGATGTTCTTCAACAGCCGCGTCGCCGAATGGCTCGGACAACGATCTGATGAGGGCCCGACCTTCGAACCGGCGCTGCTTGCGGCCAGCGCACGCACACGCCGCTGGAGAACCGTTCGCCTCGGAGCGCTCGCGGTAGCCCTCTGGTGGTTGCTCGTGTTCGTTCCCCCGTGGGGTGTCGTGCCTCTTCTCGGCCTGTCGAGCTCGCTTGATTGGGGCGGAGCGGTTGCCTGGGGTCTCTCAATGGTCGAGCACGCGACCACGGCTTTCGTCTGGGTTTTCGATTGGATATGGCTCCCGATCCCGTTCGCCGCGGCCGTCGGTCTGCTCGTTTGGCGGCTTACCGAGCGGCTGATCGTGGACGAACAGGGCGTCCGGCTCTGCCTGTTCGACCGCGGAGCCACGCTCTACTTCGCGCCGTGGAAACGAATCAGG
>JADFGT010000099.1 GCA_022567555.1 Armatimonadota bacterium | reverse complement strand
AGAGGTAATGACGATCTCTACAACCTCGTCCGATGTCGCCGCAAATGCGACATGCAACTCCTCGTAACTTTGTGTGACGTAGTTGTACATCGAGATTCGCCGCTGGATGAGATCCCTGCTCGCCGTCCCTTCGAACCGGAACCTCAGCTCGCTCGGGCTCTCTGTCGGCGACGTGCCAACGACCTCTATCTGCACGGGCGGTTCAATGCTCGGAGCGAACACCGCCGTCCGCACAACCAGGCGCGAGTCGTCGCTAAAGAACAGGTCGGGTAACCCGCCGGAGAGCAGCAGGCCGCGGATGATCGTGAAGCTGTCGAGCAGCACCGTTTCCGGAACGATTGAGCGAATCCACGCTTCATACTTCCTTACCTGAACCGCGCCGAAGATGGAGCCGTAATGTGGGGGGGGCTGCCCTCCGCCCACGCTGCCGATCCAACTCCCGATTCCGGCTACCTCCCACTCGCCCGCGACATCTATCAGCGCCGCTGAGCCGGAATCGCCGGCACCGAGTGTGCCCTCGTCACTTACGGGTCCGCCGTCGCCGAACGCGTCGCGGCCGGCGCCGTCGAAATCTGCGATGAGCCACCATGCGCGCACGCTGCCTAAGTCCAGAAACTGACTGAGCGTGGCGCGGTTCCGTGCGAATCGCTTTACACCCCCTGTACCCCAATCAAACTCCCACTCGCCGGCGGCCATCCGGCCCTTTACGCCATAGCCCACTATCGTCATCGTCGCGCCGAGGTCGGCCGCTCCAAAGTAGGGCTTATACCATCCGGGCATCGAATCGGACATCCGCACGAGCGCGATATCATCCGTCGGGTGGCGCACAATCTCCACAGAGGAGAAAGTAGTGCCGTCTTGCAACTTGAACAGCGCGTCGGTGCTGCCCATGCCGCCCGTGGTGTGCCGTGCGGTCATCACCCAATGTGGGCTGACGGCGACAGCCGTCGTGTCGAATCCCCCCGCGTCGCCGAACTGCCCAACCCACGGGTAGTCGCTGGTGTCAACGCCGGGCACGATCGGTAGTGCGCCTGTAAGCGCGAACATGGCAGCGAGCGCGACGCTGCCGCGCAGGGCGTTTCTGTGCGCAAGATTCATTGCAGTTCTCCTTTCCAAAGACTCAGGCCGGCGCTCTGCCGGGCAGAGTCCGCTTCCTTAGTATAACTTACGACCGGAGAAGTCGAGCGGGTCCCTTCATAATCCCGGCTGAATTGCTGGGCACTCTCCCGCCGGGCCAAGCGGCCTGATGAAGGCCTTCTCGCTGGACGGCCGAGCCACCGCGGTCTGGGACAGGCGCAGGGCAGACCCACCACGCCGCAATCCACCTTCGCGGCCGCCATGCGCTAAAGCCAAACGGTGAGGCTCGGGTCGTCCATCGCGTTGCGTCAGCCGCCGGTCGTCAGTCGCCGGTCGCCGGCCGTTCCCGGTATCCTCTGACCACGCGAATGACCATTGATGAGCAACTGGAGCTCCTCAGCCGAGGATGCAGCGAGGTCATCAGGCGCGAGGACCTGGCCCGGAAACTGAAAAGCAGTGCCGAGACCGGCGAGCCGCTGCGGGTGAAACTCGGCGTTGACCCCACCGTGCCCGCCGTCACCCTCGGCTGGGCCGTGGTGTTGCGCAAACTGCGCGACTTCCAGCGCCTCGGCCACACGGCATGCCTAATCATCGGCGACTTCACCGCCATGATCGGCGACCCGAGCGGCGCGTCAAAAACGCGGCCGCAACTGAGCCGCGAAGAGGTGCAGGCGAATGTGAAACAGGTCGAGGCACAACTGTACAAGATACTCGACCCGGAAAAGACCGAGATCACTTACAACGCCGACTGGCTTGGAAAGATGGAATTCGCGGATGTGATAATGCTGGCCGGCCATACAACCGTCGCGCGCATCATGGAACGCGACGACTTCCAGAAGCGGTTTCACCCGCCAAAGATCGCACAAGAAGGTGGACAGACATCAACCCTGGGCTTCCCACTCAAGGACCCCGGCGAGTCCAAAACCAAATCCTACCCACCCACTCATCTGATCCCCATGGGATTCTCCGGCCCCGACCCGCGTGCTCTGGGGCTCCACGAAATACTGTATCCGCTCTGCCAGGGATACGACTCGGTAAAAATCAGAGCCGACATCGAACTGGGCGGAAACGATCAGAAGTTCAACAACCTGATTGGACGGCAACTGCAAGGGCATTACGGCCAAGAGCCGCAGGTTGTGATGCTGATGCCGCTCCTCATCGGCCTTGACGGAAAGGAGAAAATGTCGCAGTCGATGGGAAACTTTATCGGAGTCACCGAGGAGCCGAACGAGATATTCGGCAAGACGATGGCCATCCCCGACGACCTTATTGAAAGTTGGTTCACGCTCTGCACCGACGTGCCGCAGGACGAGATATCGCGAATGGACGCGGATATGAAAGAGGGCCGGCTGAATCCGCGCGACGCCAAAATGCGCTTAGCCAAAGAGATAGTCGGCGAATACCACGGCGAACCTGCTGCGAAGGAGGCCGGGGATTATTTTGTCCGCACCTTCAGCAAGCGCGAGACTCCGGAAGAGGCGCCCGATGCGACGATCCCGGCGACCGCCATCCAAGACGGCAAGGTCCTCATAGCCCGTCTTATCACGGACATCGGCCTCACCAAGAGCGCCGGAGAGGCGCGGCGCATCATGAAGGGCGGCGGCGTGCGCATCGGCGGCCGGAAATTCACCGACCCCTTCGCCACGATCTCCTTGCAGGAAGCGGACGGGCAGGTCCTACGGGTGGGCCGGCATCGGTTTAGAAGGTTGAGGGCGTAGGGTGCCGACGCCGGGTTGGGCGCGCCGCCGCGGGCTGACCAGGCGTCATCACGACACCTACGCGCCTGGGGATGTGACGCGATGACGCGGGTTGGGGGCCGTGCGGGTCTCCCTGAGATTGACGGCGCGGGTTCCGGCCACCCGATGGCGGTCACGTCAACCTCAGGGGCACCCGCGCTTAAAGGCAATTCTGCCCGGCTGACATGTCACCGCGTCACGGGCACTTCAATCTCATCGCCGCCAATGTCGCCGTCCTTCTACGCTTCCTCCAAAACGAACGTAACGAGCATGTGCACAACGTACCGGGCGATTCGGCCGTTCTCCAACTCCACGCGCTGCTCCTTGATCCACGCAGACTTCATGTTGCGCAGCGTCTTCGAGGCGCGTTCGACTCCCTGGGCAATGGCGTCTTCGAAACTCTTGTCCGAAGTCGAACTAATTTCGGTCACTCTTGCGATGGACAATGCGTCACCTCCACCCGATAGTTCTGTAGACGCCGGCGTGCTCCTTCTTTCTGATACCACACCCGGATAGAGCGGGTGTGGTATCAGAAAAACCTGCCGACGGCGGCATGGGCACCCTGCGTCCCAGGGCTCGCAGGGCGGGCCCTGGAGCCCAGCGTTACCCTTCCCCGTCCAGAGCCTGCTGAGCACAGCCGCAAGCCCTCCGGCCTCATGCCTGATGCCTCTGCGGCCCCTGGCCTCAGACTTGGCGGCCTTCCCCAAATAGGGCTCGACCCGCCGAGGCCCAGCGTCAACCCCCTTCGGGCTACAATGGCCCTGTGATCCGCGTGGTCGCCTACATCCGGCCCCACAAACTGGAGGAGGCCAAGACGGCGCTCGCGGAGCGCGGCGTGACCGGGATCACCGTCTCGGAGGTCCGGGGGTGCGGCAGTTCCCCCGAGCCCACCGAGTGGTTCCTGGGACGGGAATACGTCGTCTCGATGCCCGCGCGCATCAAACTGGAGACCGTCCTGCCGGACGGGATGGCCGAGGAAGCCGTCTCGGCGATCATCGCCAGCACCCGGACCGGGAGGCCGGGCGACGGCAAGATTTTCCTCCTCCCGGAGGTGGAGGCCATCCGGGTTCGAACAGGCGACCGAGGAGAGGCCGCTCTCTGAATCGAACCGGCGCACCTGTTCGGAGCGTCCAATTCCGGGAGCAAGACACAGCAAGAGGGAGTGTTATGAGAAAAGCGACCATAGGTCTTTTGGCGGTGGCGGCGCTGGCCGCGGCCGCGTTTGCACAGGGCGTTCAGATTAACTCCTCGATCAAGGACGGGGACATCCTGAGCGGCATCGTTGAGGTGCGCGTAATCGTCACCGCAGACGCCACGGTGAACCAGGTGGAGTTCTACGTTAACGGTGAACTGCGCGCCACGGATACGAGCACGCCCTACACCTTCCTTCTCGATACGATCCCCGAAAAGGAGGGACCTCTCAATCTTGAGATAGCGGCGTACACAGCAGAGGGGGACAGCGAGCGGGTCAGGCTGGGCCTTACTGTGGACAACGGGCTGGACAAAGGCGCGGAGTATCACCTGAAGAACGCGCAGCAGTTCCTGAACGTGGCGAAGTATGACGACGCGATTCGCGCGCTCAGGGTCGCCCTCAAAGCGGACGAGAATTTCACGCCCGCGAAACTGGCGTTGGGCCGCGCCTATCTGGGCAAGGGCGTGCTCGACGAGGCGCAAAGGTGGGCCGAGGAAGCTCTCTTCGCAGAAGAGTCGGTCGAGGCGCACGAACTTCTCAGCGGCATTCATGTGAACCGCGCCTTTCGCATCACCTCGACCAAAGGGGAGACCGGGAACGCCCTCAAGGAGATCGGTTCGGCGTTCAAGGCGGCCGTGGCGCAGAAGCACGCCGCCTTGGACCTGAAGTTGAAGGCCCTTGGCCCTGTGACCGACGAGAACCGGCTGCAAGTTGTAGACCTTCTGATTCAGAAGAACGAGTATTCAGCCGCCCGCCGGCACCTCCTCGTAAAGTGGGACGAGTATAACCCGATCAACGCGATCGCCAATCGCCTGATTTTCGCCTCGATGCGCTCCACGCGCATGGAAGAAGCCCATGCGGTCGCGCTGGCGGTGCAAGAGAACGGCGCGCCGGACGTTGCCACGTTGGCGTTGCTCGCAGCCGGACACGCGTACTTTCGGCACTGGGACCAGGCGGGCAAGGCGCTTAGGGACGGAACGTTCGCCGACCCGGACTCACCGATTCTGATGAGCTCCGCCGCGTTCATTGCCCACCGGCGGCGCGAGCATGGGGCGATGCTCAGCCAGATAAACTCGATGATCCGAAAGAACGTGTCTGCGGCCGAAATGTACTACTATCTCGCTGTGCTTCAATGGTCCGTGGGCCAATACACTGAGGCGCGCGACAACTATCGAAGGGCGATTGTTCAGAACCCGCTGCTGTACGACGCCTACGTCCAACGGGGTTATGAGTCGCTCTGGGCCGCGCAGCGCGCCGGCCTCGATTCGGACCCCGACGTGGCAAAGAGCAAGGAGTTCCTGTTGGAGCAGGCCAGAGAGTACATGGAAGTGGCTCTTGCCGCGAAGCCGGATTCACCGGAAGCCCTGAACGGTCTGGCCATCGTGTACCTATATCAGGAGGAGTTCGACGAGGCGCTCAGAATAGCGCGCGCCGCTGCGGACGCCGGGGCGGAATACGCGTTCACTCACTTCACGCTGGGTTGCGCGCTCAGCCAGAAGCAGCTCAGCATCGAGGCCCGGAAGGCGGTGGACCGCGCCGGGGCGCTGGACACGGAGGTACTCCGGGGCTTCCAGATTCCCAGCGTGGACCAGGCCTGGAACTACACGATTAAGCACGGACGCCTGCCCGTTCTCATCGCGCCGCGATAGAACGCTCGCGGTTTCCAGCGTGCGCCCGGCGCACGTGGCCGATTAGCACGGCGATGTCGGTCGGACGCACGCCGGGGATGCGGGCGGCTTGCGCCACCGTTTCGGGCCGCACGCGCTGGAACTTCTCCAGCGATTCGTGGCTGATTCCGCGCACGCTGCTGTAGTCGAATCCGCGCGGAATCGCGAGCGACTCCATTCGACGCTGCTGCTCCAGCTGCGCCTCCTGCCGCTTCAGGAAGCCGTCAAACTTCGCCTGTATCTCCACCTGTTCGTCGGCCTCACGCACCAGGCGGGCGCCGCTCACGTCCTCCGGCGGCGCGCCCGCACCCGACTCCTTCGCAAGTTCGACCACGTCGGCAAATCGAACGTCCGGACGCTTCAGAAGGTCGAAACCGGTCGTCTTCGTCTTCACCTGCGGCTGGCCCCGGCTAATCAGCAGGTCGTTGTCTCTTACGCTGAAGGCGACCGAATCAAGCCACGTTCGCTTCATTTCAACCATCCGCCGCTTCTCTTCGAAGCGCTCCCATCGGGCGTCCGATACCAACCCTATCTCGCGGCCGATCGGCGTCAAGCGGAAATCGGCGTTATCGTGCCGGAGGAAGAGGCGATACTCGCTCCGCCCCGTGAGCATGCGGTACGGGTCGTCAACCCCCTTTGTCACCAAGTCGTCAATCAGCACGCCGATGTATGAGTTGTCGCGCGGGAAAACGACTTCCGGCTGCCCTTGCGCCCTGCGGGCCGCATTGATTCCGGCCACGATCCCCTGCGCGGCAGCCTCTTCATAACCGCTTGTTCCATTCACTTGTCCCGCCAAGAACAGACCCTCACATAGTTTGCTTTCTAAGGTGGGACGCAGTTGCGAAGGATCGGCCATGTCATATTCTACCGCGTAGCCCTGGCGTATCATCTCGACATCTTCCAGGCCGCGCATGCTTCTTAGGAAAGCGAGTTGCACATCGGCCGGCAAACTGGTGCTCATCCCCTGCACGTAAACCGACTCGCCGTCCCACTCCTCGATTTCCAAGAAGACCGGATGGGACTCTTTGTCAGGAAACCGAACGATCTTGTCTTCGATGCTTGGGCAGAAGCGCGGCCCCACGCCTTCGATTCGTTTGCCGTAAACGGCGCTCAAGTGAATGTTCTCACGAATTATGCGGTGGGTTTCGTCGTTTGTGCGCGTTTGAAAGCAATCGTACATCCGGCTCTGCGGCATCACCGCGTCGTGCACGAAACTGAACGGTCCCGCGCTCTTTTCGCAAGACTGAATCCCGAGCCGGCCGGTGTCTATGCTGGAGAGCCCAATCCGCGGGGTTGTTCCCGTCTTAAACCGCCGCGTCCTAATGCCGATGTCCCATAGGAACGCGCTTAGGCCCGCCACCGCGTCGTCGCCGAAACGCGCCGCCCGCTTCTTACGTGCCCCTTCGTGACAAACGCCGTTGAGGAACGTGCCGGTGGTCATGACCACGCTATGTGCGGCAATCTCGCGTCCGTCCTCCAAGCGAACGCCCACAGCGCGGTCCCCGTCGGTCAGAACCGTCTGCACAGCGGCTTCAATTAGGGTGAGGTCCGGTACGCTGTCCATCGCCTGCCGCATCAGACGCGGATAGAGCACCTTGCACGCGTGCGCCCGCAAAGTCCGCACTGCCGGGCCCTTTCCGGTTCCGACGGTCCGGATGTGCGTGAGGGCATGGTCAATGGTCACGCCCATCTGGCCGCCGAGCGCATCCACCTCCCGCGCCAGGTGCCCTTTCGCCGGACCGCCTATCGAGCAGTTGCACGGCATGTGCCCGATGCGGTCCAACCGCAGCGTCACGCACGCGGTCTTTGCGCCCATCCGCGCCGCAGCAAGGGCTGCCTCGATTCCTGCGTGCCCCGACCCTATCACGACCGCGTCATAACGGCTCATCGGATGAGCAGTGTACCGCTTCACCCGAGGGCCGACGCTGCCCGATTCGCGCGAGCGAGAATCGCAGGTGTGAGACCGGTCGCCAGGCCGGCCTCCTCTCTCCGGCGGCTCTTTCGGTAGAATCCCGCACGATGGATTACCGCCGCACCTACATTAGAGACATCCTGCAGACCACGCCGCCGGCCGAGGTCTCTGCGTACGGATGGGTGAAGACGCGCCGCGACAGCAAAGGCATACATTTCGTGCAGATCAGCGACGGCAGTTGCTTCACGGACCTGCAAGTGGTGATTGAAGACGGCGTGATGCCTGAGGAGACCCTCAAGAAAATCACAATCGGCGCCTGTGCCCGGTTCGACGGCACCCTCGTCGAATCGCCGGCGGCCGGGCAATCCGTGGAACTGAAAGCGAGCGGAGTACAGATTTACGGGGAAGCGGACCCGTCCGAGTACCCGATGCAGAAAAAGCGCGCGTCGTTTGAGTTCCTTCGCGAGCACGCGCACTTTCGCACGCGCGGCAACACCTTCGGCGCCGTCTTCCGAATGCGCGACAAGCTCTCGTGGGCGATTCATAAGTTCTTCGAGGAGCGCAACTTCCTTTACGTTCACACTCCTATCATCACCACCAGCGACTGCGAAGGCGCAGGCGAGATGTTCGGCGTAACCACCCTCGACATGCAGAACCTGCCCACACAAAACGGCGGGGTGGACTACGAGAAGGATTTCTTCGGCAAGCCCGCCTTTCTAACGGTATCGGGGCAACTTGGAGTTGAGGCATTCACCCTCGCATTCACAAACTGCTACACGTTCGGACCCACTTTCCGGGCAGAGAACAGCAATACGCCTCGACACCTGGCCGAGTTCTGGATGATCGAACCGGAGATGGCATTCTGTGACATCGAAGGCAACATGAACCTCGCGGAGGAGATGCTGAAATACCTGATTCGGTTTCTCCTCGATGAGTGCGAAGATGATCTGAGGTTCTTCAACAAGTGGATCGAACCGGCCGTGATCGAGACGCTTGAGCACGTCGCGGCCAGCGAGTTCGCCCGGATCTCATACGGCGAAGCGATCGAACTCCTCAAGAAGAGCGGCGAATCTTTCGAGTTTCCCGTATATTGGGGCGCCGACCTTCAGACCGAGCACGAGCGCTTCCTTACGGAAAAGGAATTGAAGAAGCCCGTTATCATTATTGACTGGCCGAAAGAGATCAAACCGTTTTATATGCGGGTCAACGATGACGACAAAACTGTGAGAGGGATGGACGTGCTCGTTCCGCGCATAGGAGAGATTATCGGCGGCTCTCAGCGCGAAGAACGCCTAAATGTCCTGACGCAGCGAATCAAGGAATGCGATCTGGACGAAAAGGATTATCGCTGGTACTTGGACCTTCGCAAGTTCGGCAGCGCGCCGCACTCCGGCTTCGGTCTCGGCCTGGAGCGAATGATGATGTACGTAACGGGTATGAAAAACATCCGCGACGTAATCCCATTCTATCGCGTCCCCGGGAGCGCGGAGTTCTGATGGGCGCGGTTCTCATTCAGAAGAAGCCGGACGAGGCAATCGTAAGGAGTGTGTTTGGGGATGACTCATAGCGCCCAAGCGGAAGAAAAGACTTCGCGATTCACGCAGTTCCGCCTGACGCGGCAGTTGGGAATACTCGCATCAAACCTGGCTCGCATCAAGACATACGCAGCCGATGAAGCGACAGCGGCAGGGTGCAGGGAGATCGCCGAAGAGACGATGCTCTTCGTAGAGACGTGCGCAAAAACGGCTCCCAAGACCGTCCTGTGCCAGATGGTCGCCCTAAGCGGCTACCTGCGCACTGTGCTGACGCAGCTGGACAAAGTGGGAGCGGTTTCGCCCGAAGTCGCCCAGGAGGCCGACGCCTGGCGGCGCAGCCTGATGCTCCTGTCCGAAATCGTCTAACCTACGTTCTCCCACCGATCACTTTTCGCGCTCGACTCGACCGCCGCAAGGACGTTCTGATTCTCCAGGCCATCCCCAAAATCCGGCGATGGGTTCTCGCCACGGGCCATCCGCTTGAGCCAACGGTCTATCTG
>JADFGT010000024.1 GCA_022567555.1 Armatimonadota bacterium | reverse complement strand
TGCGGTAACGACAGCGCTTCCGTCGAGCGACAGCGAAGCGCCAAATGTGCCCTCCGCCGCCTTCCAAACGATGTCGGGCTTCACTTCTTCCTGATAATACTGAGAAACGGGCCGTTCGCCTTGCTCTTGTGACTTCGGCCTCTCAGCCGGCCCTTCGTCCGCACTGCCTGAACATGCGATGTGGCCTGCAGCAAGAATGCCCACCGTAGCGAAAAGCGCAGTCCCGTGCGAGAGTCGCATATGGCCATTTTGTCACAAATGACCTCTCGCCGCCACGCTCTGGAAGCTTAGCGGCTGAGAAAGCAGTCGCTCCAATCTCAAAACCATTCGCTCTTGCAGCGGTGCCTGCGCATGATGGCGCCGAAGATGGACGGGTCCAGGCTATTCGATCATCGCCTTCAGCCGGGACATCGCTTCGCCCCAAGTGTTGCGTGCGGAGTCGGCCTCGGCGCGGGTCTGCAAACGCTTATGGTGCACATTGATGCCCGACTTGCCATTGCCCTTGTCTTCGAGCATAACGTCAATGCGTGTTATCGCCGAGAAACGCGGGTGGTGGAAGTCGAACCGCAAGTCTTTGTTCTTCCGCAGGCGCAGCACGTCGAATCGCTCCTTGTCTCCGGTCGTAAGCGTCCCCCCCTCTTTCATCTCACCTGAAACTTCGCCGCCGATCCATTTGTTCATCTGGTCGAGCTTGGTCCAGGCCTCGTAGACGCGGCTCATCGGCGCGGCGAAAGTCTTGGTCGAACAGATCGAGTACCCTTCGTACAGTCCGTCCTTCTTCTTCATTTTCTTGTGGCGCTCGTACTCGACCGCGATCGTCGTCGCCCACCAGATGTTCATCTTCTGCTTTTGCCAGAGATGGGTGGTAACGTCGCGCCGCTTCGGACCATCCGGCCACTGTTTGTCAATCCAGGCGTACCAATCCTTGAACGTTTTGCCGGTCTCTTGCTTGCATGCCGGGTCCGTGACGGGATGGTCGGGCTTGAGGGCGAATTTCATATCGGTATTGTATCCCGGATGGGACGTGAAGGGGCAACTATCCAGGCTTCAAACCGGCCGCTCCATTCGCACGCCACGCTCGACACGCGCACAAACGAGAGTCGAATCGGCCAGAATATGCGCGTGACCATCGAAGAACTGAACGACGCGTGGTGCGTGAACAACGCCGTCAACCTGGAACTGCTTGAAATGTGCAAAAAAAGCACTTCGAACTAAAGCCGGGAAAAGGAAAGACCATTCGCTCCAACTGGACGCACATCGTCTACGTACGCGGCCGCTGGCTGCAGGAGAGGATGCGGAAAGAGGCCGCGAAGGTCCCGAAACTCGACTGGAAAACGGCGACCCGGAAGCAGATCCTCTCCGGTCTGAAGATCACCAACGATCTGATGCAGAAACTGTTCCTCAAGATGGAGGAGTCCGGCAGGGCCGGCCGGTTCGATTCGACCCTCAAGTTCTTCGCCTACGCCGTCGCCCACGAAGCGCACCACCGTTCGCAAATCGAAATCGCACTGCGCATCAATGGCCAGGAACCGGAGGTTATGTTGCTGTACGGGCTGTGGGACTGGCCGAAGAAGTAGCGGATTTTCTGGGCGGTCAGCGGCGCGAGCCGGACCGGCCGGCGACCGCCAACGCTACACCGCCGAGCGTGGCGACAGCCGATAATGCGAGTCGCACCGTCACGGGCTCGGCAAGCAAAGCTGCGCCGCCCAGCGCGGCGATGACCGGTACCGTAAGTTGTGACACTCCGGCACGCAGCGAACCGAGGCCGGGCAGCGCGAGATACCACACGATGTATCCGAGCCCGGACGTAATCGCGCCGGAGAGAATCGCCCACCACACTCCACTCGAACTCAGTTCGAGGCTTGGCAGCATGGCCGCGCCGGAAACGAGTGCGAGCGGCGCAGCCAGCATGAAGTTCGCGGTCGTGGCGGCTGCGGCGTTCGACACGTTCCTCCCGAGCAGAGAGTAGACGCCCCAGGCGACGCCCGATGCCGCCATCAGGATCGCTCCCCGCAGGGGCGGCGCGGCGACCCCGGGCAAGGTGAGATAAACGAGTCCGCCGACAGCGACCAGCGCACCGGCGAGCTGCCTGGGCCTGAAGCGTTCGCCGGTCACAAGACCGACTCCGATCATCGTGATTTGTACCGCTCCGAACAGGATGAGCGCTCCGGTGCCGGCGGTCAGTTCGAGATAAGCGAGCGAAAACGTAATCGCGTATGCGAAGAGCATCACGGCTGGACGCCAATCGCAGGAGCCGCGTGGCAGCCGCCCGCCCTTCGGCAGCGCAATCAGTAGCCAGAGGAATCCCGCCCCCCCCAGTATGCGCAAAGCCGTGAAACCCACGGCGTCTATGGATCCTTCCCGTAGGGCGACGCGCGCGATTAGCGAATTGCCTGCGAACGCGGCGAGGGCGACAGCCGTTAGCAGAATCGTTGCCGACGAGGTTCGGGCCTCAGATTTCGCGCTCTCGGACATCAGCGCCGATTATGACTCGCATTCAGGTCCGGCCCGATGAAGGGGACCGCTTCGAATGAGCATTTCACGCAAGCCTCCACGACACTGGGTCTGCGTCAATGAGTAGTCGCAAACAGTGTAGGGATGACTCGACCGGAATAGGTCGGCTTCAATGTGTGCGGCGGAGAGTCCACCAAACCGGATTCCCGGACGGAGGGCGGGTCATCGCCAGCCGTAGCCCCAAAAGTGAGCGGGGGTCACGCGCTCGGAGGGCGAGTCGCCTGCCAGGGTGAAGGCGAATCCGATCTGCGCTGCGGGCAGATCGTCGCCGCGCCCGTTGTATTGCGTTCCTCCCCAGCGCGTCCCGATTGCAACCATCTCAAACTCTATGAATCGTTGCTTAGATTGGTCGTATTTCGCCCGCCCCAGCAGACGCACTTCGACGCCGCGGTCCTGCTGCGACGGCTTGTTCATATCTCTGTATCCACTCACGGACCATTGGCCTGATGTGCTTGTCTTGAATTCGCCTTCCAGGCGAATGGAGACGATACTCCCTTTGCGATCAGTTACTTGCATTTGCATAGAAGCCCTTCTCAAGGCGTTGTTATCGTATGGTGAAGTCTGTCCACGCACGTTATCAACCAGATGGAAGCGCGCAATGCGACGCGCCACCGCGTCGGGCACGTTATGAGTGCTCTTATCCGAGAAGTCCTGGGGAAGAAACAATCTGGCCTCAGATTTCTTGAACCATGCGAAATCCTGGTTCCACGCCGTTGCCTGCCAACCCTTTCCGATGTTCTCGCGCGGCAGATCGCGTGAGAACACGCGCAAAACGAGGCCGTTGTGTGGAAAAAACCTCTCGACCCGCACAACTTCCCGTGTTTTCAATGCCGGGTCGTCAGCCATCAATCTTTCATTTCGCGTGAGTGCGTGCCACGTCGCCAAAGCCGTTTCCAGCATCTGCGCCATGCGTTTCGCGTCGTTGGTATTGATAGAAGCGAGAAAACGTCCGCTGGGAGTCAGGGCGTAGGTTCCCTGCCGCGTGTCGGTAGGCACTGTCCGGCCGCCATAATGGCCATGCTCGGCCATAAGCTGAAAGAGAAGGGCCTCCGGGTCTCTGCCCCTTTGCAGCCGATGAACCGCGTCGGCCGCGGGAATAAAGTCCGCAGCGAGCTTTTGCACTTCCGGGTCAGACCAGACGGACCGCCTGGCAATCACGCCGTTGTTTCACGTGCATCCGAGCGGGTGCCCGTTCATCGCCCACAGGAGAATCGGCTTGTCCTCCTTTTGCGCGTCTATCACGGCGCTCCAGAGAGAAGTTCGCCAAGGAATCGCTTCAAAGCGGCACTCCGCGGGTTTGGGAAGGATGAAAGCCAACCAGCGGTCGAAGTTATCGTCGCTCAGGACTTGCGCCCCGGCAAAGCTGCACAGCAAAGAGCCGATCGCAAGCCAAAGAACTCTCTTCACGTATGACATTTTTCCACAACTCCCATTAGTTTTTAGCGACTCCGCCAGCTTGACACGTTCTGTCATCCGATTGCTACGGCAGGCGCAACGACCGTCGGCATGAGGATTCTTATGTGCGGCTTTTCTGGCCGCGACTCCTACGTCCTCCTTGGCCGCCGCGCTCTGTCCCTCGCCACCTCCGTTGAGCGTTTGTGGCGTCACTGAAGTTTCAGTCACTCAGCGCAGCCCGAAACACCCGACGCTTCCGGAAACGCCGGGATTTGCGGCGGGGGCACCCGGCGCCACACAAGCAGCGGACGCGAGTACACCTTCGGCCGAGGGTATATTGCACGGGAATGGTCATGGGCACGAAGGCGCTTGGATGCATTGCCACGTTCGTAATTGTCTCCTGGGGGCAGCAGGCGGCATTGATGCGGCTCGCCGGAGAAGTCGGCGACAAATATACCTACGCCGCCGAGATGACAATGAGAGGGCTGCCGGACGGCGGCGAAGTGAGAATCAAAATGACGCTCCATGAGGAACTGACGAAAGTCGGCGGAGGCAAGTTCACCTGGCACCAGACGTACAGCAACATCACGTCGGAAGGCGAGGGCGAGCTGGCGATGGTCGGCTCCTTCTTCAAATTGATGGAGGCAATGAAGATGGAGATTGTGTACGATGAGCGTGCTCAATTCATTTCTGCGAGCGTAAACGGCCAACCGGTCCCCGCCGAGGTGGTGGGCGGAACGTTGGACGTGACATTTCCCAGAGATGCCGTGAAACCCGGTGACAAGTGGACGGGCGAGCAAACCGTGAACAATCGTAAGGTCAAGATGGAATACACGTACGAGGCAGAGGAGACCGTTGACCGAATGAAGGCATGGCGGTATTCCGGGCGCTTTGTTGAAAACGAAATGATCACATCGAACACTACGGCGATGTTCTGGATTGAACAGGCGACCGGCAAGTTAATAAAGGCTGAGGGCGCCTTTACAGCGAAGTTTGATGACAAGACGCTGATAACGAGTTATCGGATTGAGAGAAAGTAGGCCATCACGCTCCCACTCGTCGAAAAGCGGTGATATGAGCAGACCCCGGTGGAATGTCTTGTTAGGCGGAGCACTTACGGGTTGTACAGGTCTTGCAGAGCTGATGGCAAGTCCGGGAACGAGAAGTCGAATCCTTCTTCCTTCAACCGGCGCGAGACACAATAGCGGCCGTACAATGCCAGTTCTGGGTCCGTGCGCATAATCAGCGGCGCAGCAAGTCGAACCATCCAGCTTGCGGCAGGCAGCCCGATCGGCACGCGCAGGGCTCGCCTGAACTCACGCATGAACTCCGCGTTGGAGACCGGGTTGGGCGCAGTTGCTACATAAACACCGCTCATGCTTTCGTCAGCAATCGCGCGAGCGAACAGTCGGTTCATGTCGTGCTCATGAATCCAACTCATGCCCTGCCGGCCATGTCCGGCTTTTCCGCCGAAACCCCAGCGGACGGGTTTCGCAAGTCGCGGCAGAGCGCCGCCACGTCCGAGAACGAAACTGGTGCGAAGGATCACCTGGCGCATCGCTGGAAGAACTGAACGTGCATACGCTTCTTCCCACGCTTTGCCCACGAAAGGCGCCAAACCGTAGCCGAACGCTGAGTCCTCGTCGCAGCCGACCTCGGGCGGGTCACCGTATATGTGCGCTGTCGCCATTTGAACCCACACAGGCGGCGGTGTCTGAACTCTTCGCAGGGCCTGGCCCAGCACATCGGTCGCCTCCACACGCGAACGCAGGATCTCGTCGCAATGATCCGGTGTCTTAATGCAGTCGACCGTTCGCCCCGCCAGATTTACCAGCGCGGCAGCGCCTTCGAGCTGATTCGCCCACTCACCTAAGGTGCGTCCATCCCACTGGGCATGGTTCCATCGCCCGTTTTCCCCAGGCGGGTGGCGCGAGATCAACGTCACTTCGCAGTCGCAATCGGCAAGATGCCGGGCCAGATTCAAACCGAGAAATCCGGTGCCTCCGGCTATCACAATTCGACCGGTTGGTTTCGATTTGTCCGTCATGCCACTGCGTAGTCGCTTGCCATGCTCCCCAATTCCTGGATGGAGATGAAGTCATTCTCGACCGCGCTCGCGGTGTTCTTGCCCAGCCCACCCATTATGCACTTCGTTCACTGCGGCCGGGCGAACCGCCGCTGCTCAGAAACCTTCACCATCCTCGCGGGAACCAGTCTTCGATCTCGGAAAAGAGTCCGAATCGTCCGGACCGTCTGAATAGGAGGTAATAGGTGCGCTTCTTGTCGTCGCTTTGCAACTCCAGCGCCAGCCTGTTGTCGCGGCGGTGTTCCAGCGTCATGAGGTTGCTCAGATTGCCCCACTGGTTTGCGTAACGAGGGTCCGAGCGGAGCCGAATTCCATCTTTAGAGGCTCGCCATCGCCCGATTGCGCCCGGGCCATAGTCTGGACAGCTCCCGCAGAATCGCATGGCGTCAAATTCGAACCGCCCATTCAGTCTGAGGTCAATGAACATCATGCTGCGGTTCGCCATGTCCCTGATTTCATCTTCCCGGTCCGTCCAATCGCCGGCGCCCGGCTCAGCGCCTACGACGTCCCATCGTCCGGCGTAATCATGGTTGGCGTCGCGGACAAGCTTCAGAAAGACGCCGCCGAAGGTGGCGATAACCGCCACCCAGAGCCACGGGGAGAGAAGCCGTCGGGGCCGCCCTCTCATACTGGTTCGACGTGTTGCCCCTTCGACAGCGTTCGTTCGGTCAGCGATATGCCGTTCGTGGACAAGTTGGCATGCGGAGAGCGAATCCGGCGCGATGGAGACTCGCCAACACGTCCACGGCACACGGCGGCCGAGTCTCAGTCTGTGTACCAATCGCCGACACGACCAGGGTCCCAGCGGAGGAATGCGAACGCCGCGATCCAGAGCCAGCACAAAGCCACCACGGCAAGGGGGGCCCATGCCCAGTGATATCGCCTAACGACGAAAAACACGGTAAGTACCAAACCGGCCATTGCGCCTACAGGAATGCCCATGAGGAGCACACCGGGTACATAACGGAATACGCCCACCCATACTCCTATGGAAGAGGGACAATCAATCCACGGCCTTGGCGCGTAACCCAATTCCACCCACGCCACAAGGTAGGTGGCGTAGAACGATGCTACCATTGCCACCGGATAACACCAGGAGACAACGGTAGCGATGAGCAATGCCATGTTAGGCGTGCGCATTCGCTTCACCGGTGCCACGGCCTAGCCTACCCCTGCGTTGCAATCACCAGCGCATCCGCCACCGGTCGTCTTGCGGATGCCGAGCCTCGGCTGCTCGTAGGCCGTTCGTGGACAAGTTGGCATGCGGAGAGCGAATCCGGCGCGATGGAGACTCGCCAACACGTCCACGGCACACGGTCTTGACTTCACTCACCCCGGGCACCCGGCCGGCAGGTCATCTACCACCGTTGCGTCCCAGGCGGAATCCGGTGCCACTCGAAAGACAAGTTCGGTATTTCGTTCATTGGATCCGTAATGGTGTCTGCTTTGGAATCCCACGTAAGTACACGCACTCGATCACCCGAATTGAGGAAGTTGATACTATCAACGTCATCCGGCATTGTGGTCTCCAGTATGACTGAGCCATCCTCGGCGCGCCAGCTGCCGAACGTAATCCGGCCGATCCCGCCGGTCCAGCTCGTGTGAGTATAGAAGGCCGGCTCGCCTCCAAACCTCGGTTCTGAGTACGGACGGCTTATGAGGTGTGCGAACGGACTGTCGAGTTCATACGTGCCGTCTTTTCGAAGGGTGAGCACACCCATGTCATGGATCATCTCAAGGTCCTTGGACAGCCTCTGGTACGGAGTAAGTTGTTCCGCCGTTATTCTCGGCGATACGGCGTGTAGTTTCCACTCGCCGACCAGCTGATCCATTTGGGAATCTGAGCGACATGCGCCTGCCATACAGATGGCAGCCACGAAGACGGGGAGTAACGAAGGGCGAATAATCAGCCGGCATACACGCATTAGAGGGCGTCCCGCAGATTGACGCAAGTACTCCACGAGGCTGGTGCCTGCATTAGTACGGCTCCTTTTCATGCCTCAACTGCTCAGCTTGTTGCGGCTGACCTCCTCATCAGGCACAGCCTGCCCCTGAGCCGTAACCCTCAGGGTACCCGCCACCCGTGCGCCTTCCTCTTAGCCCGGAACCGTGATGCTCACCGGCGCTGACCACGGGCCGAGTTCGCTGGTCGGCGTCGCCCAAGCGCCGCGAACCCAGAACACCTTGCCCACGTCCGCGGGATCGAAGCTCTGGTCGTTGGGAGTGCTGGTGTCGTCGGCCACGAACTGCATGTCATCCACAGGCGGAGCCGGCGCGCCCTGGGCGAGCACAGCGCCGATGAGCCGGCACGAGCGAGCGCCCTCCGGCTTGCCCTTCCGTCCGGGCGCGGGATTGTCCGGGTCCCAGAAGAAGATGCGGACAGCCTGCGCCCCGAAGGCCTCCATCTCGATGGTCGGGGCAGTGGTCGGAGGCAGTATCGGCGACGGGGTCGTGTCGTGCTCCGGCAGCCCAACCGCCAGAAGCATCGCTCCCGTGGTCAGGGGGTTTGAGCGCAGCTCGCGGACTCGCCCCCTAAGCTCCTCAATTACGGTGGTTCGGCTCGTGTTCTTTGTGGTTGTCCCGGATTCCGCCGCGGTCTGGGTGTCCAAGTGCGCGTCGAAGTCCGTCCCGAACGTTGCCCCGCGCGTGTTCAACTCATCAAAGAAGGTGAGCGGCAGGGCCAGGGGCCCGAAAACGCCCTCGTTCGCTATGAAGTTGTCAAGCCAAGCCCTAAGCTCGGCATCTGCGAGTGGAAATTGTGAAGGCATGCCCGGCAGTTCTACACGGGCGGCGAGGGTTCCTGCAAGCCTTAGGTGCTATTTTTGAACCTGCCGGGCCTCGTCTCAGCCTCAGAACCGGGCCGTCGCAGCCTCCCAAACACCTGTTCTGGCCCCTAAAACAGGTGTTTTAGTCGTTGAAACCGGGGTATCAGTCACTGATTCCGGGGTTTTAGTCATTGATTCCTGGGTATTGGTCGTTGAAACGGGTGCTTAACAGGTTCAAACACCCCGTTGAGCCGTCCAAACACCCCTCCGCCCCGCGCCCTGGGCCGGAAGGCTCACCTTCAAGGGCGGGAGGGCAGCCTCAACAGAGATCAGTTGAGGCATGAAACTACGGTGCCGGCATCCCGCCAGTTAGCTCAAGATTGGGCCAATCCGGTTCTTTGCCCGCTGCAAGGAAAGAACGTAGTACCCGAGCGGATACGACAGTCGCATCTTCCACAACTTCGCTTGCCTTTTTTCCGTGAAAGTTCCGCGTCGGGAGTACGCCATCATGGACTAGTGCGCTCCTCACCTCATAGAGATCAGCAAGAGTTCTCCGAATCTCCTTTCTCTTCTCCAAGGGCTCGTCAACTAACAGGGCGGCCCGCAGGGCTAACCTGTACCTGAGTTCACCAGGCCCTTCGACAAGTAATGATTCGAGGGCTATAGATAAGTCAATCGCGCGATCCCCGTGCGGCCTTCTTTTCATCGCTTGGCTAAACCGTTGCAGAGCAAGGCGTATTCGTGCGCGGAACGACTCATCCAATGAGAAAACACTTGAGACAACCGCTGTGGCATCGTCGGGTGAGATTTCCACTGCCTTTACGAATGCTGGAGGTGCTACTTCGCTCAGTTGAAACCGCGTACCTGCCCAAAAATACGGATCGTCTAACGGTGGTTCTCGATACTCCAGAGTGATGCCTCCGCTGAGCGGACATGACGGCCCAATCAGTGACAGTGCAAGGCGTGCATCTTCCAGGTTCTCAGCTGCTTCACGCGAATAATCAGGCCGTTCAAATTCTCCATCGACGATGCGTGTCAGTAGCGGCCTGACGGTCTTGTCACATATTAGCGCTACCTTCTGCTCCATCGGGGGGAAGCTTTGCGATCCAGGCTCCATCTGTCCTTGTGCATATTTCTCAGCGATTGACCTCACTTGGCTATTCTCGGGAAGCGTCTCAATTGGCACGATGCGTATCCCGTTTCCCAAATTGACCTCGTGGGAAATAGTTACCCCGCCGAGTGGCATGACCAACACAGCGTTTGCATCGTCCATAGAAATCAGTTTCTCGAGATTACTAACCGCCTCCGAAGGGGACTCGCCTTCGAGAACACGCCGACACAGGAAGAAAGCCGCGTCTCTAGCATATATGCCTCGCCAAGACCCCTCTCCGTGAAGCATAAAGCCTTGTCGATCGGCGAAGATCGCTGTTTCAAGCAACACGCTTTCGGTTGGCCGATCAATGTTGTGCACGAAGAGCGATCTATCCGCTGACCCCTCACTAAACTGACTGTAAGCTTGGCGATGACTGACCCCTGGGCCTACGAGCCTCTGCAATGCTGCGACTAATGCTGTTCTTTGAGGCTCTGGAATTCGTTCGATATCTGCCGCCATGGTCTCTTCTGCGATGCCTCAACTGGTCCCCCTGTTGAGCCTTGCTACAGTGCCTCCACCATCACCGCCGTCGCCTCTCCGCCGCCGATGCAGGGTGTGGCGATTCCGAGTTTTCCGCCCCGGCGACGAAGTTCATACATCAGCGTAAGAATCAGCCGCGTGCCGGTCATGCCTATCGGGTGGCCGAGCGCAACCGCGCCGCCGTTCACGTTCATCTTCTCGTGCGGGATCTCCGCCTTCTCCGCAACGGCCAAGGAGACCACGCTGAACGCCTCGTTTACTTCGAAGAGATCAATATCGGTAACGGATTTGCCCGTCTTCTCCAAAAGTTTCTTAATCGCGAACGCCGGCGCCGTGGTGAACCTCTCGGGCGCCTGCGCGTGCTGCGCGTGCCCCAAATAGCGCGCCATCGGCTTCAGCTCCAACTCCGAAGCCATCTCGGCCGACGCCATCACCAGCGCCGCCCCCGCGTCGTTAAGAGTGCTCGCGTTGCCGGCGGTCACGGTGCCCTCCTTGTCGAACGCTGGGCGCAACTTGGGCAGTTTCTCCACTTTCCCGCGCCCCGGCTCCTCGTCCTCCTCGACCACCACCGGGTCGCCCCTGCGCTGGGGCACCTCCACGGCCACTATCTCGTCGGCCAGGCGGCACTCTTTCTGCGCCGCCAGCGCCCGCGTGTAACTCTCGGCGGCATACTCGTCTTGCCGCTCCCTGGAGATGCCGCACTCGCGCCCGCACAGGTCGCCCGCGTTGCCCATGTGCATATCATTGTACGGGTCCCACAGTCCGTCATGGACCATCAGGTCAATCAGTTCGCCATGGCCCATCCGATAGCCGGTGCGCGCCTTCGGCAGCGCGTATGGGGCCTGGCTCATGCTCTCCATGCCCCCCGCGACCACGATATCGGCGTCTCCGGTCATTATCGCCTGCGCGGCCAGCATGGCGGTCTTCATTCCGCTGCCGCACACCTTGTTCACGGTGGTGCATGGGACGCTGTCGGGGATTCCGGCGAAGATCGCGGCCTGCCGCGCGGGCGCCTGCCCGATGCCGCCGGAAAGCACGTTGCCCATGAGCACTTCATCCACCTGTTCGGGTGCGATTCCCGCCCGCTCGAGGGCGGCTTTTATGGCGACGGCGCCCAGTTTCGGCGCGGGCAGGGAACTGAGCGAACCCATGAAGGAACCGATCGGGGTTCGGGCTCCGGACAGGATAACAACCTCTCGCATGACGCACTCCTTTTTCGGGATGTGTGAGAAATCTCTTGCGTAGATTCTACCCGTCGAGGCTTAGGCGGGGGCGAAGTGGTAGGATAGTAGAACTGCCAGAGAGGGAGCCCGGGACGGTTACCTTTTGTCAAGGATGACAGGTAGGTTGCCATTGGCAGCAAATCGGCAGCCGCCGGTGTCAGGTTCATGGAGAAAAAGGTGTACCGTACGCTCATCGCGGACGACGAAGAGCTCGCGAGAGAGGCGCTGCGATGCCAACTCGAGAGCCTCGGCCACGAGGTCGTGGGGGAAGCCAAGGACGGCGATGAGGCCGTCAGGCTCGCCGCGGACCTTCACCCGGACATAGTGTTGCTTGACGTGCGCATGCCGGTCAAAGACGGCATCGCCGCGGGCAAGGAGATCATGGAAGAGGCGAAATGTCCCGTCCTCCTGTTTACGGGCTTCACCGACGAGGCTACGGCTGCTGCGGCGGCTCGCGCAGGCGCCTTCTACTACCTCACGAAGCCGGTAAAGGTTGATGACCTTGAGCCGGGCATACTCATTTGCGTTCAGAGGCACAAAGAGGTTGAGACCGCCCGCGGGAGACTTGCCGACATCAAGTTGGTGCAGCGCGCGAAGGGCGTATTGATGGACCATTTCGGACTCACGGAACAGGAGGCCCACGACAGAATTCATCGTACGGCGAGGGGCTCCAGTCGCACGATGGCGGCGGTCGCAATGGAGGTCATCGAGAAGCAACAGATACCGAGTTGAGGGAACGCGGGCGTGGTAGCATCTGCCCATGGCCACCTTGGAGGCCACAGACCTCGTCCGACTCACCCTAAACACGATTCGCGGCCTGACCATGGACGCCGTGCAGGCCGCGAACAGCGGCCATCCCGGCATGCCGATGGGGGCGGCGGGCATGGGCTATGCTCTCTTCGCGCGCCACTTGCGGTTCGATCCCGAATCACCGCAGTGGTTCAACCGCGACCGCTTCATCCTGAGCGCCGGGCACGGCTCCCTGCTCCTGTATAGCCTGCTCCATCTCACCGGCTACGACCTGTCGCTGGAAGACATCAAGTCGTTTCGGCAGTGGGGAAGCCGCACGCCGGGCCATCCGGAGTGCGACCCCGAGAGAGGCATCGAGGTTACGACCGGGCCGCTCGGTCAGGGGTTCGGCATGGCCGTGGGAATGGCCATCGCTGAGGAGCGGCTCCGCAGCGAGTTCCCGGAACTGGTTGATCACCGGACCTATGTTATTTGCAGCGACGGCGACCTGATGGAGGGCGTGAGTTCCGAGGCGGCGTCGCTCGCCGGGCACCTCCGGCTCGGCCGGCTGGTCTGCCTGTATGACTCGAACCGCATCACCATTGACGGCGGCACGGACCTCACTTTTTCTGAAGACGTTGCCAAGCGGTTCGAGGCGCTCGACTGGCACGTGTCGCGGTGCAACGGACTGGAGGTTGACAATGTGGACGCCGCCGTTGTCGCCGCCAAAGCCGAGACGGAGCGGCCGAGTCTGATTATTTGCGATACGGTCATCGCGGAGGGCAGCCCGAACAAGGCCGGAACGGCCGCCTCTCACGGCGCCGCCCTCGGCGAAGAAGAGGTGCGGCTGGCTAAGAGGAATCTCGGAATCCCGGAAGAGCCGGCCTTTTATGTACCGCACGAAGTGTTGCGGCACATGCGCGAAGTCGGCTGCCGGCACAGGGCGGAGCGCGAGGCCTCGGAAGCCGCGCTCTCGAACAACCCAGAGTTGCTCCGCCGCGTCGAAGGCCGGCTTCCGGACGATTGGGGCAAGGACCTGCCGTCCTTTAATGAGGCGATGGCGACGCGCGCCGCGAGCGGCGCGGTCCTCAACACGATTGCCGACCGACTACCAGAACTGATTGGGGGGAGCGCGGACCTGACCGGTTCCAACCAGACGGCGCTCAAATCGTTTCCGCTGTTCTCTTCCGAAAGTCGCGGCGGCCGGAACATCCATTTCGGGGTGCGCGAGCACGCGATGGCGTGCGCGATAAACGGCATGAACGTTCATGGGGGTGTGCGCGCGTACGGCGGGACCTTTCTTATCTTCAGCGACTACATGCGGCCGGCGATTCGCATCGCCGCGCTGATGAAAGCGCCTTCCGTCTTCGTTTTCACGCACGACAGCATCGGCCTCGGTGAGGACGGGCCCACGCACCAGCCGATAGAGCACCTGGCGTCTTTGCGCGCAATGCCCAACCTGCGCGTCATTCGTCCCGCCGACGCGAACGAGACGGTCGCCGCTTGGAAGGCAGCACTGGAGTACGAGGGCCCAACGGCGTTGATACTTACCAGGCAGAAGGTGCCGGTTGTGACCCCCCCCGGGCACTCTGCGCTTCTCGGCGCTTATGTTTTGAGCGATCCCGACTTTAACTCCCTCAACACGCCGCGTGTTGAAGGAGTTGATCCGGCGTCTCCGCCGGAGGCGATACTAATCGGGACCGGTTCCGAAGTGCAGATATGTCTCGACGCGCAGCGTCTCTTGTCGAAGCAAGGGGTCTCGGCCCGCGTGGTGAGCATGCCCTGTTGGGAACTGTTTGCGGAACAGTCAGATGAGTATCGGAACGAGGTGCTTCCTCCAGGAGTCGGAAACCGCGTGAGCGTCGAGGCCGCCGCGACCCTCGGGTGGGAAAGATGGATAGGCGACCGTGGACATGCAATCGGCATTGATCGCTTCGGCGCCAGCGCACCATTTCAGGACATCTACCGTAACTACGGCCTTACACCCGAGCGCGTGGCCGACGCGGTACTAAACGCCCGACCTTGATTCTCAAATCCTTCAACAATCTCTGTACGGTCTCAGGAGATCCTTTCCACTCTGTGTCAGGACATCCTTTCCACCCTGGGGGTAGGAGAAGATGCCATTCAAGGAGAGGACGAAGATGGACGAGAGACGCCGGTTGGCGCTCATGGTTTTGGAGGAAGGGTGGTCGCTTTCGGCGGTGGCCCGCGAGTTCGTTCTGAGCCGTCCGACGGCCCGGCTCTGGGTGCGCCGCGCCCGCGAGGAGGGCCTAGCCGAGATGCGCGAGAGGTCGCGGCGGCCAAAGACGATTCCGAATCGGACGGCGCCTCATGTGGTGGACCGGCTGCTTGCGGCCAAGGATGAGTATCCGTTTTGGGGAGCCAAGAAACTGCTCGCGGTGGCATGGCGCGACGGCCGGGCGCCCTTGTGCCTTTCTACGGCGAACCGCATCCTGAAGGCGCACGGCCGCGTGGGGCCGGCGTGCGAGGCGAAAGCGGAGCCGATCCGTTTCGAGAGGGAGCGCGCCAACGAGATGTGGCAGGCCGATTTCAAAGGCATGGGAACGAGAGCGTTTCCCTACCGGCCGCTTTCGATCATTGACGACTCCACTCGGTTCTGCATCGCGTTTCGGCCGGTTCGGTCGGAGACGGCCGAACAGGTTTGGAATGTTTTGTGGGAACTCTTTGGCAAGTATGGCTTGCCGGAAAGTTTGCTCACGGACAACGGCGCTGCTTTTGCATCCACCAGGTCGCGTCTTCCGGGCCGGCTCGATGCGATGCTTTGGCGTTTGGGGATCAGGACCTGCCACGGCCGGCCCTACCATCCCCAAACGCAAGGCAAAGTGGAGCGCTTTCACCGAACGGTGCAACAGGAGCTGGGGGACCGCATTCGGCAGCCAACAATCGAGGAGGCCGAGCGGGAGTTCTCCCTGTTTCGGGACCGCTACAATTGGCTTCGGCCTCACGAAGCGGTCGGGATGCGCGCGCCCGGCGCGATCTACACCGCGTCGAAAAGGGCCCGACCGTCGAAGCTGCCGAGCCACGAAATCCCGGAGAGTTCAGAGAAGCGCAAAGTGGACCCTGCCGGGATCTTCACGTTCCGCATGCGCCGGTACCGGGCCGGGCACGGTCTTGCGGGCCAATACGTCGAGATCCGCGAGGACGAACAGGGCCGGGCAGTGCTCTTTGCAGGATTCCTAATCGGCCGCATGGAAGAGATGAAAGTGGAAAGGATGTGTTGACACAACCTGGCAACAATGTGTTGACACCGTACAAGCCCAAGAGACATCGTTCGTGAATCAACTGCGTGATTGTACCCGACCCATTTCATCCCCCAACCCGCCCCTCGGATTGGGGATCATGCCTGGCGCGCTTCCAAGCACAAACCGCCGACCGAAAAGGGCGGGTTGGTGGATGGACAACAGCTCGGAATCGGGCCGGAGCCGGACCGGGACAGATTGCTGGCGGTAAGACGAGATGATCGAATCGTCACTCTCGCAACCTGTCCCGGCCACCCGCCGGGGGTCGCGTCACTCTGTGCGATGGGCCCGGTTTGGGCGACTCTCGGCTGCACACCTTGAGGCCAACCTCTTCCGGTCGAGTCGCCCCTACACAGATTGCGACTACTCATTGACGCAGGCCCTCCGCAGGTGAGGGCAGGAAAATGTGGGAGAATAAGCAGTTGCATGCCTGAGGAAGATTCAATGTTCAGGAAAATCGCTTTCCTCGTATTTTCGGCGGTCATAGGATTGTCAGCATCTTGTGGTAACGAGCCAGAAAGCATTGACGACGTTGCAGACTCAGAAATCAGAAGGCTTCCGCCGGAGACGTTCGCAGACCTTCCGCAGAACATTCATGACGTTGGAGAGTCAGGAATTAGAAGGCTCCCGCCGGAGGCGTTCGCAGACCTTCCACAAAACATAGTAAGACACCTTCAGGCAGGAGGTTATACCATCCCTCAAACCTATGAAGGTCTTTCGCCACATAATGTTATCCACGGTCAGTTCTCAAGCGAAGAGCGAATTGATTGGGCCGTCTTGTGTTCCAAGGATGAGAAATCATCCATTATGATATTTTGGGGAGGGTCAGAGGAAGATATTTCTGAAATCGCGAAAGGTTCCGTTAGGAATTCGTTGCAAGGAATAGGAGGTGAGGAAATGGGATATTCAAGGCGAATCACGGTTGTTGGCAAGGAATACATCCTGGAGCATTACCAACGGTATGGTGGTCCGGAGCCACCACCAATTACTCATGCAGGGATAGACAATGCTTTCCTAGGAAAAGCATCTGTAGTACACTACTTTCACAATGGAAAGTGGCTGAGACTAACGGGTGCAGACTGAATAAAGTTCGACTCCCTCAACATCCCGGCGTAGCCTGATGTTGAGGGTTTTGGTTGGAACTGGTTCGTCATCCCCCAACCCCGCCTCTCGGGTTGGGGGTCATGCCTGGCGTGCTTCCAAGCACAGACCACCGACCCGAAGGGCGGGTCGGTGGATGGAAAAGCCATCGGCCGCCCACCCCGCCCGGCTCCCAGCGCTGCAATGGCGACTGGTAGAATCGCCTGGGACTTGCGCCTCCCTTGCCGATGACTCTCCAGACCGCCGGGCTTGAACGAAACGTCCGCCTGTATCCCTGGTACGCGGCCTCCTTCAATGCCTTTTTCTGGATGCCCGTTTTCTTCTTGTACTTCAGCGAGAGGTTCCCGCTCGAAAGCGTGCTGCGCTTGGAAGCGATCTATTACGCGGCGGTCGTGCTCGTCGAGGTCCCATCCGGTTACTTTTCCGACGCCATCGGCAGGCGCCCCACGCTGCTGATCTCCGCTTCAGCGATTGTGGCGGCCTGCGCGCTCTTTTTCTTCGGGTCCGGCTTCCTTCTGTTCGCTTGTGCGCAGGTCTGCTTGGCGGTCGGCATAGCTTTCAATTCCGGAACGGACACGTCGTTTCATTACGACTCGCTCGCCGCGCTCGGCAAGGAGAAGGAGTACGGGGAACGCGAGGCGCGCGCCGCGCGGAACGCCTTCATCGCCGGGGCCGCCGCTGCGCTCTTAGGCGGCGGTGCGGCCGTGCTCCAACTTCGCTTCGCGTACGGCCTGTCGCTTGTTGCCGGTCTGATTACGTTGGGAATCGTCGCGGCATGCATAGAGCCGACGGTGCGGGAACGGGCGGCGCGGCCGGGCCTCGGCGTCGTCAGCCAACTTCGCGCGTGCGCGGGCTTCCTCGGCAGGCCCGTTCTGCGTTGGCTGTTCGGGTTCGCCGTCCTGATGACCGTTCTGAACCATGTGCCTTACGAGTTCTACCAGCCTTACCTCGGCCTGCTCGCGGGCGACCTGAAGATGCGGGGCGAGGGGACGCCGCTCGCCGCCGGCCTGCACATGGCCGCCGCGATGTTGCTGGGGTCCTGGTTTGCGGCGAAGAGCATCCGCCTGCGCGACAGGATCGGCGTAGGACCCGTGCTTCTGGCGGCGGCCCTGATTCAGACCGTGGTCATCGCCGTTATGGGCTTCGTCCTGCATGCCGTGGTGGTCGCCCTGATTCTGCTCAGGACCGCGCCCCGAGCGTTGATGGCTGCGCCGCTCAACGCCGCCGTCACGCCGCAGGTCCCGCAAGCGCAGCGGGCGACTTACCTGTCCATGCAGAGTCTGGCCGGCAGGCTCTCATTCTCGGTTGTGCTGGTCGCGCTCTCCTATGCGGCCGGGCCGGGCGCGGCGGCGGACTGGCCTGTCATCTCTCTCATGCTGCGCTTCTCGACCGGAATTGCGGTCGTGGGCCTGTTCTGGCTGGCCGTGACTATGCGGCCGAGCTTCCGGGCAGCTTAGCCGGCCGGCCTTCCGTTCATCCCCCAATCCCGCCTCTCGGGTTGGGGGTCATGTCTGGCGTCGTTCCAAGCACAGACCACCGACCCGAAAGGCGGGTCGGTGGATGGCAGGCCGGGCCCGCGAGGCGGCAGGGAACCCTGTGGTGCACCGCCTGCGGTAGAATCCGGATAGAGTCGGCCGGATGCAGGGCACGTGGTGGAAAGCACTGAGCGATGGAGGTAAGCGGTCATGAAGATTAGCGCGAAGTTTGCGGTTGTTCTCGCTGCGATTGCCATTTTCGGTGCGGCCTATACGGCGCCGATTCAGCAGCACAAACTCAAGATGCGGATCGCGGTGGCGCCGCTCGAATATCGGGAGTCTTATTTTGACGGCCGTTTCCAGGTTCCGGTGGAGTTCCGCAACGCCATCTATGAGAAACTTGTCAAGAAACTGATTGACACGGGGCGTTTCGTTGTCCTCGAACGGGAAGCGTATGACGAACTGGTCAGGGAACAGCAGATCAAAGAAGAGGCGACCGGTGAGAGCAGGCGCGGAAAGATCGTTTGGGCACAGGCGCTCATTAAAGGAAACGTAACCGACTTCATCCTGCGTCGCCGAGGCACGGGCGTGTCTGTAAGCATTCCTCGCTTTGGGCGAATCGGCTCCACGTTTACGGAAGCGAAAATGACCGTCAACCTGCGAATATTCGACGTGGACACGAGCGAGGTGTTGGCTATGGACGAGGCTTCCGGCCACGCTACGTCTACGTCGTTCAGTTGGAGCGGGGGCATCGGCAGCATCTTTGCGACCTGGAGCGCGTTTGACAGCAGCCCCCTCGGAAAGGCCACGACAAAGGCGATAGACCAGGCGGTTGAAAAGATTGTGAAGCGGCTGCAAAAAATGCCGTGGAGCGCCAAAGTCGCGGACTGGGACCACGAGAGCGGGGAGATCTATATAAACGCAGGCGCCGGCATGGGCGTGCGGCCCGGTGACCGGTTCGACATTTCTCGCGTGATTCGCGTCATCCGCGACCCTGAGACCGGCGAGGTGCTCGGCAAGAGAGAAGCGACCATCGGCGTGATTGAGGTCTCAGAGGTAGAGGAGAAGTTTTCTGTGGCGAAGGTGATTTCGGGCGACGGCTTCGAAGTGGGCGATATCGTCCGTGAAGCCCGCGCGCGGGGGTGGTGAACGCGGGTGCTTGAGCCGATGCGGCCCGAACGCGGGGCCTCGCCGCCGTCGTAGCTCCCCCGTGCGCTGTGTATTGAGGGAGTTTCGAAGGCTGCAACTGCCGGTGTTGGTGGACCCGAATGACCACATTCAGTAATCGAGCACTCGAATACGATGAGTGGATTACGTATGTGTTCGATCACGACGACCCGGAATGGCACTGGGAGGACGATGCACCTTTCTGGAACGAAGAGACGCATTGGGAACTGACCGTGGACCACCTCACCAAACTGTTTGAAGACCCAACTCCGTTATTAGATAGTTTCACTCCTGCCCAGATCGGTGCGGGCATCCATTTCTTGGTCGAGCCGGCGTGTTCAAGCCACGCATATGCCTTCAGGGCCAATTCCGTACCCCTTGACAGACGAATCCGGGGATTGAGGGCGATTTCCAATTTGTATGCCCAATGTTTCGCTCGAATCTGCCGCTGGGTCCTCGGCACGACACAGCGGGAGCTCGGAGGAGGCGGCCCGGAGGACTGCATTTGCTACATGTTCTGGGACGTGTTTCCGTTCTACGGGAAGATGAGTGAATCGCCCGCTCCCACCGGCAAAGATGCAGAGCTTTGGCCGCCCCCCGAAGATGCGGTGCAGCTGGAGGACGCATGCCTTTGGGCCATGGAGAAAACTGCGGAGCTCGCGAACCCTTGTTGCGTGGTCGGCGGCCTCCATGGCTTAGGACATTGGGCCCTTGCGTATCCAGAGCGGACGAGCAAGGCAATCGCCGGTGTGCTTCGCCGTGACCTGCCTCCGGAAGTTCTTGACTATGCACGGCGGGCACGCACTGGTGACATTCAGTAGCGCCGGGTGACGAGAATGGCAGAAAGGTCTTCGATTGCAAAGGTAATTACGGGAGAGGACTTCGAGATAGGCGACATCGTTCGCGAGGCCAAGACGACAGGATAGCGGGGCAAACGCGGACCTATCTCGCGACGCGGTCCAGCATCGCGTGCCGCCATCCTTTTACGCTCACCCGGCACTCCTCCACGCGCAACGCGTACAACGCGCGTTCTAAGATCAGTGCGCCGATATGAATCGTTCTTTCCCGTCCGCGCTCCAATCCCGGCACGGCGGCGCGCTCGGCGTCGGTCATCGCGCTAAGGCGTCGCACCGACCCGCTAATCTCCTCGAAAGTGAGCGTCGCGCCGTGCACGCGTTTCGGGTCCCACTCGGTTATCGCGTCTCGAATTGTCACGAGATTTGTTGCGGTGGCGCCGAGGGCGACCGTAACGCCCGCTTTGTCTGGAAGGTACGCGAAGCTGAACCGGTCGTCAATCAGGGCGGAGGCGCGGAACAGTTCCGCCGGTCCCGGAGATTCCTTAGACAACTCGCCCTCGCGCAGACTCAGCGTGCCGACTGCAGAACTCCGCCGGAACACCAGTTTCAACTCCCTCAACACGCCGCGTGTTGAGGGAGTTAATCGTGTTGAGGGAGCTAATTGATGTGCGCTCGTGGCGACTTCCGTGCTGTGGCCGCCGACGTCCACGATGCTGATGAGGACGCTGTTCCGGAACAACGGGTCCTCCACGGCAGCCCGAAGCCCGAGTTCCGCCTCTTCATCGCCGGAGATGACGCCCACGGGTGTCCCCTGCGCTTCCGCGAGCGCCCGGAACTCAGGCGCGTTGTCGGCGGTGCGGAGCGCCATGGTCCCGAACGCATGCGGCTCTGCTCCCGCAGCGCGGGCGGCCTCGAACGCCGACGCCAGGGCTTTCAGCGTGCGGCGCATGCCGTCGCCTCCCAGGCTTCCGGTGCTCTTGACCTGCTCCCCCAGGGCCGTCACTTCGCTCGTCTCCAGAACCGGCGTCCAGCCGTCCCGCCCGCGCTCGGCGACCACCACCAGCAGCGAGTTCGAGCCGACATCTATCACCGCGCGTCGCACGGAGCGCACGTTACCATCCCTACGTTTAGCGGAGTCGGCCAGTATAATCCGCGCCGTGTCCGGCTCGAAAGCGCTCCGTGAACTGTTGGCGCAGGTTCTGCTCACGCGTGAGCCGGCCACCGTTTTATACAAGATCTGCCAGATGGCTCTCGAGATGACCGGCGCCCGGAATGCGATGATCCTGCTCTTCGACAACGAATTGGGCTACATGACGATGCGCGCGGGCGCAGGGCCGGACTGGCGGCCGGAGCTCTTGGGCAAGGGTGTCTTCGTCGGCGTTGAGGAGCAGGAGGGCATCACCGCGTACGTGGCCGCAACCGGCAAGAGTTACGTGAGCGGGGATGTTCGGAAGGAAAAGCGTTATAAGAAGCTTTTTGAGACCAGCCGCAGCGAACTGGCCGCGCCCGTTTTTGACAGGCACGGGCGTGTACGAGGCGCGCAGAACGTCGAGTCGGACGAGGTGAACAAGTTCGGTGAGGCCGACATGGCGAGCCTGGAGTTGCTGGCCACCGTGGCGGGAATCCTGATGGACCGTCAAGACGCGCGGGTGCGTGAAGAGGCCCTGGAGGAGGTCGGCTCGGCGCTCGACGTGGCTCAAACCGAAGAGGACCTATTGCAGCGGGTTGCGGAGGTCACGCGGCGCGTGCTCCCAGTGCACGCGCACTCGATTTTTTTGTGGGACGAGGACGTGCAGGCGTTCATACTGCGAGACACGGTCGGTTCGGCTACGCTGGGCAAAGACGCGAGATACCTGCCGGGAGAAGGCTGCACCGGCTGGGTCTGTCAACAAGGCGAAGCGATTCGCCTCGACAACCCGAGCGAGGACGCGAGATGGCTCGGCCGGTATCTGGAGTTTCCTATCGAGGAGATTCGCGCCTACTTGGCTGTTCCCATCATCAGCACAGGCAGATGCATCGGCTGCATGCGCGCGATCCGTCGCCTGCCGCGAAACCCTCACGTGGACAATCGGTTTACGGAGGATGACACCCGCTTATTGTCGGCCATAGCGGAGCAGTTGGGTACGGGCCTTGCCAAGATTCGATCTCTGAACAAACTTGTGACGAGTGAGAGGATGGCGGCTTGGGGTGAACTGAGTGCGCGCAGTTCGCACATGATCGGAAACCGTGTGTTTGCGCTTGCGGGCGACATCAGTGAATTGCGCCGGAGGCTGAACGAAGACCCGATTTCAAAAGAGGCGATGAACGCCTTGCTCGACGCGCTCGAGAGCGGCATTCGCAGGTTGGAAGAGATCCTTCTTGATTTTCGCGATTTCGTAACCGCCACGAAGTTGAGTCCGGAGGAGAGGGAGCTGAACGAGGTCGTGCGCGAGGCTGTCTCTTCCGTCGCTCCGGCCTCCGAGGATCTGGAGCTGGCGTTTGAACTGGATGAGTCCCTGCCGCCTTTCCTGTTCGATCCGCAAAAGATAGAGCGGGCGGTGAGCGAACTTGTTGGGAACGCAATATATTTCATGGGGAAGGGCAAAGTTACGGTCAGGACCAGACGGGCCGAAATGGCGGACCTGGCGGCGGCCGTTTGGGAGAAGAAGCCGGTGGAAGGGTTCGTGTGCATCGAAGTGGAAGACGAAGGCCCGGGCGTGCCGGAGGAGCAAAAGTCGAAGGTGTTCGACCCCTACCAAACCTCGCGCGCGAAGGGCATGGGGCTGGGGTTGTCCATTGTAAAGGGAATCGCCGACGCCCACGGCGGAACGGTCTTTGAAGCCGGTGAAGAAGGAAAGGGCGCACGGTTTGTGATTCTGCTGCCGATTCGGACGGGGGCTGAAAGCGGACGCAGATAAGTTTATCCCTCAACTGCTCGCCGTTGAGGGTGTGCGCTTCAAATAGACATCCCAAGCAAGCCTCCACGGCAAGCAGCGGAGGCATAAAACATCCCAAGCGAGCCTCCACGGCGAGCAGCGGAGGCATAGAAAAAGATCACACATGCCACCCGTCCGTCTCAGGTTCACTGCTGTAAGTCGGTCCGCCGCTTAGATCAACACAGAGGCCGATCGCGAGACTTAACACGCGAAGGGCGAGTCAGAGAGTCAGCTCGAATCGCCCCCCTCCCACTGCGACCTGAACGGCCGAAGATCCCTCCGGCCGTAAAACTCGAGGTAATTGTCGAAATTATACTCGAACGCCAACCATTGCCCAGTCCGACCGCCGTACGCACCGACGAGGACAAGCTGCCGGTCATCATTGATGGAAACCGGCCACAAGCTAGCGTGTGGACCGAAATCCGACGGTTCCGTGGGGACATCGAAGACGATCTTACAGAGCACGTACAGTCTGTCGTAAGCCTCTAGATCTCTAAATCCCCCTGTTTCCTTCGAATACAAAAGACCGGCTTCTCGGATATCTTCCAGTTCGTATTGTCCGATTCTCAGCGCGGTAATGATATAAGGGTTCCGGCCCTCTTCACCCGGCTTGTCCGGCGCAACCGGCGCACACTCTCTGAGGAGCGCGAGAACTTTGTCGACATCCGTCGGCCGCACTGTATCCGTCACCTCATCGCGCTCAACAGATGATGTGTCCACTGCTGTGGTGGAAGATGGTTCTAACCCATTATGACTCCGTCTGCACCCGACAGATATGAACAGCGCCACGCAAATTGTTATAGCAAACACCCTCTGCTCCATTTCTTCACACTCCTGACATAACTATACCCATCCCACCGGAGGTCGCCGGGTGCCCGGCGTGAGTGAAGTCAAGACCGTGTGCCGTGGACATGTTGAGGGTGTGCGCTTCAAAAAAACATCCCAAGCAAGCCTCCACGGCAAGCAGCGGAGGCATAAAAACTCCCTCAACACGCCGCGTGTTGAGGGAGTTAAAAAACCTTGGGTCTGTCGCTGCGCGCTGCGATCTACGCCTTCGCTGCGGCTTCTTCTCTCTTGTAAATGCCCCTAATAATCTTCCGGTACGCACCGGTCTCCGCCCATTTCTCCAACTGCTGCGCGCGGTGCACGGGCATCGGGTGCGTGAAGGTCCCGGTGTGCACGAAAAACAGGATGACCTTGCCCAACTGGTCCAGCGGCCCGGCCTCTTGATACGCCCGCGCCTGCTCCATAAACGCGTCCAGATCGGCTTCATGGGCGAAGCGGCTGGGGCCGGCGGCGAGCGCCAAGTTCGCGCGAAGCGAAGTATCCAAGTCCTGCGAGACTAACAGCCCGCCGCGGTCCGCGCTTATTTCGGCCTGCCGCAGCCATTCATAGAACGCGAAGATCAGCGCGATGGCGGCCGCGTCGCCCACGATCGGAAACCTGCGTCCCAGCGCCCGCATGAGCGGCATCAGCACGCGGGCGACCATGCGATAGAGCAGGTGCCCGCACTTGATGTGCCCTAACTCGTGGCCGATCAGGTGATACATCTGCTCGTCGGACATCGTGTCGAGAACGGCGCTCCGCAGCGTGATGAACGGCCGCTCGACCCCGCCCGCGAACGCGTTCGGAAACGGGTTGCTCGTTATGTACAGTTCAGGTTCCGGCATGTCGAGGGTGCGGCAGCTTTCCTGGAAGATCCCGTAAACGGTCTTGAACTGGTTCGGCCCCACGCGCACCGACATGGACATATTCGTACAGTAAAACCAGCGGTCCAGCCCCAGGTCGGAGAACTTCCGGATCAGTTGGGGCATAAGCGGGACGCGCTGGAGGCCCTCCAGCGCCCGCCTGTCCGCTTCCGCGAGGAAGGCGTCGCCTGCGATGCCCGTCAGAACAACACGCTCTCGTTCCGGCACATCTGACGATACGTGCGCCGGCTGCGATTGGTTGCGGTAATCTAACCCACATGCCGCGGGCCGCCTTCACAACGCTCGGCTGCAGGGTCAACCAGTATGAGACCCAGCGCATCCTGGACTCATTCGAGGGCGCCGGGTTTACGATAGTGCCGTTCAACGAGCGGGCCGACGTCTACGTCATCAACACATGCAGCGTGACCGGGCAGGCCGAGGCAAAGAGCCGGCAGACTGTTCGCCGGGCCGCGCGAACGAACCCATCGGCGAAGGTCGTGGTCACCGGCTGCGCCGCGCAGATGACGCTGAACAAGGACCGTGAGTTCGACGCCGCCCATCTCCTCATACCCAACCCAGAGAAACTTCAGACCCTCGACAGGTTCCTTGAAGCGTTTCCGGCTTTCAAAGAGAGGGCCGGCAAGAACGGCGCCGCACGCAAGTCTGCGCCCGTGCGCCTCCACGTGCGTGCGAACGTGAAGATCCAGGACGGTTGCGATGTGTATTGCGGTTTCTGCAGCATTCCGTACACGCGGCCGGGAATGGTCAGCCGGAATTGGAAAGAGGTTGTCCAAGAGGTTCGCAACCTATGCAGACGGGGCTGCAAGGAGATCATTCTTACGGGCGTTCTCATCGGCTCATACGGGCGGGACACCGGCAGCGGCGGCCCCGATTTCGAGGAGTTGGTCGAGATTCTTTCGGAAACCCGGGAAGTCGTGCGCATTCGCATCTCCAGCATCGAAATGACTCAGGTTTCGAATCGCCTCATCAAGATTCTGAATCGGGCGGGCTCCAAAGTTGTGCCGCACCTGCACATCCCGTTGCAGTCCGGCAGCGCCAAAGTGCTCAAAGAGATGAGGCGTCCATATACGCAGGCGGACTACTTAGAATTGTGCGCACGGCTGCAAAACGAGATTCCGGACATCGCGATTACGGCCGACATCATGGTCGGCTACCCAACAGAAACGGACGACGATTTCGAAGAGACTCTGAACGTTTGCGAATCGGTCCGGTTCGCGCGGGCGCATGTTTTCCGCTTCAGCCCCCGGCCGGGCACCCCGGCCGACGAATGGGGTGACGCGGTTTCGCCTCAGGTCAAGCAGGTGAGGAGCAAGCAGGTCATCGAAACGACGAATCGGACGCGCCTGGAGTACGCTCGTCGCTTCATCGGGCGCGAGATGCAGGTCGTAGTGGAGCGCAGGTCCGGTTCGAGCGGCATGCTGAGAGGGTACACGCAGAACTATATCGAATTGGAGTTTCCGGGACCCCAGTCGCTGGTGGGCGAGGTGGCGACCGTCAGGATTGTCTCCGCCGACGGCAAGGGCGTTCTCGGCGAGATCGTTTCGGCAGTCCTGGGGCCCCGCAGCGTCCGGCATCTTCCGGTGTTGAACAGGTGAATACGGCCATGAGTTGCATCTTCTGCAAGATTGCGAGCAAAGAGGTGCCTTCTGATATCGTATATGAGACGGATACGGTCGTTGCGTTCAGAGACCTGAATCCGCAAGCGCCCGTGCACATTCTTGTCATTCCCAGGAAACACGTTAGCGGCATTCACGAGGCGGACGGAGGCACGGGTCTTGAGGAGTTGATGCTGTCGGCTGCCGAGGTGGCGCGTAGGGAAGAGATCGAAGACGCCGGTTATCGCCTCGTGATCAATTGCGGCCGCCAGGGGGGGCAGACGGTGGACCATCTGCACGTGCACGTGCTCGGCGGACGCGCTATGTCTTGGCCGCCGGGCTAAGCCGAGTCTTCGAGCAGTGGCCGTGGATCGGTAATATGGCCGGTCAGCGCCGAGGCCGCCGCCGTCAATGGCGACACGAGATGCGTGCGTGAAAGCGGTCCCTGTCGCCCTTCATAAGGCCGGTTGCTTGTGCTGGCGCATCGCTGTCTCGGCCTTACGAGGTCGCCGTTCATGCCGAGGCACATGCTGCAGCCGGAGTGGTGCCACTCGAAGCCGGCCTTCTTGAAAACCCGGTCCAAGCCCTCCTGCTCCGCCTGCCTCCGCACCGCCTCGCTGCCAGGCACAACGAGCGCTCGTACTCCGTCCGCGACGCGGCGGCCGTTCACCAGCATCGCCGCCTCTCGTAGGTCTTCGATCCGGCTATTGGTGCAACTTCCGATGAAAACTGTGTTGATATCCATCTCCTGCATGGGCGTGCCTGGCTTGATGTTCATGTATCGTTGCGCCCTTTCCTCCGCCGGGTTCTTGGGATCGGGCACAGCGGACGTAATGTCAACGGTCATCGCCGGGTTCGTGCCCCAACTCACTTGGGGTTGTAGGCCGTCGGCGGTGATCTGCACTCTGCTGTCGAATGTCGCGCCTTCATCCGTGCCGAGGTTTCTCCATGCGTCGCACATCTGTTTCAGCTTCGTTCCTTTCGGTGCGAACGGACGATCCGCTGCGGCAACGTATTCGATAGTTGTTTCGTCCGGGCCGATCATTCCGGCCCTTGCGCCCATTTCCGCGCTCATGTTGCAGATCGTCATTCGGGCGCTCATCGGAAGTCTTCTAATGGCGTCTCCTCGATATTCAACGACGAACCCCGCCCCCCCGGCGACACCGATTCTGCGGATGATTGCGAGGATCAGGTCTTTCGCTGTCACGCCGAAAGCAAGGTTGCCGCTCACCTCAACGTCCAGCGTCTTCGGCTTAGCCGCAAACCGCAATGTTTGAGTGGCCAGCACGTGTTCCACCTCGGTAGTGCCAATTCCGAAAGCGAGTGCGCCGAACGCGCCGTGTGTGCTCGTGTGGCTGTCGCCGCAAACTATAGTGAGGCCGGGCAGTGTGAGCCCGAGTTGTGGACCGATAATGTGAACGATCCCCTGATTGTCGTCAAGGTATCCCCAGAGAGGAATGTCGAACTCGGCGGCGTTGCGTTGGAGCGCGGCGATCTGTTTTCCGCTGAGCGTGTCCTCAGGAACCGCGCGCCCGTCTGTCGGGACGTTGTGGTCCACAGTTGCGAACGTCAGGTCGGGGCGCCTGACCCTTCGGTCCGCCGCTCGGAGGCCGTCGAAGGCCTGCGGTGAGGTGACCTCATGGACAAGGTGGCGGTCAATGAAGATGAGCGCTCCGCCGTCTGGCAGGCCGGCGACTACGTGTTGGTCCCAAACTTTCTCAAACAGGGTTCGCGGCATACGAAGCTTCAGTTTACTGTCTACACGGGATTCCCGTCGCGCTCATTCAAGGGAGACGGCGGCGTTCGCCGCCGACATAGAGCGCCGCAGGACGCGCCCGGCCCGGCATCGGATTCTGGTCGTACACTTGGAAATCTGCCCACTGCCCAACCCTCAGGCCGCCGAAGAGGCGGCCATCGCCCTGCGCCTCAGCGGCGGCCTCGGTGTACCGCCGGACCGCTTCGCTTCTTGGGATCGCTTCGGTGGGGTCGAATCCGTCCGGGCGCTGCGCTGCTGCGTTGATGCCTGTCCATGGGTCGCCGGGCACAACGGGCGCGTCGCTGGATAGAGCCACCGCGATCCCGGCTTTCAGAAGGGTTCGAAGCGGCTTGATTCGGGCGGCGCGTTCGTCGCCGAGCCGCCGCTTGTAAGCGTCTCCGAACTGCACCATGAACCCAGGTTGGCAGACGACCCGGCAGCGCAATTTCTGCAGCCGTTTTATCTGCTCATTCGACAAAAGCATCGCGTGTTCTATCCGGTGGCGACTCGGGTGTTTGCACGCTTCAAGCGCGTCCAAAACGACTTCGGTTGAGCGGTCTCCGATTGAATGCACGGCGAGGGCATAGCCTGCGTTCTCCGCCGCGATCATTCTGCGCTGCAATTCCTTCGGTTCGTAAATCAAGGAGCCGCGCCCCCCCTGCTGAAACTCGTCAAACATTGCGGCCGTCGCGGGACCGATGGCACCGTCGGCGAATATTTTCGCTCCGGCGATTCGCAGTTCGAGCGTGTCCGGGAATTCCTTTCGCAGATGGGCCTCTTTCATCGCTTGTCTCCACAACACGTAAAGCCTGATTCGCAGGGTGCAGCCTCGCTCCATGGCTGTGCGATAAGCCCAAGTTTCGGCGGCAAAGTTAAAGTATCCGGTCATCATGTCGCTGGCGGCCGTTATTCCGAACCCGTTCATTCGCTCTGCCGCTGTCAGGATCGCCTCTACCATCCGTTCCCTGGGAACCGGCGGCATGGCGCTACTGACCGCGTTCATCGCGGTCTCTTCCAGGAGTCCCGTGGGAGCGCCGTGCTCATTGCGGACAATGCGGCCGCCACGCGGGTCGGGAGTCGAGCCGTCAATTCCGCTGAGCCGCAGGGCCGCGCTGTTCGCGACGCAAGAGTGCCCGCTGCTGTGACGCAAATCGGCGGGCCGGCCGCCTGTCCAGCGGTCAAGTTCTGTCGCGGAGATTTCGCGCCCGTCCGGGAAGCGGTTTGCGTCATATTGGACGGCCAACAGCCATTCGTTTTCGGGTAGCTCGGCAGCGCGCTTCTGTACGCGCGCGCCGACCTCCTCTCTGCTTTGGCAGTCGTATAGATTCAGTTTCTGCAGGTCTAATCCGATTGGCAGGATATGACAGTGGCAGTCTACGAAGCCGGGCAGAACGTATGCGCCGGAGAGGTCTTCAACGGCGTCCGATTGGGGCTGATCCTCTCCCCTGTAAGCGACCTTTCCGTCTTCTACGAGCAGATTAAGTGGGGCGCCGTCGTATCCCCACTTAGCGTTGCGAAAGAGGCGTTTCAATGGGGTTGTATCCTTCGCGGGCGTTCACTGGGCACGAGATGTGCGTCCCTTCCGAGCGTCTTTACCTTTCCTGGGCCGGCGGATGTGCCGGCCGGCATTGTCGGCAAGTCCGGCGATGCGGCGCAGCTCGAACACTTCGTCCCGCACCTTGGCGGCGTCTTCGAAGCGCAACTCCTTCGCAAAGTCCTTCATCGTGTTCTCAAGGCGTGCGATCTCGACCGGAATGTCCTCCAACAATAGGGTGTCACCTTTCCCCTTTCGTGGCTGCTTACCGTCATACTCTGCCGTATCTTCGGCCACGAAGGCATAACTGCGGACAGTTTCCCGCACCGCCTTCGTAACTGTTTTCGGCGCTGTCCCGCGCTCCTCATTGAATCGTTGCTGAATGGCCCGGCGGCGGTCAGTTTCCTCTATCGCCCGCTGCATGGAGCCGGTGATCTTGTCCGCGTACATCAGCACTCTGCCGCCGACGTTTCGCGCGGCCCGCCCTATTGTCTGGATTAGGGAAGTGTCCGAACGTAGAAAGCCCTCTTTGTCCGCATCGAGTATCGCCACGAGCGTCACTTCGGGCAGGTCGAGCCCTTCGCGCAGGAGGTTTACGCCGACCACCACGTCATGAATCCCGAGCCTCAGGTCCCGCAAGATTTCGGGGCGTTCGAGCGAGTGCACGCCGCTGTGCAGATACTGCACCTTTATGTTGATATCTTGTAAATATCCTGTGAGGTCCTCGGCCATCTTCTTCGTGAGCGTGGTGACGAGGACGCGCTCGTGCCGGTCGACGCGCGTGTTGATCTCATCCATCAGGTCGTCGACCTGGTGCTCCGTCGGCTTCACCTCAATCGTCGGATCGAGCAGCGCCGTGGGGCGGATGAGCTGCTCGACGATCTGGCTGCTCACCTCGTACTCGTACGGGCCGGGCGTGGCGGTGGTGAAGATCGCCTGCCTGATGTGTTGCTCGAACTCCGCGAAGTTGAGCGGCCGGTTGTCGAGCGCGGAGGGGAGGCGGAAGCCGTAGTCGACCAGCGTCTGCTTGCGCGAGATGTCGCCGTGGTACATGCCGCGCACCTGCGGCACCGCGATGTGCGACTCGTCGATGAAGAGGAGCCAGTCGTCCGGGAAGTAGTCGAGCAGCGTCCAGGGCCGGCTGCCGGCCTCGCGGCGGGCGAGATGGCGCGAGTAGTTCTCGATGCCGGAGCAGTAGCCGGTCTCGCGCATCGTCTCCAGATCGTAGCGGGTGCGCTCCTCGAGCCGGGCCGCCTCCAGGATGCGGTCCAGCGACTTGAGCTCCTGCACGCGTTCGATCATCTCCGCCTCGATGTCGGCGATCGCGGCCTCCAGCTTGTCCTCGGACGTGACGAAGTGCTTCGCCGGGTAGATATCGATCTGCTCGCGCTCGGCGAGCAGTTCGCCCGTGAGCGGGTCGATCTCGAGGATGCGCTCCACCTCGTCGCCGAAGAAGTCGATGCGCACGGCGAGCTCCTCGTACGAGGGCTGGATGGTGAGGCTGTCGCCGCGGATGCGGAACTTGCCGCGCACCAGGTTCATATCGTTGCGCTCGTACTGCATGTCGACGAGGCGGCGCATGGCGCGGGAGCGGTCGAAGGTCTCGCCCTTCTTGAACGTGATGACGAAGGACTGGTACTCCTCCGGCTCGCCGAGGCCGTAGATGCAGGAGACCGACGCGACGATGAGCACGTCGCGCCGCTCGAAGAGGGCGCGGGTGGCGGCGTGGCGCAGCTTGTCGATCTCGTCGTTGATGTCGGCGTCCTTGGCGATGTAGGTGTCGGTGCGGGGGAGGTACGCCTCGGGCTGGTAGTAGTCGTAGTAGGAGACGAAGTAGGCGACGGCGTTCTCCGGGAAGAACTCCTTGAACTCCGAGCAGAGCTGTGCCGCGAGTGTGCGGTTCGGCGCGAGCACGAGCGTGGGCCGCTGGACGCGCTCGATCACGCTCGCCATCGTGAACGTCTTGCCGCTGCCGGTCACGCCGAGCAGCGTCTGGTAGCGCTGGCCGGCCTCGAGCCCGGCGGTGAGCTGATCGATCGCCTGCGGCTGGTCGCCGGTCGGCTGGAAATCGGCTACGAGCTTGAAGTCAGGCATGGCTAGATGTGTTGGACCAGGCGAAATGTCTTCGGAACGAGCTCGTGCTTATCGAAGTCCGCCCCTAG
>JADFGT010000098.1 GCA_022567555.1 Armatimonadota bacterium | reverse complement strand
CGAGAATGTTCAGCGGGCATCCGAGCACCTGCCGTGCTGGTACCATCACCTCCCCATGCAGTACCGACGCCTCGGAAGATGTGGACTGAAAGTGAGCGCGGTCGGCCTCGGCGGCTGGTTGACGCACGGCCGGACCCTCGGCGAGGAGGACACTAAGAAGGCCGTTTATCACGCGTTCGACCTCGGTGTTAACTTCTTCGATACGGCGGACATCTACAGCAAGGGAGAGGCGGAGAAAGCGCTGGGCAAGGCGATCAAGGGCCTCAGGCGCGAAGACCTTGTCATCGCCACAAAAACCTTCTTTCCCATGAGCGAAGCGCCGAACGACGCCGGCCTTAGCAGAAAACATATCTTCGAGAGCGTTGACGCCAGCCTAAAGCGGCTCGGCGTGGAGTACATTGACCTTTATCAGTTTCATCGCTTCGACCCGGAAACACCGGTGGATGAAACAGTTCGTGCGATCGATGATCTGATCCGGCGGGGAAAGGTGCTTTATTGGGGAGTGAGCGAATGGACCGCGGCCCAGATCGTTGACGTTTGCCACGTCGCCCGCTCGCTCAACGCGCACCCGCCGGCCAGCAATCAGCCGCTGTACAACCTGCTTCGCCCCGGCATTGAGGCCGAAATCATGCCCGCGTGCGAGCGGGAGGGCATGGGGCTGGTCGTCTTCTCGCCGCTGGCGCAAGGTGTTCTTACGGGAAAGTACTTGCCGGGAGAATCGCCGCCGAAGGGATCGAGGGGCGCGGATGAGAAGAGCAATCTGTTTATGACCGACGTCCTTGAGGACAAAGTGCTCGCCGCCGTGCATGAACTGGGCGAACTGGCGCAGGAGGCCGCCTGCACACTCGCGCAGCTGTCGCTTGCCTGGTGCCTGCGGCGCCAAGAGGTGAGTTCGGTTATCGCGGGCGCGACCAGCGTGGAGCATTTGGACGAGAACGTGGCCGCGTGCGAACTCGAAATCAATCCGGCTCTCTTCGTAAAGGCCGAGGAACTTCTCGGCCAACGGCTATAATCGCCCCGGGTCACATATGCAGTCGCAGACATCGTTCGAGACCGCGCGAGGTATTTCGGGCGTTGACGTCGAGGAGGGCTACGCGCTTGTGGAAGTGCGCGGCATTCCCGACGCAGATGTTGCCGAGCGGCGGCTGAGTGCGCTTCGCACCCTTAACGAGGCCCGTATTTCGATTGACTTCCTGAAAGTCAACGAGGGCGGTTTCTCGTTTGTCGTGCCGGAAGAAGCGGGCGGGAATACCAGAGATGCGCTCCTCGGAGCGGGATTCGACGCGTCGCTGATGGCGGGCCGCGCGATTCTCTCGGTGCGCGCCCCCAACGTCCGTGATGAAAGCGGCCTGCTTGCGAGGATCTGCGAACACGTCGTTCAGACGGGCGCGGTCATCGAGCAGGTGGGCGACATGCACACGGGTGTCCTCTTGGTCATGGAGGCCGCTTCCGCAAAAAGGGCCGCCGCCGCGCTGGAGCCGCTGGTCGGCAAAGAAGAGTTCGTTCGATGCGCATCAAAGTAATGAAGTTCGGCGGGACTAGCGTGGCCACGCCGGAACTGCGCCTGCTGGCCGCGCGCAAAGTCGTCATCGCGAAGGAGCGCGGTTTCTCGCCGGTCGTTGTGGTCAGCGCCATCGGGCGCAAGGGCGCGCCCTACGCAACCGACACGCTGCTTTCGATGCTTGCCGATGTGGACCCGCTTGTGCCGCCCGAGCCGCGCGAAATGGACCTGATGCTTTGCTGCGGCGAAATCATGTCCACATGCGTCTTCGCGCAAACGCTGAAATCCCTCGGCCATCCCGCGAGCGCGATGACGGGGGGGCAGGCCGGGCTTGTGACAGACAGCACCTTCGGCAAGGCTCGCATTCTGGAGGTGTTGCCGGACGACATCCTGAAGGTCCTGAATCGCGGCCGCATTCCGGTGGTCTGCGGTTTCCAGGGGCGTTCAAAGGCTTCGGAGGACGCGGTCTACGGTGAGATTACGACGCTGGGCCGAGGCGGCAGCGACACAACTGCATGCGCGCTGGGTGCGGCGCTCGGCGCCGAAGCGGTCGAGATTTACACGAACGTTGACGGCGTGAAAACCGCAGATCCGGCTTTCGTCCCGGAAGCGCCGACGCTGCGCTCGATGACCTATGACGAGGTGGCGGAAATCGCGCACCAGGGCGGAAAGGTGCTCCACCCCCGGGCCGCCGAAATCGCCATGAAATTCAGCATTCCGCTTTGGGTCAAGTGCACGCAAACGGAAGAGCAAGGCACACAGGTTGAAGGCAGGGGCGAACGCCCGGGCCGGGACGTGACGGCAATAACCCACACCGGCAAGATGGTCTATCTGCAATTCGACGCGCCGTTCGGCGCAGACCGGCCGCAGATTGAGGCGAAAGTGTTTCAGTTGATGGCGGAGAACGACCTGAACCTGTTTCTGCTGAACGTCCGTCGGGAGGGCTTCGCTTTCGCCCTGCCGCGAAAGCAGTTGTCGCTTTTGAAAGAGATACTCGACGGCCTGGTCATTCCGATTGAGGACGAGAAGGGGCGCGTTGTGACACAGGTGGTACATGCCTCGGCAGACGGCGGAGAAACCGAATCCCCCTCCCCTGCTTGGCGGGGGAGGGCCGGGGATGGCGCGGGTAATCCCGCATCGGGCCCTCGCACTTACATGCTGCAGATCGGGCTCGCCGGCTCCAGCGAGGTGCGGGCGCAAGAGCGGATGCTGAAGGGCGCAGAGCGGTTCGGTGAAATCCGCAAGTGCGTCGCAGCGCTGACCGAAAACTGCATGGTCGTTTCCATCGTCGCGCACGCCGGGCTCAGCTCGCCCGGCGTCTACCTGCGGGTGATGGAGTGCCTGCACCGGGGCAGCATACAGGTCATTCAAACCTCAGACAGCCGCTGGTCCATATCGCTGCTGGTCACTGAGGCCGACGCTCCGCGCGCTGTGCGGCTGCTGCACGGGGAGTTCGGGTTGGCGGGCGTGACGAGCGGCTGACGCTTGGGGATCATCTCCCGACCCGCCGGCCGTGCTCCTCCATCAGTTTTGCGAGCCGGGCCCACGAGAGGCCGAACTCGTACCTCTTCGCATACGCGGGCATCCACACGAGTTTGCCCTTGCTGATCTTCAGCGTCCCGACACGCGTGTCGTTCGCGTGAACGGAAAACTCGATGTCGGCGTTTCCCACCGGCCTCTCCGGAACTGTGAACGTCACCCTGTGTGCCATGTGGAGAAGTTACCCGCGCGACGGAGGTTGGATGGCGAGAGTCGCTTCACGCTGGTTTGGCAGGCACCGCTTGTTGATGTCACAATGCGCCGATCATGTCCGCGTCGGCAAGGATGGTGACGAATGAATTGGCGCAGGCTCGCAGGGGGCATCCTAGCGGTCGTAGGCGTATGGGGCGCTGCCGCAGGTATTCGGCTGATGGTGCGGGCGTGGACCGCTGACACCGCGCGCGGACCGCAGTACTGGGAGAATGTATATGGCCCGTTGATGGCCGGAGGCGCTGTGGTAGCCGCCGCCGGCCTGTGGTTTGTCTTCAAGAAACAGCGGCCTTAGGTCAGGCGAAAGCCCTGAGAGAGTCAGAGTCGCACACGAAGATCAACAGAAGGACGGAGACCGGCCTTACCCCGTGCCTTACATCAGCGCCATCGGCATGATTACGCAGAAGTAGTCCGTGCCGGGCTCGCTCGGCCTCAACACTGTGGGGCGGTCGTTCTCGGTGAGTTCCATCGCCGCGCCGTCGGTTTCTATCGGCGTTAGGGCGTCGAGCAGGTAGCGCCCGTTGAAGGCGACCTCCAGGTCGTCGCCCTCTTTCACAATCTGGATCTCCTCCTTGCCCTCGCCCACACCCTCGCTGCGTGCCTCCAACAGCACGCGGTCGCCCTCCGACTTCATCACGACCCGCTGCGCGTTGTCCCGTGCCAAAATGCTCGCCCGCTTCAGGCAGAGGGCCAGTGTCTCCTTATCGAAGAGCCACCTTCGGGTGTGCTCGCTCGGGACGACGCGGTCGTAGGGCGGGAATTCGCCTTCCAAAAGCTGTGCGACGACCCTGGCCCCGTCCGCCTCCACCATCAGCCGCCCGTCGCCGAACGTGAGCGTCAGTTCGCCGTCTTCGGCGACGGGCAGACGCTTTATCACCTGGATCGTCCGGTTGGGCACGATGGCCGTGACCTCGCTTCCGATGCCGGGGAACGCTTCGGTGCGCACAGCCAGGCGGTGCGTGTCGGTGGCGACGGTGCGGAGTTTCTCGCCGTCATAGTGGAACAGAACGCCGGTGAGGATCGCACGGCCCTGGTTTTCGGCGGCCACAGCGAAGTCAACGGAGGTCACCATCCGGGCGAAGTCGGCGGCCTTCATCTTGAGACTGCTGTCGGCAGATACTTTCGGAATTTCCGGAAAGTCGTCCGACGGCATGCCGACCATGCGGTAATCGCTGGACGCCAGTGAGAGGCGCAGCGAGCCGGAGTTCGGCTGCTCGATGTGGACCTGTCCGTCCGGAAGCGAACTCAGGATGTCGGTCAGTAGTCTGGACTTGACGGCCAGCGACCCCGGCTCGGAGACCGAGGCGCCCAGCAGCCTCTCTACCCACATCTCGCCGTCGCAGCCGACGAGACGCACCGAGCCGTTCTTGGCCTCGAACAGCAGGCTCTCGAAGATGGGGAGCGTAGTGGTCCGGCCCGTGGCTGGGGCTCCGGCGAGTTGGGCGGCTTCCAGAAGGGCTTCTCTTGGGCAGTCTATTGTCACAGGTTATTCCTCGGTCTCTCTATTCAACCTCAGACCGGGGTTCTCCTGTCGGATTGGCAGCGAAAGTTGTGTGGAAGGGGCCTGAAGCGTCTCGCTTGCTGCTGCGGTCTCGGCAATGATGCGCGCGTACACCCGGTGTCGCTGCTCCTCGGTCATCTCGTCGTTTGCGAGCGCCTCGCTCAGCGCCTCGCGAACATGGCGGAGCGAAGAGACTTCCTCCCGGAGGGCGGTGTCCTCGAACATGGCCTGCTTGAACTCCGATGCCAGGTCCATCGGCAGTTCGTCGTCCAGGAACAGGTCAATCAGTTTCCAGGCCTGTTCGGGGGTCATAACGCTTTCTCCATGGCGGCCGACAGTTTGTCCCGCAGGGCCCTTCGCCCTCGGTACAGCCTCGATTTTAGGGCAGGGACTGAGATGCCGAGCACGTCGGCCGCCTCGCGGGCGGAGATCTCCTGCAAATCGCAAAGGATCAGGGGTTCGCGATAGTCCAGAGGCAGGTCCGTCAGCGCCTGCCGCACCGCCAGCCGGAGCACCGCCTTCTCTTCACCACTGCCGTAACTGGTGTCGGTGGGAAGTTCCAGGAGCTTATGCTGCCGAAGTTTGTCTATGCACAAGTTGCGGGCGATTCGGAAGAGCCAGGTGCGAAAAGCCCCGTTCGCCCGCAACTCGCGAGACCCTTTCAAGACGCGAAAGAACGTCTCAGCAGTGGCGTCTTCGGCATCGGCGCGATTATTGAGCATGCGAAAGGTGTAGCGATAGATTCGCTCACCGTACAACTCATATATTGCGCCGATTGCCGATGAGTCACCGCTGGCCAAAGCGTGCAGCAATCGCCTTTCGGCGGATGAACCGTGTTGCAACTCGATTTCTATCCTACGGACGAACCTGCGGGCGCAAAGGCCGCAGGTTTCGATGCCCTATTGCGATACCTATTCTGCATCGGTCGGCGACCTCCTTCCGCGCCCATCAACTTTTTTCTGGGCACGCGGTGCGAACATGCGTCGTATTGGGAAATAATGAATGGGGGAGGCGTCAACGTGAAGTCGATGATCTGGATCAGCCTGACGCTCGGCACCATAGCCGTCACGGGCGGCTGGATGGCCGTACGGGAGGCGGGAAGCCACACGCCGGAAGGGGAGGCGCAATTGCAGGCGCTTAGGAGAGTGCTGGGGACACCCGTGAGCGCGCCTGAGTTCGTCGGTGAAGTTGGCGACTGGTTCAATTCCCCTCCCCTGCATATGGCCGACCTGAAAGGGAAGAAGGTCGTGCTCGTGGACTTTTGGGAGTACACGTGCGTGAACTGCATCCGCACGCTGCCCTATGTGAAGGAATGGCACCGCCGCTACAAGGATATGGGCCTGGTCATCGTCGGGGTCCACTCGCCGGAGTTCGAGTTTGCGCGCGAGCATGACAACGTGAGGCAGGCAATCGAGGACTTCGGGATCGAGTATCCGGTCCTCGTTGACAGCAAGTATGAGAACTGGCGCGCCTACGACAATCATTACTGGCCGCGCAAATACCTTATCAATAAGGACCGGAAGATCATCTACGATCACGCCGGCGAAGGCGGTTACGGCGAGACCGAGCGGCGCATTCAGGAAGCGTTGCGAGAACTGAATCCACGCCTCAAGTTCCCGCCGATAATGGAGCCGGTCCGCGGCGCTGACAAGCCGGGCACCGTACACTACCCCGTGACGCGCGAGATGTACGCGGGAGTGCGAGGTTTCTCCGCCGGACAGTTCGGCCACCCGGAGAAGTATGAAGTCGGCAAGACGGCGGCTTTTAATATTCCTGCGGAAGTGGAGGACGGGCGCCTCTATTTGCAGGGTAGGTGGCTCATGGAGAGGGAATACCTCCAGGTGGTCCCGGGCGATCTGAAAAGCGCGGCGGACCTCCTTACTATCCGCTACCACGCGAAGGAGTGCAACGCCGTCATCAAGCCTCAGGGCGAAACCTGCTTCAAGGTGTTGGTGCTGCAGGACCGGGAGTACGTGCGCAAAGATGACGCCGGCAGAGACATCCTGTTCGACGGTGATAAGAGCTACCTGCTGATTGACAAGCCGCGCATGTACAGCATCACCGTGAACAAGGACTACGGCGAGCATATACTGACGCTCATCCCTCGGTCGCGCAGTTTCGCGATATACGCCTTCACTTTCAGCAGTTGCGAGAAACCGATAGACGATAGACGCCAGTCGTCAGTCCCCAGTCGGCCTCTCAGAACGGCCCTATCGCGGTCGTGGCGAGTTTCTCCGGGTCCAAGAACTCATTCGCTATATCCTGCACTTGGCCCGGCGTTACCGCGTTCAAACTCTCTATCGTCTGTTCCACCGGTATGTGCCGGCCGTGAGTGATCTCATTGCTGGCGATACGGCGCATTCGCCCGCTCATGCCTTCCAGCGCCATCACAATGCCCCCGATTGCCATACGCTTTGCGCGCTCCAACTCCGGGCCGGGCACCGGCGCTTCTCGCACCTTTTTGATCTCTTCATGCACGAGGCCGAGCACCTGTTCATACGTCGCAGGGCTCGTTCCGCCGTAAATCGTGAACGCGCCGGCTTCGCGATAAAGCGTCTGATAAGTGCCTATCGCATATGCCAGGCCCCGCTTCTCGCGGATCTCTTGGAAGAGCCGGCTGCTCATGCTGCCGCCCAACATGGCGTCCAAGAGGCCCGACGCGTATCGCCTGTCGTCGTAGATGGTCACGCTGTCGCCGCCGATGCAGAAGTGAACCTGCTCGGCATCTTTTGATATTCGCTCATCTCCGGTGGCCGCTGTGGGAGGTGATGCGTTCGGCAGGTTGAAGTCGCCCTCCAGTCCGCCCAATTCCTGTTCGCACACGCTCTTCAGTTGGTCCGGGTCCAGGTTGCCCGCCGCAGCCACCACCGTCTTCGCGGCCACGTATCGCCGCTTCATGTAATCGCGCAGGTCATCCGGCCGGAAGGACCCGACCGACTCGTGCGAGCCGATAATCGGCCGGCCGAGCGGGTGGTCGCCCCACCGGTGGCGGGCGTGCAGGTCGTGAACGTGCTCCTCAGGCGAGTCTTCGTACTTGCGAATCTCCTCCTGCACGACGCCCTTCTCCAGTTCGACATCCTTCTGGGTCATGAGCGAGTTCAGATACATGTCGCTCAAGACGTCCACGGCGTTATGCAAATCGTCCGATAGCACGCGCGCGTAGTAACAGGTCTGTTCGCGATCGGTAAACGCGTTCAGATGGCCTCCACGCCCCTCTATGGATTCGGCGATCTCTTTGGCGGTGCGCTTTCCGGTGCCCTTGAAGAGCATGTGCTCGATGAGGTGGCTGATGCCGGCTTCTGTGGGCGTCTCCAGGCGGCTGCCCGTTTGGCACCATATGCCGATGGCGACCGACTGCACATAGTCCACGGGCTCGCAGACCACACGCAGCCCGTTGGCTAATGTGAATTTACGGACTTGGTTTGACATGATGGGATTTCGGATTTGCTGTTTCGTGCGCCGGGCCGGAAGGGTTGCACTTGCGCCGACCTATTCTACATCCATATGCTCAGCCGGGGATCTGGTGGCGCGGCCCGGAGCCCGCAAGCGACCGCGGGCCGCCTTATGCACTATTGACCATACGCCAGACCACCGAACCCACGAACGCCCGAACGACACCAGACGTCACACAATCCGATTCGTCAGTTCGCCCAGGCGCTCAACCTTCAGGGTGACCTCGTCCCCCGGCTGCAGGAAGCCGCTGTCCTGCTCCAATAGGCATCCCCCGCCGACCGCGCCGCTGCCGATGAGATCGCCTTCCTTCAACTGCACGCCTCGGCTGGCGTGGGCGATCATTTCAGCGAATGTCCACCGCATGTCCCGCAGGTTGCCTTCACAAACCGTCTCGCCGTTCAGCAGCGCCTCCATCTTGAGGTCATAGCGATTCCCGCGCGCTTGGTCAACGATTCGGTCCTCCAAAGAGTCCGGCGTGACCAGGCAGGGCCCGAGGCTGGTGGCGAAGTCCTTTGCCTTCACTGCGCCATGGCCCAGCGGACCTTCTTGCCTCTCCAAGTCGCGTGCCGTCCAGTCGTTCAGGATCGTGAATCCCAAGATGAAGTCGTCGGCCTCGGCAGGCGGGATATCCGAGCCTGTTCGCCCGATGATGATTCCCACCTCCAATTCAAAGTCGAGTTCGTCCGTGTAAGGAGGCTTCGTGACCGGCGCCTCCGGCCCGATTATCGAGGCCGTGCTGCCGAACGAGAATACCGGGGCGTCATGCCACTCTTCAGGCACGCCCTCCCTTCCCAGGCGGCGGCGGACCCTTGCGGCGTGATCTTCGAATGCGTCGAAAGCCCGATACGAAGGGGGTTGCGGGATGGGTGCAAGCAGTGAGACATCCTCCGGTTTGTGCGTCCCGATCGGCTGCTGCCCGTCGGTCTCGAGCAGTCTGCCTTCATGAAGGATGCCGGACCTGGGCGTGGGGTCATCGCCCACTCTGAATCGGCAGAGTTTCATCGGCGTACGGTGTCCGGTAATCAGTATTGAGTGGCGGGCCTTCGGAAAACCGTAGACCGAAAACTGAATACCGCCCTACAGCGTACCTCGGAGTTCCTGCTCGCGTTCGATCGCCTCAAAGAGCGCTTTGAAGTTGCCCTTGCCGAACCCTTTCGCGCCTTTCCGCTGGATCACTTCAAAGAAGAGCGTCGGGCGGTCCTCCACCGGCTTCGTGAAAACCTGTAGCAGGTAGCCCTCTTCGTCGCGGTCCACCAGGATGCCCAACTCCTTCAGGTCGTCAATCCGCTCGTCAATCTCGCCGACGCGGCCTGTCACTTCGTCGTAATATGTGTCGGGCACGCGAAGGAACTGAAGGCCGCTGCCGCGGATTTTTCCTATCGTCGAGAGGATGTCGCTCGTGTGGAGCGCGACGTGCTGCACTCCCGCGCCACCGTGAAACTCCAGGTACTCGTCGATCTGCGACCGCTTGCGCCCCTCGGCCGGTTCGTTAATCGGAAACTTCACGCGCCC
>JADFGT010000171.1 GCA_022567555.1 Armatimonadota bacterium | reverse complement strand
GCAAAGACCAGATCATCGTCGGGGCGCTCGCGCCAGCTCTCCGGGTCATTGGGGTTCAGTGCCGGCGGCTTCAGCTTGAAAGCCTGAAGCTCTTCCAGGAACTTCGGCACCAGCGGTATTTCTTTCGCCACCTGAAAGCGCGTATCGGGATTCTGGAACAGCACTTGAAGACCGCCGACGAGATCGGCCTTGCTGATCTTCCAGTCGTTCTCCTTGATCTGCGTTTCGCCAGCGCCGCCGGTGATGGTGACAAGGATCGGATCGACCTTGGCCTTATTCATGAAGTCGCCCACGGCGCGCCCCGTGCCCGTGATATCAACCACCAGGTCGCTGCACGGCTCTTTGGTCCAGGGGTGAAAGTCGCCCTCTTGCTCTTTCAGCGCGTCCAGGAGGTACTTCACGCGATCGATGACGGCATGGTAGGGCGCGTCCAGCGGCAACCGTTCCAGATGGCGCAGACGCATGGCCCTCACCTCAAGACCCTTGCCCAGAAGATCGATGACCTCTTGCTCGACCACGGCAATGGCGGTCGGCTGCATCGCGGCACCCAGGTCCACGCCGATCACGTAATGGATGCAGAGGCGCCGGTTGGGTTTCTTCACGCGGCCTCCTCGGCGAACAGGGGTTTTACATCATCACTCAAGGCGCGGCGGATATCGTCATATCGGAAAAGCTGATGGATCGTCTCGACAAATTTGCATTCGTATTCTTGCCGGAACCATGTCTCGCCCAGAGCAACGCGCTCGGCCTCGAGGAACTCTCGGCTGATGCGCGGGCATTCCAAGGCCGGCACCTCGATCCGCTCCCAATCCTCGGCGCTTTCCCATGCCTCGAAGAAGTGCCCCCGGCGTCCGTTTGGCGTGCTGAGCAGGATCAGGCGGCCACCCGAGACGGCAAGCATGGGCCGGACGGCACGGTAAAGGCCATCCTCTACATAGCCGGCCTCGTCCTCGATGATCAACGACGGCGCCGAAAAGCCGCGAATCGTGCTGGGATCGCCGGGGAGCGCGACCACGCGACTACCGTTTTCGAGCGCCATACTGAGCCGGTTGTCTTCGTCCAGTTGCGGTTGCACATCCAAGGCCTTCAAGAAGCCCTGCACCTTCCCAAACAGCTCGCGGGATTGCCGGAGAGAAGGTGACACCAGGAGCACGAGGGAGCCAGCATGGTACACGGCCCGGTGCAATCCGATGATCGCCGTCGTGGTGCTCTTGCCGGCCTGGCGCGAGCAGTTGAGCAGCACACGCTTGGCCGGGGACTGCATGACGCGCGCCTGCCAGGGATCGGGTGCGAAGCGCAGCCGCTCGACCGCGAAGGCCGCCGGGTCCAGGGCGCAACGAAGCTCGGCGGACATGGTATCAAGCGTGGCCGGCAGCATGATGACTTTCCACTTCCAACAAAGCTGACGCCACCGCCAGGCGGGCTTCCGCGTGCGGCTCCAGCGCCGCCAGGATCGCCGCCTGTAGCTGCCGCCATTCGGGCATTAGGATGACGTTGATCGTGGGCGCATCCTTGAGCTGGCCGGCGAGCTTGCCGAGCAATTCGACACAGCCACGGGCCTCCCGGATCGCAGCCGTTGCGGCCCGCAGATCGTCGGATTCCTCAGCCTTGTCCAGGATACCAATGGCCCGGTCCCGAAGCTCGACCACCTGGGCGAGCAGGGCGTCGGCCTGGGCGGCCTCCGTCGCGTCCTGGGCCTTCACCAGGGCCGTAGGCAAGTGGTCGTCGTGGTGCCGTACCAGGGCGCTGGCGCTCACATCGAACTGTGCCGCTATGCGCCGGAACGGTCGTCGCTCGACGAGGGCCTGGTCGATCTCGGGCCGGCTCTTGTGCGTGCAAATAGTACAAACCCGGGGCATGGATTCTCCCTAAGCCGCCCGCACGGCATACGGCGCCAGAGCCCCGCCAGTGCGCGCTCTGCTCTGAGGCGCCTTACCCTGTTCTGGGGCGGGATCGCTCTCTATGCAGCGTGTATGCTGCCCCAGGCATGATCTGAGCGTGAAGATGCTCAAGCGCTCGGCTTCGTATTCTTGCGCGGCCCAAACACGACAGGCGGTGTTGAAGGACTCGCGACAGTCCTTCTTGCAGAACCGCTGCGCGCTGCCGCCGTTGCTCCGGGGCTGGTAGGCGGTGCCGCACCATGTGCAAAGCGCGCTCATCGGGCCGCCTTCCGCCGCTGCTTCCGCTGGGCCTCGATGTCCTGCATGACCTCCTTCGCCAGCGTGTTCCGCTCCTCGGTCCACAGGTCGAGCAGTTCCCGCTTCAGGTCGCCCAGGTCGCCCCAGGCCTTGGAGCGCCGGAGCCTGGGAATGCCCGCCTTAACGTGCGGGAAGTCCTGGGTGCGCCCTAGACCTACGGCGTGCTGTTGCAGGGTCGGCAGATCGGGCGCGTTCACCGCGAAGCGCATTTCGCCGGGCGAGTATACCGCCTCGTCCAGGCCGATCCCGTCACGCGTTACGCGGTCTCAGGCCGCCGAACCACAAGCTGGCACTGACC
>JADFGT010000023.1 GCA_022567555.1 Armatimonadota bacterium | reverse complement strand
GAGAGCCGGAAGAGCGGAGAAGTCCGGGCCGCGAGGACCCTCCCGAAAAGCGAGCGGCCACGTTCCGCCCTCGCACCGAGGGCGGGTTCCCGAAGAAAGAAAAAGAGACCGAGTCCGAACCCCGCGTCGGCGCACGCTTCAGACCGAAGCGATAGGCGGGTGCCACGGCCTGCAAGACAAATCGTGGCACCCTGCTTCGATGCTGGGCCGGCCCTTCTACGGGCCGCCTCGCGCCGGCAGCGGCCGAACTCACAGGGCCTAACCCGCCCAGAGCGTGCTTGCCAGCAGATAAACCCCCGCAGCCAGCAACGCTCCCTCCACCACAACGATGAACTGACGGGCGTCGAGGCGGTCGAGAACTTTGCGGCCGACGTAGGTGCCGCCGACCATCACGACGCCGAGGCCGAGGCCGAACCACGCCATCTCCTGCGTCAGTGCACCCCCGAAGAAGTAGGTCCCGCTCCTCGTGACATGACCGAGCATCGCTCCGAGCCCCTCGGTCGCCACATACGCTCCCTTTACCAGACCGTAACTGATGAGGAACGGCGCGGCGATGGGCCCTGATGCGCCGCCGACTCCCGACACAAACCCCTTCGCCAAGGCGACAAAAGGCAAGTGAACGAGTCCGGCCTTGACGTTCCACCGCTTTACGAACCGCCTCAGTGGGACCATTGCGATGATCAGCGCACCGACGATGGCGGGCAGCCACCTCGCCTCGATCCGCAGGAACACTTCCGCGCCCAACACCGACGACACAGCGCCCGGCACGCCGTATGCGATGAACGCCTTCCAGTCAATCTCCTTCCACGAGAAGAACGCGCGCGAGCCGTTCGCGAAGATCATGGCGATGGCGAGGACCGGTATCGCCTCCGCCGCGCCAACCATGAGCGTGAGCAGAGCCAATACGATCACTCCCGTGCCGAAGCCGAGCACGCCGCCCAACGTCGCGGCGGCGAAAACTATCGGGATGACGACGATCCAAGTCAACGGTAGAGATTATGGCGAATGAATTGGCCGAGGCTGTCCGCACTGCGGTGGCTAAGGGCGCGTTCGGGGAGGCAGTGTGCAGATCGTGGCCTGATGCCGGATGGGGACAGTGTCGCACCCTCACAACTGCTCGAAATCTGTCCCACGATACACGTCTCAATTCACACACGTCATCCCGCGCGACTGGGCGGCCGTAGCCCGTAAATGTGCCGGTATTGGGGTTCGGAGCAGGACCTGTGCTTCACTTGCTGTATATTGTTAGTAGGGCTAAGGGAGTGCTTAGCCTTCATCCGAGATATGTTCGGCCCGCGGGAGCGGGCGAGAAAGGGAGGAATGAAATGAGATCAGGAACAATGGACCACAAGAAGAGGCTGGCGAAGAATGCCGCCGGCATGGCTTGGGCGCTGATGGTGATAGGGTGTCTCGTCGTCGCGGCGCCGGCTCGCGGCCAGACGACGCTCTACACGTTCAACGGCGACTCGGCTGGTGACCTTTTCGGCTTCTCGGTGAGCGGCGCCGGCGATGTGAACGGCGACGGCTTCGCAGACCTCATCGTAGGGGCAATTTTCGACGGCAACAACGGCGATTTCTCCGGGAGCGCGCGGGTGTTCTCCGGTCTTGACGGCTCGATCCTCTACACCTTCAATGGCGACTCGGCCCGTGACCAATTCGGCACTTCTGTGAGCGGCGCGGGAGACGTGAACGCCGACGGATTCGCGGATCTCATCGTCGGGGCGCGTGGAGACGACAACAACGCCTTCAACGCCGGCAGCGCACGCGTGCTCTCCGGCGTCGACGGTTCTGTCCTCTACACCCTCGATGGCGACTCGGCAGGCGACGTCTTCGGCCACTCGGTGAGCGGCGCGGGCGACGTGGACGGCGACGGCTTCGCCGACCTCATAGTCAGTGCGCTTTTTGACGACAACAACGGCACAAGCTCGGGGAGCGCACGCGTCATCTCGGGCGTGAGTCCGTTGATCCTCCTCGAGATCCTCATACTGGACGTGGTGGATCTGAACCTTCAGCAGGGCATCAACAACGGCCTGGACGCGAAGCTCGACGCCGTGATTCAGGCGCTGGAGGACGTGAACCAGAACAACAACGTCGCCGCGATCAACGTGCTACAGGCGTTCATCACCCAGGTCCAGGCGCAGAGCGGACGCAACATCCCGGTAGCGGCCGCCGACGCGCTCACCGCATCGGCGCAGGAGATCATTGACCTGCTGAGCGCCCCGTAGAGTCCGGCGGCGCGGTGTCCATCCACCAACCCGCCCTTCGGATCGGTGGTGTGTGCTTGGAAGCACGCCAGGCATGACCCGCAACCCGAGAGGCGGGGTTGGGGGATGAAAAGCGAGGCATCCGGAAACGGGCTGTTCCCAGGAACAACCGGGCTATTCCCAAGCGACTCCGGCCTATTCCCATCCGGCAGAGAGCTATTCCTATGCGGCGGCGGCCTATTCCGAGGCCGAGGCGAGCTACTCCTGGGCGGCGGCGGCCTATTCCTGGGCCGAGGCGAGCTACTCCTAGGCGGCAGCGGGCTATTCCTGGGCGGCACCCACTTACTCCTTGGAATGAGCGCTCATTCCAACCCTTTGAAGGAGCCTGGGAATGCCCTGGCGAACCTAAATCCGGCTGTGGAGACCGGATCGGCAGCCTACGGGCAGCCGTGCGACCGCGGCCAAGGAGATAACGATGCCTGATTACATTCCGCCGGGAGACTCACAGTTCGACGCTTTTCAGACCAACTTTGCCGACTATGTGAACGCGAACATGGCGGCCCTGGGCCTTGTCTTGGGCGACTTGGCTGTCCTGAACACGCTCCGCACGGCGTGGGAGACGTCCTATCCCGCGCACGTCACCGCGCAGGCCGCCGCTCAGGCCGCGCGCCAAACCAAGCAGACCGACCGCGAAACGTATGAGACCGAAATTCGGCGGCTCGTGAACACCCTGCAAGCCAGCTCCGAGGTTGACGACACCGAACGGCAGGCGATGGGGATCACCGTGCGCGACACTACGCCGACGCCCGTTGCCGCGCCGACGACACGGCCCGTTTTGCAGGCCGACACTTCGCAAAGGTTGCGGGTTGGCATTTCTTTCGTTGACGAACTGACGCCCACGAGCCGCGCGAGACCGGACGGCGTGATGGGGTGCGAAATATATATGAAGATCGGCGGCACTCCGCCGACCGACCTCGACGACATGGAGTTTGTGGCGCTGGATACGCGCAGCCCGCACACGATTGATTTCGACGGCGCGGACGCGAATCAGCCTGTGTACTTCATCGGCCGCTGGGTCTCGACACGCGGCGAACCCGGACCAATCAGCGAGACCGTGACCGCGACTGTGGTGGGATAGAGTCATGCCTCAATCACGAGACTGTTATCATGAGCTTGCCGCTCTATTTCGCCATCATGGACTCAATCCAGATGTTCGCAAGATCGGTAGGGCCCAGGAGACCGAACTGCACGGCGAAAATGCTCCGCTGCGGGGAGTGGCACGGGACCTGCTCGGGTCGCTCGCCGAGATTTGCAAAGATGATCAGATGAAGATGCAATCGGATGAGGTTCTTCTAAACAGAATAAACGGGGTCATCAGTGAGACCAATGTCCGGAGTGAAATCTTAGAGCAGAAGGGACTGACACCCGAGCAGATTCTCCAGACTATGAGGGAGTTAACGAATACCCGTGATGACAGGAGGGCACGGTTACGAAAGGCCCTGCCCAGTGTGCGGCGGCATAAAAACCGGGCGAAAGGAGGATTGATAAGTGAAGAAGCTGTATGTTCTACTCGCAGCCTTTATGGCGGTTGCGTTTCTGCAGGGCGGCTGTGGTGGTGGTGGAGGGGGCGGAACCAAGATCGCGTTTGTGTCAGACCGCTTAGGCATCGGACCCAACGCTGAGATCTACGTCATGAATTCGAACGGCTCTGGGCAGACGAATCTGACGAATAACGCAGCGGATGATCGCTTTCCTGCGTTCAGCCCGGACGGGTCGAAGATCGCGTTTAGCTCCAACCGCGACGGCAGCCTTGAGATCTACGTCATGAACGTGAACGGCTCTGGGCAGACGAACCTGACGAATATGGTGGGGATCGATGTTGACCCTGCATTCAGCCCGGACGGATTGAAGATCGCTTTCGTGTCCACCCGCGATGGTAACTATGAGATCTTCGTGATGAACGCTGACGGCTCTGGGCAGACGAATCTGAGTAATAACGCGGCGGACGATGATTCACCTGCGTTCAGCCCTGACGGGTCGAAGATCGCGTTTACGTCCTTCCGCGACGGCAACCGGGAGATCTACGTCATGAACGCAAACGGCACAGGAGTGACGCGGCTGACGAATAACGCGGCTTCCGATCGCGAGCCTGCGTTCAGCCCTGACGGGTCGAAGATCGCGTTTGTCTCCGACCGCGACGGCAACCGGGAGATCTATATTATGAACGCGGACGGCACAGGGGTAACGCCGCTGACAATAAACGCGGTCTACGATGCTGAGCCCGCGTTCAGCCCTGACGGGTCGAAGATCGCGTTTGTCTCCGACCGCGACGGCAACCGGGAGATCTATATCATGAACGCGGACGGCTCTGAGCAGACGAATCTGACGAATAACGCGGCGGACGATGAATCTCCCTCCTTCCCGCTCCGGTAGAAGCGGTCAGGTGTTCGCCTACGTTTAACTCCATCAACACGCCGGGTGTTGAGGGAGCTAAGGCATGACTGTCTAACTCTGTTCGCCCTACGGTTCAGTGGTTTAGGGCCAATCATCAGGACATAGGGCGCTTAGGCGCCCGGGTGTCCGATGTTCGACCTTCAGGGCCTATTCGAAATCTCCGTGCTCGCCGTGGAGAAGTTTCCCGAGCAGATCCGGGTCATGTTCGACGAAGACCAGCCGATCGAGGAGAGGCGCGAGAAAGCGAAGTCGGTAATCGGGTTCATGGAGGGCGGGCTGTCGCGCGTCGCCGAAGAGATTACGTCGAAGCAGACCACCTTGCAGCGACAGAGGTTTATCATCCTTACGCTGTTTTCCCTTGCTCCGGGCGGGCCCGACAATGACCGCCTGCACCGCCTCTGGGACGACCTCCTGCCGGTCGAGACCGAGTTGTAGCGGGAGCCGGGCGACTCTCGGCCGCACACATCGTAGCCAACCTCTTTCGGCCGAGTCGCCCCTTCATAGATTGCGGCTGCTCATTGACCCCGGACCGCTGCGCACAGAGGCAGTTACAAAGCGCTGAAGTCGAGACCGGCCGGGTCGGTTTTGCGGCCGTGGGGGATCGCTATCTCTGCGTGGCTGACCGCGTGCCGGATCGGGTGGCGCGACCTAAGGTCTGACAGCAGCCGCCGCAGCGACCCCACCTGCGCCGCCGGATATGGGTCCGCGCCGTCGTTCCGGTTGACCAATTCGATCCCGATGGAGAAGTCGTTGACGGACGCGCGCCCGTCCCGCATCCGCGACTCGCCCGCGTGCCACGCCCGCCGCGATTCCTCAACGTGGCGCGCGATCAGCCCGTCGCGGTCAATGGTGTAGTGCGCGGAGACCCGGCTGTCCGGATCGGCGAACCGCGCGGCGGTCTCCTTTAGCGTTTCGAAGACCGTTGCGTGAAGCACGACCGTGTCCACGACGGCGCCGCCAGGGCGGGAATCATGGTTCAGCGAGGGCAGATCCCGTATCTCCAAGGGCCGAATCGTACCGAAAGCCAGCATCTTTCCGAATCCAGACGTTGCCTAATAGGCGGAACGATGAGAGCGTTTGCCCTCGCCGATAGGCGTCCGCCCGGCGCCCAGCGGCGAGGCAGGCGGACTGCAACCCTGGGGAAGCCCTACAGGTTTTCGGTTCTCCTGCCGACACTTTTACGTGGACAGAGCCTCCCGGAGAAGACTGGATGTATGAAGCCTATTGGGGCCTGCAAGAACCGCCCTTCAGCCTCACGCCCGACCCGAAGTACTTGTACTTGAGCCGGTCGCATGAGGACGCGCTGATGATGCTGCACTATGCGATCACCAGGAACAAGGGCGCGGCGATGCTGTGCGGAGACATCGGGCTGGGAAAAACCACGATCAGCCGCAAACTCCTCGAACTGCTGGACCCCCTGCACTATCAGGTTGTCCTGATTGTGAACCCAATCCTGACACCGACGCAGATACTGCGAGAAGTCCTTGCGCAACTGGGCGAGGATACGGCGTCGCGAAATCGCCAGGTATTGGTGCAGAAACTTCACGCCCGGCTCTTGGAGAACTATGAGCGCGGCAGGCAAGTGGTTGTGGTCATTGACGAGGCGCACCTGATACGCTCGTCCGACGCACTCGAAGAGTTGCGCCTTATGCTCAACTGCCAGATGAACGACCAGTTTCTGATCAGCATACTCCTGCTGGGCCAGTTGGAACTGAAGCCGAAACTGGATAAGGTGCCCGCACTTCAGCAGCGCATCGCTATCCGATACACATTGCAGCCGCTAAATGTGCAGGAAACCGGGGCGATGATAGAGCACCGCATGAGAGCGGCTGGCTTCACCAGAAATGAGATACCGTTCACGCCTGACGCGATTTTCGAAATCCACAAACACTCGCGGGGCGTCCCGCGCCTTGTCAGCCAGGCTGCCGACAACGCCCTGCTCGTCGGCGCGGTTCAAAAACTTGAGCGCATCGACGGGTTCACGATGCACTCGCTAAACGACGACACCGTGGATGTCGTGGAGGCGGCATAGACATGAATCTCGCTGATGCAATTCGATTGGCATCTCGCCGGATTCACGGCGGACCGATTCCGCCGCTCAATTCGCCGAACGAATCGCCCCTCCGGCCGCCGGTCCGGGGCGAAGAAACGGCATGTACGCTGGAGGTGACCCCTATGTCGATGGAGGCGAACGTCTCAGCGACCAACAAACAGCCCGAGCAATCGGCCCCGGCTCGAGAGAGAACAGCTGCACCGCCGATCACGGGCACCGGGAAATACAGCGATCCGGAGGAGCCCAATCCGGCTGTGACTTCGGGTGCGGGCAGCGTGGTCCGGTTGGAGTTGTTCCTTTCGCCGGAACAGATGCACCAGATGCTGCGCGGCATCCTTCAGGGTGCACACACGGTAATGACAACGCGCGAAGCGGCGCAGCACGTTCGCGTGAAACAGGCGACTCTCGTCGAAATGGCCGAGCGGGGCGAAATTCCCGCCTTCATGGTCGAAGGCCAGTGGAAGTTCCCGAGGCATGCCGTGGACGAGTGGATCGCTTTGCAGACATTGACGGTTCAGGCGTCGGACAAAAAGGAGGATGCAGATGCCGCTTAGCCTCTTCCCGAAGGAAAAGTTTATCGGGATTGACATCGGGCACTGCTCGATCAAGATTGCGCAACTGGAGCGGGATGGCGACGGCATTGCGATACTCCATCTGCAATCGCAACCCACGCCGCCAGACGCGGTGGGTGAAGGGGTTGTCACTGACCCACAGGCAGTCGGCGCCGCCATCCGTCACGCCCTGCGGCAGGCGCGAATCTCCGCCACGACCGCTAACGTCGGCGTGGCAGGCGGAAGCGTCGTGGTGCGCACTGTGACACTGCCGAGAATGGAGGAGGCCGCGCTACGCAAGTCCATCCGCTACGAGGCCGGACGGTATGTGCCGAGTTCGGTAACGGACAGTTTCATCGAGTGCGAGATCATCGGCGAGGCCGAAGAAGGCCAGATGAATGTCTTGGTCGTTGCGTCGCCCAAGGACATGGTGCAGTCGCGCGTTGCGGCCGCCGAAGAAGCCGGGCTCGACGTGGAAGTCGTGGACGTTGAGGCCTTTGCCCTTTACCGCACCCTCATCGAAGCCGACGGGGGATCCGGGGCCGAGGAGAAAGCAATTGCGCTCCTGGACGTTGGGGACGAGTCCTCGCAGGTCAGCGTCGTGGATTGCGGAGCCTTCGCTTTGACGCGGTCCATCCCGATTGGCGGCCGGATGCTGACGAACGCCCTCGCTCATTATTTCAAATTGGACCACGCAGAGGCGGAGGAGGGCAAATTTGCGCTGGACCTGACGTCATTGGTGGAAGCAGACGAGACGAAGGAGGACCCACCGCTCCGCGTAGTCCAGCCGCTGGTGGACGAGCTGGTTCGAGAGATTCGCCGCTCGCTCAACTATTTCCACTCCCAGAAAAGCGATCAGGGAAGCGATCGCAGAGTCACGGAACTGCTCTTAGCGGGCGGCGGCAGCCGCCTGAAAGGGCTGCCCGAGTACTTCAGCCACAAACTCGACCTCTCGGTGCGCACACCAAACTTCCTTGATAACCCGAAGTTCAACTTCGCCGGCCCTGACGAGCCTGAAGACGCCCACGTCATGGCCGTTGCCGTCGGCCTCGCGATGCGTCGCGCAGGCAGCGACGTAATCGCCGCCTGAGGAGACCCAGAAAAATGCCTTCAATAAACCTGATTTCGGACCAGAGAAAGTGGAAGCGGGACCGGCAGAAAAAATCCCGCACGTGGTTCATCGCGTTCCTCGTGCTGTCCACTGTCGGGCTCACGTCCGTGGGCGTCCTCACACTCCAACTCGAAATGCTGAGAGCGGAACTACGCGCTCTACAGACCCAGGCGCTTGTGCTGAGGCCGCTCAAGGATGAGATCGGAGCCACCAAAGAGGCGCTTAACGAATTCGTCCCACGCGTTGACACGCTCGTGACAGCGCGGGTGGATTCGGAGCGGTGGGGACGAATCTTCGACCACGTCGGTCGCGTGATGCCGGACGACACCTGGCTCACTCGAGTCGAGTCGCACCAGCCGAGTGATCCGCGGAAGCCCGTCGAAGTCACTTGGACCGGCATGAGTGCCGAGCAGAGCTTGGTCGGCGAACTGATGCTTCTCCTGCAGAGGAGCGGCGACCTCTCCGGGATCGAGCTCAAGTACACCGACTTGAGGCGCACATCCCGCGGTGTCGGACTTGAGTTCCAAATCCTGTGCCAGGTCCCGGGCACCGGGGCCGACGACAGGGCGGAGAAGAAGGAGTCGTCGAAGTCATGAACCGGAAGACGCCTAATCCCACCGCTTTCATGGTCCTTGCGCTGGCGGCACTGCTGGCCGGCGGTGCCATTGTGTACTGGCAGACCGGCAACATCGGCAAGGTCCGGGCTCGTGTGGCAAGTATCAGCGCGCAGGTCGCGGACACATCGAACTTGGAAGAGGAGCTCGGGACGTCCAAGACCAGGCTGATCCAGGCACGCCGCCAACTGCACCATCTGGAGTCAAATGTTTCCACCGAAGAGTCCATTCCCACTCTTCTCATGAACCTCCAGGCCACCGGTGAATCCTGCAATCTGCAGATCAGCGGCGTCCGGCCGCTGCCCCCACCGGCGAAGAAGAGGAGCTCCAAAGGGGATGCAGACGGCGCGGAACCGCGCAAGGCCTACGGCGAACTGGACGTCCAAGTGAAGTGCATCGGAACCTACGAACAGGTAATGGAGTTCCTCAAGAAACTCGAGGATTTCCCGAAAATCGTGGGTGTCCGTCACGTGAGTATCCAGCCAAAGGTAAATCCGGACGGCATGACCTTGGAATCGATCACAGCCACGCTGAACATTCGAGTGTACGTCTTCCCGAAGGCCGAGAGCCTGGAGCCTGGCCGGCCAGACCCGGACGAAGAGGGGGCAGTCGAGGAGGAGGACGAGGACGAGACCACAGCCGTTGGAGAGGCCGCGTAACATGAATCAAGACAAAAAGAAATACATTGTGTTCGGCATTCTCGGCGTCGTCCTGCTGGGCGTAGGCGCCTGGCAGATTGTCGGCCCCGGCGGCTCGAAGGAGGCGCCGAAGCCGGACAAGAACCTTCAGGCTACGAATGACCGGCCAATCGCGGGACAGACCCAGCCGGGCAACAGGGACCAGCCCGACGGCACGGACATCTGGGTGGCCGCCCGGGAACGACGCGACCCGTTCCAACCGTCGCGGCTGCCCGAGGACCCGTCCGCATCCCCCCCGAGAGTCGTGTCATCGCCGACCGACACTCGCCCTGGTCCTGGGCCGCCGCCCGGACCGATTAACCAGGGCATTGACACGGGCGGACTGCTGCCCTGGGACCCGATACCGGTAGATCCGGGACCGGACTTGAACGCGTTCAACTATACGCTGGTAGGCATCGTCGAAGGCCCAAGCCCGATGGCGGTTTTCCGGGACGCTACGGGCGCACAGAAGTTGGTCCGCCTCAAAGGATTCTTGCAACCCGAAAGCCAGGTGGTCGCCATCCGTGACGGGAATGTCACGGTGGTCCACCGCGGCGAAGAGATTACGTTGACAGTTGGAGGATAACCGTGGTGATTCAAAAAACAATGCGCATTCTTGGTCTTCTGCTCGGTATCGCGGCGACATCAGCCGCCCTGGCAGCCGGCGAATTGACCGCCGTGAGCACCGAGTCGAAGTACGGCGGCTTGGTTGTGCACATCAAGGGCACTGACCTTGCCAAGCCCCGAACGCTGACGCTTTCCGGCGGCAAACTGATCGTTCTACGGTTTGAGGCCGTCCTGAAGGGCTCAGCTAAGACTCTTCGGGTCCGCAAACACGGCGTGAACTATGTGAAGGCCGTGCAGTACTCCTCCAAACCGCCTATTGCGCGCGTGGCGATCCACGCGAACACGAGAATCCAGCTGAAGGTCGTGAAGACCACCGCCGGCTGGGACGTAGGGATCAACACGACAAACGCATTCGCGCCGACCGAAGGCGCCGCGACAGCCGGGCCGAGCGACAGCGGCAGCGCGCTGAACCTCGGAAACAATGCGGATTCAAATGCGATGGCAGCGGCCATGCGCCTGCTGAAAACAGCGACTAAGCCGACGGCTCCGAGCGCGAAGGCAGAAACGACAACGACCCGCGCGCTTACCACCGTCAACAGGCAGAAAATGGATGTGGGCGGCCCAAGCATTCCGCTGGAGCCCGGCGCATTTGCGCCCGTATCCGATCCGGCGAAAAGGCGCGTCTCGCTCGAATTCGAAATGACCGAACTCGTGCTGATAGTCAAGGCGCTTGTGGAACAGGCCGGGGCGAACATCGTTACGGCGTCGGATGTAACCGGCGTGCTCACGGTCTCCCTGAGAGATGTCACAGTCGAAGAGGCACTCGACCTCATTACAAAACTGACCGGCTTCCGGTACGCCAGGATAGACAACACCTTTGTCATCGGCACCGCCGACTTCCTGATGAACATACTCGTCCACGAGCCTGCCGGGAACTATCCGAGGACGGTCACGCGAGTGGTTGCATTAGCCAGCCGCAAGGCCGGGCAGATAAAGCACGCCACGGTCAAGGCCTTAAGCCTGGACAGCCTGAATGAGAAACTGAAGATCATCCACCCAGACGCCGGCGACGGCGGAACGGCCGCGCCGCTCCGGGGGCTCGAGGCCCGTACAACCGGTCCGGACCCGCAGGCCGTAGGGGAAGGGCAGCCGGCCGGTGCGCCCGCACAGGCTGAGGGCGATGCCGACTACCTGATCCTGATTGGCGAGAAGGGCCGTGTGGACCAGGCGGAGGCGATCATCGAGCAGCTTGACGACGCGCTCGCCCAGATGGCGGGCCTGACGCCAATCCACGCCGGAGGATCGCCCGAGAGCCTCGCCCCGATCACAGTGACCTACCGCGTGCAGGGCGGGAAGGCGGAGGAACTGGCCGACGCTGTTCGCGCGTACGCCGGACCGGTCTCGGTGATTGCGACGCCTAAGACCAGCCGGGCGGGCCAGACCATCCAGCTTTTCGGCCGTGAGGCCGAGGTCGAGCGCGTTCTACAGGCGCTCGTGCAGATTGACAGCGTCCCGGACGGCGATCTGGTTATCGAGGTCTACGACGTGCAGTACGGCGATCCGCGCGCGCTAAGAGACCGATTGGAGGACATGTTTGGCACCCTCTATGTGGAGATAGGTCCCGAGAGCGCCGCGAGTGCGAGTTACACTCCGCCGGGCGGAGACGGAGCCGGCCCGGGCGCGGCTGATACAGGCGGATCGGGAACATCCGTAGGCCGGGGCTTGGATTACGTTGCTAAGCCGGTCTTCACTAACCGGGAACTTGAGTCGAAGCCGATGACACTGATTCTGCGCGGGACGCCCGAAGAGATTGACCAAGCGCTCAATTTCCTTGCCAGGATTGACCGAAGACCACGGCTCATCGCAATCGAAGCCCGCGTGATGGAGTTGACGCGGGAGGAGGCAATAAGAGCCGGTATTGACTGGGACATTCTCGCCGGAGGTAACGTGCGCTTTATCCGACTGAACAACTCGCAGCCGGGCGGAGCGGACAACACCGGCGGATTCTCCACCTGGAATAGCGGCCAGTGGACCGCCGAAATCACGGCGACACTCGACAAGCTGACGACGAAGAATAACCTGATTGCCCGCCCGAACATCGTCGCGACCGAGGGACGCGAAGCGGTCGTGTTCATCGGCGACATTGTGCGCTACATCAAGACGATCCAGGCGACCCAAAACGGAATCACCGTTGAGGTCGGCGAAGAGGAAGTCGGCGTGAAGTTGAACGTGCTCGCGCGCATCGGGGCTAACAACACGATAATTCTGGAAGCCCAGCCGACTGTGAGTTTCATCAGTTCCTTCTTGGAGGTTCCTGGCGGGGGCGCGATTCCGCAGACGTCCATACGGACGGCTCGCATCTCGCCGATCCTGCAGAATGGTGAAACCGTTGCCATAGGCGGGCTGATCTCGCAGGACGAACGCCGCCAGGTATCTGGTATCCCCATCCTGATGGACATCCCGATCATCGGGCAGTTGTTCCGCCGAACGACCACATTGAAGAGGAAGACCGAGATAGTGATCTTCATCACTGCGCGCATAATTGACGTCCCTGAGGCGTCTGCAGGCGGTCAACCGGGCACCGGGGGATAAGCGGCAGTCGTCGTCGGCTGAGCGCGCCCCGACGCGATCCAGTTGCGGCCTCGACCATCCGGTCGAGGCCGCATCCGTTTTATCAGTCCCCATACAGAACAATTGCGGGTTCGCCGGCCCGGCCCTGATGGAACAATCCAGTGTGGGAGTTCGAGGGTCCCGGGGCCTTCGGCTCGCTTGGGCGTCTCATGGTCACCGGCGAATATTTTGTGAACGAGGGCCTCGTCACCGAGGATCAACTCAAGCAGGCTGTCGAGAAACAGCGTGAATTGGGCGCAAACGAGCCCATCGCAAACGTGCTGATCTCGATGGGGTTCTTGAGCGAGCGCGACCGCGTCCGGTGCATGGGCATGGCCTGGGGCGTGGAGTTCGTGGACCTTCAGGAGCGGCGGCCCGATCCGGGCGTTGTGCCGCTCGTCACAGCGAGGCTCGCGCGGCGTTTCAAGGTTCTGCCCATCGCTGAAGAACACGGCAGATTGCTGGTCGCGATGGCCAACCCTCTCGACATTTTCGTCATTGATGAACTCCGCATGATGACGGAAAAGGAGATCGAACCGCTGATAACGGTCGAAGAGGACCTAAAGAGCGCCATAGACTTCTGCTATAGCAGCGACGGCGCTGCCCCGGACGCACTGAAGGGGGTCATTGACGAATTCGATACCGAGTTCGAACTTAATACCGGGTCCAAAGACGAAGAGTTGACGGCGGACGAATTGCGTGAACTTGGCGAAGAGGCTCCGATTGTTCGTCTCGCTAACCTGATCATTAACCAGGCAATTTCCGACGGCGCCAGCGACATACATGTCGAGCCAAAGGAAAGCGGCGTCAAGATTCGCTATCGTATAGACGGCGTGATGCACGACGGAATGACGCTTCCCAAGAAGGTGCAGGCGTCGCTGGCAAGCCGCATCAAGATAATGGCTGACATGGACATCGCCGAGAAGCGCGTGCCGCAGGACAACCGCATCTCCGCCACAATTCAGGGCAAAGTCTACGACTTCCGTGTCAGCACACTCCCAGTAGTGTACGGTGAAAAGATAGTTCTTCGCGTGTTGGACAGGGCTAATGTCCATATAGGACTGTCCAAATTGGGCTTTCTTCCGGATACGTTAGAGCAACTTGAGGAAGTTTGCGCGAGGGCGTACGGCATCATTCTGGCCACGGGCCCGACCGGTTCGGGAAAGTCTACGACGCTCTATTCAATTCTCAACAAACTCAACAACGGCGACACCAATATAATAACTGTAGAAGACCCGGTCGAGTATGAAATCGACGGAATCAATCAGTGCAACGTTAACGTGAAAGCCGGAATGACGTTTCCCGCTGCCCTTCGCGCGATGCTTCGACAGGATCCGGACATCATCATGGTCGGAGAAATGCGCGATACTGAGACCGCCACGATCGCAATGGAGGCCGCTCTGACCGGCCACCTCGTTCTGAGCACTCTGCACACTAACGACGCGGCAGGCGCGCCCACGAGGCTTATCGAGATGGGTGTTGAACCCTTCCTCATATCCAGTTCCGTCATCGCGGTGCAGGCGCAGCGGCTGGTGAGGTCGGTCTGCCCCAGGTGCCGAGAACGGTACTCGGTGACGCGCGAGGCGCTTCTGCGCTACGGACTCCCCGTTCCCGATGAGGTCGGCGCGGAGACCGGCGGCACGATTCAGCTCTTCAGGGCTAAGGGCTGTGACTATTGCCTGGGAACGGGCTACAAGGGCCGGAACGGTATTCATGAACTGATGGTCCTGACCGACGATATTAGAGATGAACTCTTGAAAAAATCGCCGAGCCACGTAGTGCGCAATCTGGCGATCGAGAGCGGAATGCGGACGCTGCAGGCGGATGCCCTGCGGAAGGTCCTCCTGGGCCTGACAACCATTGACGAGGTCTTGAGGGTGATTTATTCGGGCTGATAGGCATGAGCATGTTGAACGAACGACAGGTGAACAGGCACGTTGAGAGCATTATCGCCCAGGTGAGCGATATCGCCGCCATGCCGCAGGTCGTTTACAAGATTATCGAATTGACCGGGTCTACGATGACAGCCGCACAACAGATCGAAGACGCTATCGCCGTGGATCCCGGGTTCACCAGCAAGGTGCTGATGCTGGCAAACAGCGCCCACTATGCACTGCCCAGGAGGGTCACATCCATCCGCGACGCGGCCACGTACATGGGCTACAAAACCATTCGGCAATTGGCCCTGACAGTCGGTCTCTTCGACATGTTCGTCGGCAAAACGGACGCCGGCAGCATGCGCCGCAGGTCCTGGTGGAGACACAGCGTGGATGCAGCGGTCTGCGCGCGGGCCATTGCGAAGCGAATGCCGGACGTGGGACCGGACGATGCGTATTCTTGCGGCCTTCTGCATGATGCCGGGAAATCGCTCCTCGACCGATACGCCGAAGGTGAGTACAGCGCCGTGGACAAGATGATCGAAGAGGGAACAAACCCCTTGGAAGCCGAACGAGCAGTCTTCGGCTGCGACCATTCCGAAGTCGGCGGTGTGGCCGCGGAAATGTGGAATTTCTCACCGATGCTCGTTGAATGCGTGACACTGCATCATTCTGAGGCCGGGAGCTCATATCCGAAGCATGTGGCTCTGACTTGTCTGGCCAGCGAGATGGCGCACGCCGTTCTCGCCGGCAGGAGGGCGGAACATATGATGTCAGGCGCCAGGACGGAGGAAGGCGAGCAGGGCCGCAACCATAGCCCGTGGGCAGTCGAGACGCTCGGGTTCGACGTTACGGTCTTGTGGCAGTTGTATACGGAGTGCACCGAGGCTATCGCCAGAGGCGGAAGCCTGGGTCTATAGAGGTAAACGATGGAAAACAGTTTTGACTGGAACAAGGTCTTGCAGAATGATGCCGACACCGGCCAACCGAACGCGCCGGACGGCGAATTGGAAACCGGTGGCGAAATCGCATCGGGTCCACAGAATGATGAGACAGAGGTCCGCGGCATTGACGACATCCACGTAGATGACTTGATGCGGATGTGTGCCGACAGGCAGGGCTCCGACCTGCACCTAACCGTCGGTCTACCACCCACCATTCGGCTCGACGGCGAACTGGTGCACCTCCCTTTCCGAGTGCTTACGGGACTCGACATCCAGCGGCTGGTCTACGACATCTTGTCCGATGAGCAGATCAAGGACTTTGAGCGTACAAAGGAGCTGGACTTCTCCTACGGGTTCAAGGGCGTAGGACGGTTCCGGATAAACGTGTATATGCAGCGCGACAGCGTCGGGGCCGCGGTACGCCTCATCCCGAGCGAGATTCCGACCTTTGAGGAGTTGCGACTTCCTCCGCTGATGCGCGAATTGGCCCAGCGCACGAGCGGTCTCATTCTCGTTACGGGACCGACCGGCTGCGGTAAGTCCACGACAATCGCGGCGATGGTTGACGATATCAACTCGCACCGGCGTTGCCACATCATGACGATCGAAGACCCGATTGAATACCTGCACTACCACAAGTCGGCGATGGTCAATCAGAGAGAGGTGCACAGCGACACGCTTTCATTTGCCAACGCCCTTCGAGCGGTGCTGCGCGAGGACCCCGATGTCATACTGGTCGGCGAGATGCGCGACTTGGAAACCATCTCGGCTGCGCTGACCCTTGCCGAGACAGGACACCTTGTGTTCGGAACACTGCATACCTGCAATGCGCCCCAGGCCGTGGACCGCATCGTGGACGTGTTCCCTCCGGAGCAGCAGGAGCAGATTCGAGTGTTGCTCGGCAACACGCTGGAAAGCGTCGTCGCCCAGCAACTTCTTCCCAGGATGGGAGGAGGTCGGATCGCCGCCATTGAAATTATGATAGGCACGCCTGCGATAAAGAATCTGATCCGCGAGGGCAAGACACACCAGATGTATAGCGTTCTGGAAACGAGCAGCCAGCACGGAATGCAGACGATGGACAGCGCCCTTGTTGACTTGTACCGGAACGGATACGTTTCATGGGAAGAGGCCCTTATGCGGGCGATAGACCGGGAAGCGTTCCAGAAACAGGCTAAGGCAGCGTAAGCGACGCTTACAGCAATCCAAAAACGCCTCGGGCACAAAGCCCCGCTGGCCAGGGTCCCGGTGCAAAGCCCGGCCGTCATGCGTCATCATTCATGGTTGCGCCCGGCTGCAGGGGCGCCCGGAGAATGAAATGACCGACGAGCCGCAGAGTCCGTACCCATATGACGAACCGGAGAAGAGCCCTGTCCCGGTCGAGGAGGCCGGCAACGGAAACTCGTCAGAAGAGAGCCGGTCAGAAGAGCCGACCGAGACCCCGGCCGCCCCGCATGACCCCCACGGCTTAGGCCGGACCTCTGTGGGCATGGCCGCGCACACGGCAGCTGCCGTCGCGTGTGTTCCACCGCTCATCCCGTGCCTCGCGATTTACATGTTGGAGAAGAAGAACAAATTTGTTCGATTCTACGCGATGCAGTCCATTTTGCTGGGTGCGGTCTGGATGACGGCTTTCGCCCTGCTGTCCCTAATCCTTCAGGGAATGGCCTCGCCCCTACACTGGCTGCTCAACGTTGCATGGATTGTTTTGTCAATCATTCTCGCCGTAAATGCCGCCAGTGGCAAATGGTTCCGCCTTCCGGTTCTGGGGGACATTGCCGCCAAGCTGGCCGGCGTAGACCTGGACCAGTAAGACTCCTCGGCCTCGTTGCCGGAAAGCGTCTTATAACGACGTGATCGCCGGCCGTGCCCTTAGGCGTTTACCTGCACAGACTCGAACGCTTCTATCTCGTCCGATTCCTTAAACCCTGTCCAGTTCTCGAACTGAATGCCGCATTCGTAGCCGGCCTGGACCTCTTTCATGTCCTCTTTGATATGCTTCAGTGAGGCGATCTGGCCTTCGTGCACAATCTCTCCATCCCTCCGCACGCGGCACTTCGCTCCGCGCACGATCTTCCCGTCGGAGACGTAGCATCCGGCCACATGCCCCACCTTCGTCAGTTTGAAGGCCGCGCGAACCTCTGCGCGGCCGAGGTAGCGCTCCTCGTACTTGGGTTCGAGCATTCCGATCACGGCTTGCTCAATGTCCTCGATAAGTTCATAAATGACTTTGTAATGGCGGATCTCAACTCGTTGCTGGCCGGCCTGCTCTTTCGCCTGGGTTTCAGTTTTTGTGTTGAAGGCGACGATCATGGCCCCTGAGGCGCTGGCAAGCAGAACATCGTTATCGTTCACCGTCCCCACGGCCGAGTGAAGAACCTTCACCTGAATTTCCGCGTTCTCAATCGCTTCGATCAGGCCCCTCACCGCCTCGACGGACCCCCGCACGTCCGCTTTGACAATGATCCGCAGTTCTTTGGTCTCGCCCTCTTCGAGCCGGCGCTGGAGGTCGGCCAGCGACACACGCGTACCGCGCCCTTCGAGCAGCCGTTCGCGTTCTTCTGCGCGAAGGTGCGCGGCTCGTTCCCTCAACTGCTTCTCATCAAGGAACACCGACAGACGGTCGCCGGCCTCCGGTACCTGGTCGAGGCCGGTGATCTCAGCGGGAATCGCCGGCCCCGCGTCTTTGATACGCTCACCGGCGTAATCGAACATCGCCTTAATCTTTCCCCAAGAGTGGCCCACCAACACGGCATCGCCCTGCTTGAGCGTACCGTTCTCCACAAGAATCGTGGCCACGGGCCCGCGGCCCTTATCCAGTCGGGCTTCCACAACGACCGCCTCGACTTCGCCGCTTGGGTCGGCCTTCAGTTCCATCATATCGGCCTGCAGCAGGATCAGTTCGAGCAGGGTGTCGACCCCCTCGCCCGTCTTGCCGGAGAGCGGCACCATCACCGTCTGGCCGCCGAACTCCCCGCTCACCAGATCCTGTTCGGTCAACCGCTGCTTCACCCGGTCCACATTTGCTTCGGGCAGATCAATCTTGCTGATGGCAACAACGATCGGAACGTCTGCGGTCTTCGCGTGACTGATGGCCTCAATCGTCTGAGGCATCACGCCGTCGTCTGCAGCGACAACCAGCACGGCGATGTCGGTGATCTGCGCCCCCCGCGCACGCATTGCCGTAAACGCTTCGTGGCCCGGCGTGTCCAAAAACGTGATTTTCCGGCCGTCCGTCTCGACTTCATACGCGCCGATGTGCTGGGTGATCCCGCCGAACTCCCGCTCCGCGACCTTAGTGCGGCGGATGTAGTCCAGCAGCGTGGTTTTCCCATGGTCCACGTGCCCGAGGATCGTAACAACCGGCTGCCTCGGCCGCGTGCCCAGCGCCCTCTTGCGCCGCTTCTGAGCGTCCTCTTCCTCCGGCTTGGGCTTGCGCAATACCGCCCACCTCACCCTGTAGCCGAAAGAACCGACAATCTGTTCTGCGAGCTCCGGAGCGAGGGAAGTGGTCAGGGCGGCCAGGGTGCCGGACTGCATAAGGGACTTCTGCACCTCTACATGGCCGAGGTTTAGAGCGTGGGCGATGTCGCGAGGCGTGGCACCGGGAGAAAGGGCGACCTCTTTTGCAGCCACCATCTCGGCCACGGCCTCTTTGACCACGCTCAGAGTGTCGGCGTCAACTTCGACGGCGCCGTTCTCGGGGTAGGCGCCCAACTCGGTGATCACGTGGATGACCTGGGAGGGGAGCGCCTCCAGTTCTGATGCGAGCGTCTCGATTTCAACCTTGGCCATTAGTGTCGCTGTGCAGTTCCGCGAGGAGATCTGCTTCCAATCTCTTCCAGTCTACCGAAGAGGACGCAATCCGCAGCGGCCGGGCCGCCAGTTTTTTGCGAACGGCGGCGCGGACGCAGGCGTCGTTCGCGCAGACATAGGCGCCTCGCCCGCCCATACCCACAGAAACGCGCCCCTCGGCGTCCCGAGAGACGCGCAACAAACCGGCCTTCTCCGCCTTGCGCTTACACGCGACACATGTGCGGATGGGAGCCCGCGACACTCATCGCCCTCCTCCGCGCGACGAGGCGGCCCGGGGTGACTCGGCCTCCGACCTGCTTTTTATGTCTATCCCCCAGCCTGTCAGCCTGTGCCCAAGTCTTACGTTCAAGCCGCCCTTCCCGATAGCCAGATTCAATTGAGAGTCGGGCACGACAACGTCGGCTCGCTGCTCCTCCTCGTTCAGTGTAACCGAGTACACCTTCGCCGGATTCAGAGAGTTCGTTATGTACTCCGCCGGGTCGTCACTGTATGGGATAATGTCTATCTTCTCGTCGTACAGTTCGTTCACGATGGCCTGCACACGGCTGCCTCGCTGGCCGACACAAGCGCCCACCGCGTCCACGCGCGCATCGTGCGAGATGACGCTGATCTTTGAGCGCACGCCCGCCTCGCGCGCGACGCCCTTTATCTCCACGGTGCCCTGCGCAATCTCCGGCACTTCGATTTCAAACAGTTTCACGAGCAGTTCATCTGACCGGCGCGTAACCCGCACCCTCGGCCCGCGCCGCGTCTCTTCCACGCCTTTCACAAACACTCGCAGGCGGTCGTTCATGCGGTAAGGCTCCGAGCGGACCTGGTCCTCCTTCTTCAGCAAGCACTCGCTTCGTCCGCAGGTGAGGATAACGTCGGGACCCTCGCGCCTCGACACGACGCCGCTCACAACGTCTCCCGACTTGTCGCTGAACATCTCCAGCGTGCGCTTCCGCTCCGCCTCGCGCAGTTTCTGGTGCAGCACTTGCTTGCAGGTCTGGGCCGCGATGCGGCCGAAACTGTCCGGCGCTATGGTCACCGAGATGAAGTCGCCGACCTCTGCGTCCGGCTTGCGCCGGCGGGCCTCCTGAATGCCGACCTGGAAGAAGTGGTTGGTGACCACGCCGACCACCTCCTTCTCGCACACCGCGTCCAGTTCGCCCTTCTCAGTGTCTATCTTGACCGTAACGTCGCCGGTGGCCCCGACGTGCTTTTTGTACGCCGCGGCGAGCGCGACCTCCAACTCGAGGATTAGTTCGTCCTCCGGGATGTCCCGCTCTTGCGCTATCTGCTTCAGCGCCTGTATAAACTCCTTGTTCATTTGACCGGCTCCGGACCCTGCGACTGGAACAAAAAAAGGACGGCCGGCCGGCCCTCCGGTTGCTGTTCCATCGCCTGGTGGAATTATAGCATAGGAGGTGCCCTCCCCGGACCTCTGCGGGTGCTCCGCGCGGTGCCCGGGGGAAGGCTCTCATCGGCCGGGGGTCCGGCCGGATATGGCGGTCACAAGAAGCGCTCCTCGAACTCGCCGCCCAGACGAGGGACGAGCCACGGGCTCTGCCGTCACTCTGTCCGCATCTCTACGGTCTGCGAACGGTCCTCCGAAGCATGCCCCGCACCACCCAGAGGCGGAGCCTACGGAGCCACGACCGAAGAACAGGACGATTCCTGAAATAGAGGACCAGTGCGCGAAGAGTGGGCCAAGTGTTATCAAGCTTCATTTCACACCTCATAAGCAGCAGTGCAGCAGACCATGACGTTGAATCCAGATCGAGAGCACGTAACGCGTCTGCACGCCCCTCGTGAAAGCGCCCAAGACCCAGTAGGCACTGACCGCGCTCCTCCCAATAGCGGGAGCCGGATTCCACATAGGGAGCGGCTTTGTCAAGCACCTCCAGCGCACGAGAGAACTGACCTAACCGGCACTGCAAACTCGCCTGAGCGACGAGGACCGAAGGATCAGACGGGTCAGCCGATGCGGCCCTATCGAGGTGCCGCGCCTGTTCCTCGTGGTTCCCGATGAGCCCCGCGCATTCAGCAAGCCCCAGATGCGCCATTGCGTTTTCGTTCGGCTGGATATCTATCGAGGTCTGGAAATGGCGGAGAGCGTCCTTTATTCGTCCCTGTGTCAAGGCCATCCAACCAAGTCCGTACTGGACCTGCGTGTGCTCGGCGCCCAAGCGCTCCGCACACACAACCGCTCGGTCTCTCGCAAGTGACCTGCCCAAAATGTCGTACATCCGCGCTAGGGCCATATGCAAAACTGGGTCGCCCGGGTCCAGTTGTACCGCGATCTCATAATACGCCGCCGCCGACCAGTGTCTGCCGGTAAGCCTGTAGACATCCCCGAGGCCCAAAGGAAAATCGGCGTCCTCAGGAAAGAAACCGCTGCCCCGCACGCACACTTCCTCAGCGTCCTGGTACTGTTTCAGATGCAGCAGGTAGTGGCGGAGGCCAGTTAGGGCAGCCCTGTTACGCTCTTCGAGCGAAAGCGCTCTCCTGAAATGAGAAACGGCCTCTTCGAGATGTCCGGCAGCCATAGCTGCCTGCCCGTTTTCGACCGGTATAATGACGTCGCTCATTTCACTCATATGGCGCGGTACGTAAGAAAGATTCGGCCGGTGTCCTCGTTTCCCCGGCTGTACAGCTCGTACGAGCCTTCGTCCCGCTCGTACACGAACTCGCCGCCGGTCAACGGGTCCTTCACGGCCTTGACCGCTTTCAGTTCGTCCAGGGAATTCGGTAGGCGGTCATACTCCCATCGAAACTGGATGATCAACGCGTGCAGGCGCATGAGCCGGAACCGGGTCCGTATCTCAACGGCTCGCCGGATTGACAGGTTCCAGGTACTGACCGTATCGGACAGGGCGGCATTCAGGGGGGCGTCCTCTTTCGGCGGCCCGGGCAATTCCCACTCCGACTCAGGCCGTCTGAAGATCCCGGCCAGGTCGAGGTCCAACTGCAGCCAAAAGGTGAGGACCCTCCGCTTCACGCGCTCTCTGCCGGCAAGGGTCATTTCGGGAAATAACTTCAGCAGCGGATATTGCTCTTCGAGGTCCTCTCTTTCGGCCTCCGGCAGTTCGTTCCAGGTCGTCAGCATCGACTCGAACGCGTTGAACATGTAATCGTTGAAATGCACGGCATGAGCGATTTCGCGCTTGACAGCGAACTGGTGCTGCGGCGGCAAACGCAACACTTTGTCGGCGAACTGCTCGAGTCGGTTCGCGTCCGCTTTTGAGAACTGCTGAAGCCGCTGCTCCACCTGTTTGAACATCGCTGACTCGATGGCGCAGCCGATGTGATAGTGGACGAGACTCCCGGACTGAATGTTGTGGCCGAAGGTGAGGCAGTCGACTATGGATCGCGTCCCCTCGGCGGTTCTGCCCTCGGAGAACTTCCAATAAACCTCGGCCTCAAACGCCCTTCCCACTTCCCGGAATGCGAACAATTCAGCGAACGGCAATTCACCGAACGGAATCGACCATAGAAAGCGCTCGACCCTTTCGAAACCGGCGTCCATCCGCGGAATGAACACGGGCTTACGGTTTCCCGCCCGAACCAGATCGAGCGCAGGCCGAAAGTGCATCGCCGACTCCAACCTGGACATTGCCGGCTCCTCCCAACCGTAGACCCGGCCCTTGATCGCCAGAAACTCGGGCGCGTCCCCTAATGCACGAAGAGTGTCCGCCGCCATCAGGTACTCCTCATAACCGTTGTTGCCCGTTGGCTCGCCGATCACAGATTCGAGCAGCGACTTCCCCTGCTGCGAATGCGCGACAGGGAGCGCGAGCGACGCCGACATCAGTAAGGCAAAGACGATCATTCAGCCTGGCCCTCCGGCCGCAAGACCCTTGCCCCAATAATACCTCGGCCGCCCTGCCCCTCCTTGCTGTCTTCTATCCCCTGTAACCTATCCCCACCTCTCGGCGGTACAATCCCTCGCGTCGAAGATGAGCAAGTTGCGGGTTCTGATTGCAGACGACGACCCGATCATACGCCTCGACCTGAAGCAGATGCTTCAAAACCTCGACTACGAGGTCGTGGCGGAAGCGGGCGACGGCCAGGAGGCCGTGGACCTCGCGCGCGCCCTGAAGCCGGATATCTGCGTGCTGGACATAAAGATGCCCGTGAAGGACGGCATCGAGGCGGTCTCGGAGATCGTGGGCGAATGCATCGCTCCGGCCATTCTGCTCACGGCGTACGGCGACCGTGAACTCGTGGACCGCGCGCGCGACGCCGGCGCGTTCGGCTACCTGGTCAAACCGTTCAAGCCGAGCGACCTGCCGCCCGCGATCGAGGTGGCCGTGGCACGTTACGAGCAGTTGTGCGGCCTGCAGGACGAGGTCGGCGACCTGAAGGATCGGCTGGAGACGCGAAAACTGGTGGAGCGAGCCAAAGGCATTCTGATTGAGAAGCAGGGGCTGTCAGAAACTGAAGCGTATCGCCGCATCCAGCAAAGCAGCATGAACTCGCGCAAGTCCATGCGGGAAGTCGCCGAAGCGATTATCCTGACGGAAACGCTATAACCGGATGAAACTTACGCGGCGAACAACCTTTTCGAGCGGGCACCGCTATTGGCTTGAAGACCGTACCCCCGAAGAGAACCGCCGACTGTTCGGACGCTGGGCGTCGCCCTACAATCACGGCCACGATTACGCACTTGAAGCGACCGTCGAAGGGCCGGTCAATCCGCAGACCGGCATGGTAATCAACATCAAGGACGTTGACGCGATTCTGCATAATCGCATCGTCGAGAAGTTCAACCTGAAAAGCATCAATGACGAGGTGCCGGAGTTCAAGACACTCCCGCCGAGCCTGGAAAACCTTGCCTCATTCATTTGGAACAAACTGTCCGATTGGCCGGGCGACATTCAACTGAGCAGAGTGTGCCTGTATGAGACGCCGGCCCTGTTCACCGACGTAACAATGCAAGGAGGAGAACTGAAGGTGACGCTAACACGAGTTTACGAGTTCTGCGCATCGCACCGCTTGCACTCTCCCGACCTTTCGGAGAATGAGAACCGGGAGGTTTTCGGCAAGTGCAACAACCCGCACGGTCACGGCCACAACTACGAGTTGGAGGTTACAGTGTGCGGGCCGATAGACCCTGTAACCGGCATGATGGCCGACCTTGAGAAGATTGACCACGTCGTGGACGCCGAGGTTGTTGATCGCTACGACCACAAACACCTTAACATTGATCTGCCGGAACTCAGCGGGTTGATCCCGACAACCGAGATAATGACACGGGTCATATGGAAACGCCTCGTAGGGAAACTGCCCGCCAAACTGGAACGCATCATGTTGCGCGAAACAGCGCGCAGTTCATTCGAGTACGCTGGAGAGGACGAATGAGCGACCGATTGGAAGAACTTTATCGCGGGGTCCTTGAAGAGATCGGCGAAGATCCAGAACGCGAAGGGCTGCAGAAAACGCCGACGCGCGCGGCGCGCGCGATCCAGTTTATGACCGAGGGGTATCGGCAGACCTTAGACAAAATCATCAACGGCGCCGTCTATCACGAGGATGTGGAGGACATCGTCGTCGTGCGCGACATCGAGTTCTTCAGCCTCTGTGAACATCACATCCTCCCGTTCTTCGGGTATGCGCACGTGGCGTATCTTCCGAACGGAAAAATCCTGGGCATAAGCAAGGTGGCTCGAATCGTTGACATGTTCGCGCGGCGGCTGCAAGTGCAGGAGCGGATGACGCAGCAGATCGCATTGGCCGTTCAAGAGGCGCTGGAACCGGTCGGCGTCGCCTGCGTGGTGGAGGCCAAGCATCTGTGCATGATGGCGCGCGGCGTGGAGAAGCAAGCATCGAACGTTTCCACGAGTTACCTGACCGGCATCTTCCGAGACAGCGCCACCACGCGCAAAGAGTTCTTCGACCTCATCCAGGGCCGGAAGACGTACGCGTAGGTGCAACCACCCGCCCTGGAGAGGGCTACGGCGTGATCCTCCAGATCGTCTGGTCAATTCCGACGTTCCAGCCTGTAAAGAAGCTGAAGGCCGCGGCCTTCCAGGTCAGCAGCGACTTCACTTGTCCTGTGCCCGGCTCGACGAACCGGGAAGCGTTAGCGGTAACGACGATCTCTATCATCTCGTCCGAAGTCGCCGCAAACCCGGTGTGCAACTCCTCGTAACTTTGTGTGACGTAGTTGTACAGCAAGATTCGCCGCTCGATGAACGCCCTGCTCGCCATCCCTTCGAACCGGAACCTCAGCTCGCTCGGGTTCTCTGTCTGCGACGTGCCCTCGACCTCTATCTGCACGGGCGGTTCATTGCTCGGGGCGAATACATCCGTCTGCACAACCAGACGCGATTCGTCGCTGACGAACAGGTCCGGCAGCCCGCCGGAGAGCAGCAGGCCGCGGAAGATCCGGAAGACCTCGGGCCAGGCCGTGGCCGGCTCGTTGCTAAACATAAGATAAGCGGGCCAGCTCAGACCGCCGCCGCCTTCGATGAAGTTATCTATAAATTCCCCGGTAAAGCCGTCAAACCGCAGAACTCGACCGCTCCTGGGCCACTCGCAAACGTAGAGGTTACCGTCGGGTCCGAAGCGTAATCCGCGGGGCCCGTCCAGACCGCCGGAACCAGACGTAACGAATATGTCAACAAACTCCCCGGTCACCCCGTTGAAACGCATTATGCTGTCGGCGTCCCATGCGCTCACATATAGATTCCCATCGGCAGCCCAGACGAAGTCAGTCGGAGAGGGCACAACGGCGCCCACGGTGAAATCCCCCATGTATGCCCCGGTCGTGCCGTTATAACGCTTTATGGATCCGCTCAAGACACCGCCGCCGACATACAGATGCCCATCCGAACCGAAGTACAGCGGAACCGGAACCGAAAGGCCGCCGCTTCCAGGTGGCACGAATTCATCAATGAACGCTCCCGTCTGACCGTCGTAGCGCAGGACGCTGTCGCTGCGGGAACTGGCTACATACAGGTTCCCGTCCGGCCCGAACGCGATACCGTTCGGCAAGTTAAGGGGTCCGCCGGATGCAAACTCATCTATGAAGTCGCCAGTCTCGCCGTCGTAGCGCATTATTGACTGGGTAATACGACTGGCCACGTAAAGGTTGCCGTCCGGTCCGAACACAAAGCCATGAGGTGAGCTCAATCCCCCGCTGCCGGAGGGAACGAAGGCATCCACGAACGACCCGGTGGCGGCATCGAAGCGCAGAATGCTGTCTGTGTCCATGCTGCAGACGAGCAAGTATTTGGGCTGCGCGTTGACACCGGCAATGGCGGCGAACAGCGTCGCAGTTAGGGCGGAAATGCGAGCGGTCGTTGACCCTTTCATAAGCGTCCTCCCGAATGTGCCCCTCCATTATATACGGTTCCGGACCACTTGTCCCTCGATATTGGCGAAATCGTCTCTGACCGCCCCCGTCTTAGGGCAGAGGCATGCGCGCCTAACCGCCGCTCAGCAGGTCAAGGATTTCAGCTTGGCACTTCCGAATTCAATCGCTAAAGGCGTACAAACCGTTCTAACTTTCCCCCGGCAGACCGCTGCAGCGCCTCGACCACTCTAACCTCGACTTCGACCTCCGGCCACAGCACGCCCCGGAAAGCCTGAACAATCTTCTTGGATAAATCGGCCGCGTCCGCGCCGCTGCACACAACGAGCGCTTCGAACCGCTCCGGTCCGTGCTGCCGCACCTGCACGCCTCGCAGTCCCCGCAGTTCGTTCAGCACATGAAAAAGTGCGGACGACAGAACCGGAGAGCCGTTCGGCCTCTGGATCATCGTGAACGTCCGCCCGTGGACGTGCCGGAGCAAGGCGAGACCACGGCCGCAGGAACACGGCTCCGCCGACTCAACCATATCCCCCAACTCATATCGAATAAATGGAGTTCCGTAATGGTGCAGGCCTGTCAGAACCGCACGCCCCACTTCGCCCGGTTCGCACGGCGTTCCGTCCTCGCGCAGAACCTCCAGCAATACGTTTTCATCTTGGACGTGCAACCCCTCGCAGCCCGCGCATTCAGAAGCGATGCTGTTCAGTTCGGCGCTGCTGTATGCATCGTACACAGGGACTCCAAACGCCTCTTCAATTCGCTTTCGGTAATCGTCGTAAAGGGTCTCTGCCAATGTCCGAATCAGTTTGAGGCGGCTTCGTGAGCGGCGATCTTCAGTCCATAGTTCGGCCATTTCCACGAGGTTCGACGCGTTCGACATCAAGTATTCAGGTCTAACGGCGTCCAAGAATTTCACCTGCCGCTGCACGTCCGCGCCGACGTCCATGAAGTATCCGGGTCCGGTATTCACCAAGCCGGCGACATAGCCGGACGCCCAACTCGGGGCGCGCACACCCTCCATGAGCGCTTCATAGTTAGGTTCGTCCGGCGTAATCAGTGCGCGGATCACCATCGCCGATCCTTCCGGCCGCACGCCGTGCCATTCGAATTCGCGGATAGAGAGCGCCGCTCGAAACTGTTCTGTGACGCTCGTTGGGTGCACCTCCATCTTCTGTCCGGTGCTGCCGGATGTATGGATTACGGGGAGTGCGTGATGGCCGGGAGGGAGCCGCTGCGAGTGGCAGCCTCCATCGCTCTCCATTAGCCGGTCCTTTGTGAGAACCGGCAGGTCAAGGAACTCATCCCAGTTGTTGAGGTGTGAACTGCGCCCCTCGTAAAGGTCCTGGTAGAGCGGGACGTGCCGCAGAACATGAGCGTAAACGCGCTTTATATGGCGCCACTGATAATCGCGAAGATCGGCGGCGCTCCACCATTGGCTCTCGCGCAGAAAGCGGCAATGCCTCCGCACAATGTCCAACTCCGGGTGGCCTCGTGCACGGTCGTTTATTATCGGCCGGTTGCTTGTCATACGGTTTTCAGTTTTCGGTTTTCGGTACCGCCCTCTCTCCGTGCCCTGAGACGGCAACAGATAACGAACCCCGCGTGCGGCTCTTGCGGCCGCGTTCCAGCCTACCAGAGCGGGCCGCCGGTTCAGGGGTCAACGAACAGAGTCTTCTCCCGCGAGTAGGTCGCGAATCCCGGCGGGCTCTTCCTCGGCTTGCGCACGTATTTCGCGAGCGTATAGTCCACGGGTACATACTTCGCGTGTCGCTGGCCGCTGTTTCGCGCCGCGAGTCTGGCTGCAAACAGAAGCGCCTCCTTCTGCACTCTGTCCGGCCTGTTGCGCGTCTGAATCACCACATGGGCGCCGGTCCCCGTGCGAGCGTGCAGCCAAAAATCGTTCGGCTTTGCCACGCGCGTTGTCAGATAGTCGTTGCTCGTCGCGTTCTCCGCCCACAGGACTGTGAACCCTCCGGGGGCCTCCGACGATCGAATGCGGTGTCCCTCGAACGGTCGCGCCGCTTTCTCCACCGGCGGGGCGCCCGGCGCCCTTAGCCACCCCTCGGACCGGGCGCGCTCCTCCGCACGTTCCAACCCGGCGGTGTCGAGGTCGACGAGCGCTGAAACCAGCCTTTCTATCCCCTCGATCTCTCGCCCTTTTGCCGCCGCCGCCACCCCAACATCCGACGCGCCGGCCTTCGCTTTCTTCGCCCGATGAAAAAGACGCTCGGCATTCTCCACCGGCGTGAGGCGCGCGTCAAGTTCAATCACAATCGCACGGCCTTCGTAATCTTCCGTCTCCAAACGGTCCGCGCCGGCGGGCAATCTCGCGGCGTGGGCCAGGATCAGTTCGCCCCTAATCTGCAAGTCCCGCGCTCGCGCGGCGATGTCCAGCGCGCGCCGCAGTTCGTCGAGCGCCCCGCGGCGGGCCTTGAGCGCGCGCCGCAGCTGGCCCGCGAGAGAGCGCGCCCGGCGTTCCTGCTGTACGTCCGGGATCGCTTTCAGGTAATGCTGTTCCAGCGCGACGCCGAGCGACGATAGCGTCCTGACCGATGCGCCCTCCAATTCCTCCAGTTGGGCAGGCGCATACGGATAGGCGCCCCTGCCGGGAACGAGCACCGGCGGGCCGGCGCCGAGCCTCCGCATGACCTCTTCCGCTCCGAGCAGTTCCAGTTCACGGGCGAGGAACTTCGAGAGGCCGGCCTGCTCGATCAATGCGGTGCGGGCGTCCGGCGCCGGGGGTTCCGGCGGGGCGTACGGTTCGCCAGGCCGCCGGGGCCCGGCCTTTCTCAGGCGGGCGGCGATCCGGCCGTCCGGTGCGACCAGGAACAGGTTCGCGTGGGTGCCGAACAGTTCCGCGTAGAGCGTCCAGACGCCGTCGGCCTTGCCGACCTCGATGAGCAGCAGGCGGTCGAAGCCGTTCTGGCGTATTGCGAGCACGCGCCCGCCTTCAATGCGCTGCCTGAGCGCGCGGGCGAAGCCGGGCGGCTCGCCGCCGGCGGGCCTCCTGACCGCCGACGCGTAAGCCCTGGGGAACTCCGGGTCGCATGAGATGAGCAGCAGGCCGTCGTAGCCGCCGTGCGCCATGCGGAGCGTCACCGTGTGCTCCTCCGGCTGGTGTACGCGGCGGAGGTTCGTGCCGGCCGCGCCTTGCAGTTCGGCGCAGACCGCGGCCAGAACGAGGCTGTCGAACGGTATGCGGCCCCCGGGCATGGGCAGAGCGTACCGCCCGGCAAGGGTGGCGGCGTGTCATCACGACACGTGCGCGCTTAAGGGTGTGACGAGGTGATGAGGCCGGGCGTCAGGGGGGTGGGGGGTACGGGTGGCCCGCCGGTTCCGGTTAGGTGAACAGGCGAAAGGGCAGAGGCGAAAGGGGCAAAGACAAAAGGCCAGAGTTCGAGTCTGCTCGACCGGCAGGGCGGCCCGCCGTCTTGGGGATGCCGGGCCTCGGTCGGTCACGGGCCGTTCGTGGACAAGTCGGCCTGCGGAGAGAGGAGTTCCCGCGCGATGGAGGCTCGCCCACATGTCCACGGCGCACGGCGACAAACCACCGACTCGAAGCGCGAGTTTGTAGGTCAAAACTCACTTACTCGCTCACGCCGACACGGATTACGAGTCGTCTTTGCGTTTGAACACGAATTTCTCCGGTGATTCCCCGCTCGGGTCAACTGCGGTCATGGTCTTCCCGTCCTCGGAGATGCTCAGCACCATGGGCTCCTGGCCGGCTGCCGCCTCCGGGCCGCCCATTTTCACGATTTCGTCGACAGACATGCCGGATACTTTCTCGATCGTCAAGGTCACTTCGTCGCCCTCGAGCTCCCAGTTTCCTTCCATCGGGATCATCATAATCGTCAATGTAAATTTGTGGTCACTCTTGAGTTCAAGGTCGAATGACATCATCGCCGTGAAAGCGTCGGCCATCGCCTGTTCCGCTTCCGGGGTCCCCTCACCGCCCGCGGTGCCTCCAGAGCTGGGGGTCTCGAGCTCCCCCGTCCAACTGCCTATCAGGTCCTTTTCGGAGATTCCGCCGCAACCAGCGACGGCGATGGCCGCCAGGATGCCGACACAAATCTCAACAGTATGGTTCTTCATCGTTTCCCTCCTACTCATCTCCCGTCTCCTCGAAGCCACGTCTGCGCCCGCAAACCGCGACTCAATCCATTGTACAGCAGATTGGCGCCCCTGGCAACCCCCTTCGTTTGCCTCCACATCCTCCGCCGCGTGATGTGGAGGCTTGCACACGCATAGCAGTTCCAACCGAAACCCTCAACATCAGGCTACGCCGGGATGTTGAGGGAGTTAACATCAGGCTACGCCGGGATGTTGAGGGAGTTAATCTTCCGAAGGTGGATCTTCGTCTTTGGGCGTCTCGGGAGAGGCTTGCGGCGGAAGCTCTTCGGATGATTGCAACAATTGTTGCAAGAGATAATCCTTGAGTGCCTGTTCTGTCGGCTCCAGCTTTCCGGTGAGCCTGTGCTTTACAATCAGTTCGCCCAGCGCCGTGTAAAGATTCTCTGAGGCAGACTGACTTCGGATTTGAGACAACCATGTTGGAAACCTGCCAGGAGGAACAAAGTAGGACAGTGCCGAAGAATCATCCTGCCGGGACTGGCGGCGAACAAGCGTTAGTATTTCGTCTATCTTTTCCTCAGGCGTGGGACCCTCTGCTTGTTCTATGCTGCCATGCTTCGTTTTCGCTTTTGCGACATCGCTGCGGAATTCGTCCCATAGGCGAGCAAACGCTTTCTTCAAGCCCTCACCATTTGCGCCACATTCTGGGACGGTTAGAAAGTTCTGCATTAGTTTGCCGAAGTCATCCTTGTCGTCGGAACGCGTAGACTGTAGATTCGATAGTGGCAGGCGAAGCCCCTGAACATCGAAGAGCAAGGGAGAAACGCGCACGCGCTGCATTTTGCCTGTCATTACGCCGGCTTCGAAATGAATCCACGGCGCTGCGACATTCTCAGGAGTGACAACGAGAATCCCCGCGCTGGCTTTGGAAAGTTCCTGCTCCAAAACAGCCTGCCAGATCGAGCCCTTTTCAATCTCCTCCGAAATGAAGACATCCTTGTTGCCGGGAAGCGTGTTCAAGAAGTCCCTCAGCAGCTTCGCGTAGTCGAGGCTGGGCTGGGTTGACCAAGCTATGAAGATCTTGATTCCGGCCATGAAAATTCCCTCGCTTAGCAGGATACCGCCTGATGTCAGCAGCAGGGTGGCCCGGACAGATTGCGTGAACCCGCCTTCGGCGGCTTCCCTCCGGGGTTCGGCGGGGGCGGAGAATCGCCCAGCGGGGGCGGAGAATCGCCCAGCGGGGGCGGAGAATCGCCCAGCGGGGGCGGAGAATCGCCCAGCGGGGGCGGAGAATCGCCCAGCGGGGGCGGAGAATCGTCTGGCGGGGGCGGAGAATCGTCTGGCGGGGGCGGAGAATCGTCTGGCGGGGGCGGAGAATCGTGCGGCCG
>JADFGT010000022.1 GCA_022567555.1 Armatimonadota bacterium | reverse complement strand
ATGCGAAGCCGGACGCGGAACCGGCCGAGAGATCAGATGCGGACATTAGAGATCTGCCTTGCTGCATTGCTTGGCCTGAGCATCTCCTCGGGCTGCGGGACCGGCAGCGCCCAAGAGAGGCAGGTCTCTATGGCGGGGTCAGATCAGCCCACTCTTCCGGCCGAGCCGGTAGGCTCAGAGGCGCCGGAATGGGAAGACCTGCAGTGGATTCAGGGGGGGCCGCTCACGCTTGAGAAACTGCGGGGAAAGGTCGTGCTCGTCCGTTGGTGGACTGCGCCCGGATGCCCGTTCTGCACTGCAACGGCGCCTGCCCTGCAAGAACTAAAGAAGGACTTCGGAGACAAGGGCCTGGTCATTGTCGCGCTGTATCACGACAAGTCGCGCGAACCGGTGCGAGAGAAGGACGTGCGGGAATACGCACGACAGATGAATCTCGATTTCCCGATGGCCATTGACACCGGCTGGCGCAACCTGAACCGGTGGTGGCTTGACGCAGCGCGGCGCAAATACACTTCGGTTTCATTCCTAATTGACCAGGAAGGGGTGATTCGGTTAGTGCACGCGGGCGGCGCGTTCACAGTGCAAGACAACACGCAGTTTCCTGACGCGCAATCAGACTATCAACGACTACACGAGAGTATTACCACCCTTCTCGATCAAGGACCCGCAGAGCGGACAGGCGGGCCCTTGCTCCGTCTCAGCGGAAAACCCGGCGACGCCTTCGACTACCGGTTCTCAATGGACATGACCGGGACTGACGGCTCTGGACCCGGCCTCAGAAACGACCTGCATATGCGGCTCACTTTGTCTGCGGCTGAGAGGCATGGAATGACGTGGGAGTGGGCCATCATTGACCCGCCCGACGCCGGCCAGCTGACGGTGGAAACCGACACGCGGGGCCGAGTGCTCGGGGCCACAAGATCGGACGGCCGTACCGTGAGTCTATCCACACAGCAAGCCTACATGCCCTCCGGAATCGTCCTCCCCGAAGCCCCCGTTGTGCAAGGGTCCCAATGGGAACATGTTTTCGAATACGACGGATGGCGCCAGAAGGCACACTACCGGCTAGTTGGAGCCGAACTTGTGGACGGCGTGGAATGCGTCAAGGTGGAGATAACCTGGAAGGCGGAAGGATCGCCGGGAGTTGAGGCGATCAAATCAAGTGGAACGGCCTGGGTTGACGCCAAGACTGGATGGCTCGTCAAACTGACCGGGAGTGCCCAAGTCGGCCAGTCGGTGACAGAGACGAGCATTACCCGCATCAAATAGCACCGTTTCGTCCTCGGCTCCCGGATTCCGCAAACCGTTTACGACGGGGGCCGGTGCCGCACCTTAGCACCGCAGGGCTAACTCACGGCCCGTAGCGCGTCCGACGTCCTGCGAATAATCTCATCCACAGTCGCTTCATCTATGATCAGCGGCGGCGCGAAGCGGAACGTGCGGCTGCGGGTCTCTTTGGTCAGTATCCCGTTTTGCAGGAACGCATCAGCGAGCGCCTTCGTGTCGGTGCCTTCATAGACCTCCAGGCCGACCAGCAGGCCGCGGCCGCGCACGTCTTCGATGCACTCATGTTCCAGAGAGCGAAGGCTTTTCAAAAGGCGAGAACCCATGCGTGCGCTGTTCTCGCACATGTCCTTGACCTCCATCTCGGCCATCGCCGCGAGCGCCACCACCGCGCCCAGCGGATTGCCGCCGAAGGTGCTTCCGTGGTCGCCGGGCGTGAAGACCTCGAGAACATCGCGCCGCCCCACAACAGCAGAAACCGGCATCACACCGCCGCCGAGCGCTTTGCCCAAGCAAAGCAGGTCGCCCGGCGCATCCTCATGCTGCCACGCGAAGCGTTTTCCGGTGCGGCAGAAGCCGGTCTGAATCTCATCCCAGATCAGAAGAACGTCCTTCTCCGTGCACGCCTCCCGCACCGCTTCAAGGTAGCCGTCAGGCGGGATTACGACCCCCCCCTCCGCCTGTATCGGCTCCAGCATGACCGCCGCCGTATTCGGCGTGATTGCGGCCTTCAAAGCCCCTATGTCGGCGAACGGAACGATTGTGAAACCGGGTGTGAACGGGCCGAAACCGTCCCGGTACTGCTCTTCAGTGCTGAAGCCGACTATCGTTGTCGTCCGACCGTGAAAGTTGTCTTCCGCCACGATGATCTCCGCTTCACCGTCCGGCACGCCCTTCACCTTGTATGCCCACTTCCGCGCCAATTTTATGGCGGTTTCGACGGCTTCCGCCCCCGTGTTCATGGGACAGGCCATTTCACAGCCCGTGTAATCACACAGCCCCTTCACCAACAGCGCCATTTCGGACGTGTAGACCGCGCGGCTTATGAGAGTTATCTTTTCTAACTGCTCCTTCGCGGCGCGCGAGATGAACTCGCTGAGATGCCCGTGCGCGACGGCGGAGTAGCAGCCGATGCAGTCTATGTACTCCTTCCCCGAACCGTCATAGACCAGCGCGCCTTTCGCGCGCACGATGTTGACCGGAAGCGGCGCGTAGTTATGCGCTCCATAGCGCTCGGTCATCTGCATCGCGTCATCGTCCGAGAGGCGCTCCACGGCCTCGCGCAAACCGTGCTCCCACATCTGCTGCCATAGGCTGGTCGTAGTCGTTTCGTTCAACTTACTGCTCCTTCACATACAAAGACGGCTGCGCCGACTGACGCGCACGGAGATACAAGGCCCAGCGGAACGATCTCCGTTACCGGACGGATCGCTGTCGGCTCTGTCGCTCTCTGATGCACATCGGTCTGCGCAGCCTTGCCTCTAACTATACACGATTCTGGGCGGCAAACCGGCGTTGCATGGTTCTTCGACAGCAATTAGGGAAGCGGGGTAGCCCGAACGTCCTATGCAACCTGGCGCTTGGCGCGGGGACGCCGGCCGGCCGACCTGAGTGCGTCGCTCGTCTGCGCCGCCCAATCCACCGCCTCCACATACGCGTGCTGCACAGTCTTGCCCTCGATTCCGCTCTCGGCAACACGGTCCCAGTCACCCCTTTCGTATGCCAGCACGCAGCGGAGGAGGTCGGCAAGATCGCTATCCTCGTCACGTCCCAGCAGGACCTTGTTGACCTCGTCTGAAAGCGGCAGAGACTCCAAAAGGTTCTCCATGGGCATATCCATCAGTGCGTCCAACACGGAAAGGAGGCCGGTGGTGAAGTACACTTCGGGTTGCTTCTTGCGCGTATCTCTTGCCAACAGTTCGCACATCTTCGCGCGCACCATCGCCGTCACAAACAGTTCGCTCGGCTTGCCGGTGATGCCGGATAGAGCCACGAGGCTGACCCACCCAAGGATGGACCGCATCCCAAGAAACAGGATCGCTTGCCGCAGGGAATCGATCTTCTTCGGCAACCCGTAGAATGCGGAGTTGATGCAGCGAAGGAGCTTGTAACTAAGCGCCACGTCTCGCATGATGATCTGCTCCAACTCCTCCAGTCTCACATTCGGGTCCCGAAGTTTCGACAGCAGTTGGAGCAGGGCGAGTTTATCCGCCGGTACCGCGCGCGCTTTCAGCACTTTGGGCTTGCAGAAGAAAAAACCTTGGAAGTAGTCGAAACCGAGATTCTTGCAGTATTGGAAGTCGGAATGCGTCTCCACCTTCTCCGCCAGCAGTTTGGGTACGCGGCGTCGAAGAAACATCACCTCTTCGCGGATCTCGGAACGCGGTTTCCCGAGCACCTCAATCTTTACGATGTCTGCCAAGCGTAACAGCGACTTGTGTTTCGGCTGGTATACGAAGTCGTCCAATGCAATCCTGTAACCTCTGCCTTTCAGGTCCCGGACGGCCTGGACGAGGCTTTCATCAACAGTGACGTCCTCCAGCACCTCGAGAACCACTCGACCGGTAGGCGGGGAGAACCCGTGCATTTCCGAGAGCAACTCGCGGGTGAGGTTGATGAACGCGGGTTTGTCCCCCACGAGACGGTTCAGGCCGATTTCAATGAAGGCGTTGAAGATCGTCTGGCAGGTCGCGGCGTTATCCCGGGCGTCCGCCCGGTTGCCCGAGTCGCTGCGGTACAACAACTCGTAGCCGATCACCCTGAGCCTGGCGTCATAGATCGGCTGCCTGCCGACGAATACGTGGTCCGCCGGATCCTTGACATTCTTGGGCATAGTCGCCGTTCCCCGTCCCTCTGTCCCTGAGAATTGTGCCGTGATTGTCCACAGGCCGTCCAAGCATCTGTGCGTGGTTAGGCGGCATTCGCCGGACAGAGCCCCGATGCGGCCGGCACCGGCCAGGCCGTTTCCGGGGCACGGGTTGACAGGGGCTGCCAATCCGTGTAGCATCGTCTTGAAGCCATGCACAAAGTGGAAGGGCCATTGGCGGTTTTCCTGACCGTCCTCCTCGTCGTCTTCATGGCCTCCCTGGTGGGCTGCGCTCTCGGACTGGTGCCGGTCTGGTGGCCGGGGCTGACGGTTCTCGCTGCGCTCATCGCAGTCTCGTGGGCATTCCTGGTCTCTCAGAGAAAGTCGCGTGGCGGACGGCGCCGCCGCGTCATCGCCAAGATTCACTCGACTTGGCGAACGGACCAGGGCCAGGTCATCCCCCCTTACCAGACGGAGTTGGAGGAGCCCGCCTATCACGTGGTTCTCGTAACCGACCAGAACGAGCGGATAGAGGTGGCGACCGCCGAGCCGGTTTGGAGGGAGTGCATAGAGGAATCCTGGGGCTGGGCTGACCTGCAGGGAAACTGGATGGGAAGCTACCAGAGAGATCCGGAGTTGTACCGCCGCTACTCAGGGCGTTAGCGCTTGTGTAATGGGCGGCAGATGCCGTGTGCGGTTTAGGGAACGCTACTCGGCGGGAACGATGCGTAGGACGCGGTCGTCGTTCCCAGCGGGACGGCCGCGCCCATCCTGGTTCGACGTGCAGAAGTAAAGATAGCCGTCCGGCCCTTCGACAACCTGTCGAATGCGACCGAACTTGTCTTGCAACAGGTTCTCTTGCGAAACCACGCGCCGCCCATCCAGTTCTACCCGGATTATGCGCCTGCCGCGCAAGCACGCGAAGAAGAAGTTCCCCTTCCACTCCGGAATCTTTGCGCCGCTATAGAACGTGCAGCCTCCCGGAGCGACGGCCGGAGTGTATTCCAGCAGGGGCGACACCATGCCCTCGCGAGTCTCGCGGTGGTGAATCGCCGGCCAGCCGTAGTTCTTCCCACTTTCGACGATGTTCACCTCGTCACCCCCGCCCGGGGCGTCGAAGCCCGACGGCCCGTGCTCGGTCTGAAACATTAGGCGGGTGCCGGGCTGCCAGGCAATTCCCTGCGCGTTGCGGTGGCCATAAGACCAGATTTCGGGCCGGGCTCCGGCGCGGCCCACAAACGGGTTATCTCTCGGGACGCTGCCGTCGTCGTTTATGCGAAGCGTCTTTCCGTTCTGGGTGTTCAGCTGCTGTGCCAGATCGCCTCGCCCGACTTCGCCCGTAGTGACATAAAGTTTCCCGTCCGGTCCGAACGCGATCCGGCATCCGTTGTGAATGCCGCCCCCCTCGATGCCGTCTAAGATGACCTTCGGCTCCTGCAGAGCGTCATCACGGAGTGTGTATCGCTCGACTCGTACCGTTAGCCCGCCGTCCTGATAAAGGTATGAAACGTAGATCCAACCGTTTTCGGAGAACTTGGGATGAAGCGCCAGGCCCATCAGTCCGCCTTCGCCCCGGTGAACCGCTTCCTTGATAACCGCGAGCGGTTCGGGGCGAAGTTTGCCGTTCTCAATCACGCGAATCCGTCCCTGCCTCTCCGTAACGAAGATTCGTCCGTCCGGCGCAAAGGCGATCTCCCATGGGACTCGCAGGCCCTCGGCAACAGTTTCGACTCGGAACCGGACCGAGCCGGACGTCTGCACACCAACGCCTGCGGCTCTGGGCGCGACGGACGGATCCCCGCATGAGAGCGCAAAGAACGCTGCGGCGACGCCAATCGGCCGAAGCATCGGTTCAAATACCCGCATGTGCCCCCACTCCGACCGCGCTGTTCTCTGCGTCTGGGCATCATGGCGCGTGCGGAGCATGTTCATCGGATCAATGTTACCGCCCCCGTTGCGATTCAACGTGCGCCGGTGCGGTTTCTGCCTGATGACCGCAGATTGAAAACCGATCACATTACGCCAACAGCCGCGTCGGAGCTTCCAGGTATTTCCGCACTACGCCCATGAACTCCGCACCCACTGCGCCGTCAATCACGCGGTGGTCAAAGGAGCCCGTGATCTTCATGCGAGTGCGAATCTGAAGCGCCTCTTCACCATCATCGTCCTCGATGACGACAGGCATGCGTCGGGCGGATGAGACCGCCACGATCGCCCCGTTCGGCGGATTGATGATCGCAGTGAATTGCTCAACTTCATACATCCCCATATTGCTGATGGCAAACGTGCTGCCGGAAAGTTCGTCCGGCGTGAGCCGGTTTTCGCGGGCGCGACCCGCGAGGTCGCGCGTTTCCGCCGCAATCTGCCGTAGCGCCTTACTCTCACAGTTCTTTATGACCGGAACCGTAAGGCCGTCCGGCACGGCGACCGCCATGCCGATGTTCACCGAGCCGAAGACGTGCTGCTTGCCCCCCTCGAAACTGCTGTTCACCACCGGCATCTCTTGGAGCGCGAGCGCGCAGGCCTTTACAACAAAGTCGTTGATGCTTATGCGATGTTCCGGGTCCTCCTCGTTCATCTGTTCCCGCAGTCCGGTCAGGCTCTCAAGGTCCACTTCGACTGTCACGTAGTAGTGCGGGGCCTCTTGCTTTGATTGGGTCGTGCGTTCGGCCGTGATGCGCCGCAGCCTGTTCAGGGGGCGGATTTCGTCCTTCAACCCGGCGACGGGCGCAACAACGGGCACCGCCGCAGGAGCCTTCTTCGCGGCGCGGACATCCCGCTCGACGATGCGGCCCCCTGGACCTGTGCCTCGGATCCCCTGCATCGGAATGCCCGCCTCCTGCGCAAGCCGGCGAGCGAGGGGGCTGGCAAGAATGCGCCCCTCCGACGGCGCGGGAGTTGACGCCTTCGCAACCGGGACCAGCGCAGGCGCCGCCGGGCTTTCAACCTCAGCAGCCGGCTTGGCGGCGGCCCCGGTCTCCAGCTGCTTCTCCCGCGGACCGGCCGCAGCGCCGTCCGGTTTGGCCCAGCCTTCAGGGAGGCTCTCTCCCTCTTCAAGCAGCACCGCGATCGGCACCCCGATGGCTACGGTGTCGCCTTCGCCGATCAGCAGGCCGGATAGAATCCCTGAGCCGGGCGCCGACAGTTCGACAACTGCCTTGTCCGTTTCGATGTTGGCGATGGGGTCCCCCGACTCGACAACCTCGCCATCCTTCTTGAGCCACTCAACGAGTGTCCCTTCCTCCATGGCGTCGCCCATTTTGGGCATTATCACTTCAACCATGCGGCGTTTCCCGGGTACGGATTCTACCAGTTTAGGACGGAGGCCACGAACACAGCCCCGCCGGCTGGACCACCGTGCCCATAACGGACCGCAGCCCGCAGCCCGTCGAATCCCCCGGCCCCCGCGAACCGTCTACCAGAGGGTAGCAGCCTGAGGCGCAGCCCCGGCACGCAGGGATTGACACATCCCGTGTCGCTTCCGCTATAATCTCTGAATCTGATGCGGCTACGAGGTGAGCGAGGATAAGAAGACGGTTCAGGAGGGACATTCGGCCCGACCCGGCGCCGATCGTTAACGAACGTTGTCTCCGATTCCCCGACGTGCGACTGCTCGGCCCGCACGGCGAGCAGGTGGGCATCATCCAGACGCGGAAGGCGCTCCAGATGGCGGAGGACGCCGAGCTCGACCTGGTGATGGTCGCCCAAAACGTTCACCCTCCGGTGTGCCGGATAGTGGACCACGGGAAGTACAAGTACGAGCAGCGCAAACGCGAGAAGGAAGCCCGGGCCAAACGCAAGACCCAAGACGTAAAGGGTATAAAAATGAAGCCCGGCACGGCCATGCAGGACTTGCGGGTGCTGCTGCGGAAGGCCGTCAAGTTCCTGGAAGAGGGCCACAAAGTGAGATTCACCGTTAGGCTCCACCCCCGGGAAACCGGCCGGCCGGAGGTGGCTAAGGAGAAACTTGCATGGTTCCTGGAGCAAATGGGCGACTCCGCACAGGTGGTCAAGCCGATGGGCGTGCAGGGACGAGAACTGAGTATGGTGGTCATTCCTGTCCGCCGGTCCGACGGAGGCAAAGCAGATGCCGAAACTAAAGACAAACAAGACAGCGGCGAAAAGGTTCAAGATAACCGGCAGCGGCAAGATAACCCGGCGCAAAGCGTATAACAGCCACATGTTCCTGCACAAGAGCGGGGCACGGAAGCGGCGGCTGGAGAAGCAGCCGGTTGTGAAGGGCGCCGACAGGCGCCGTATCCGCAAACTGCTGGGCCTGTAGGGCTTAAGGCCATCCCAGAAGGTATAATTGCGCACCCTCTACCGCCACCGCCGGAACGGGTTGGGAAGCGGTCCGAGACGAACGAGGTGAACTCAGATGGCACGTGTCAAACGGGCCCGCATGTCGCACAAGCGGCACAAACGGGTCCTGAAAAGAGCTGAAGGCTACTGGGGCCGAAAAAAGAGCAACTTCCGCATCGCGTACGAGCAGCTCATGAAGAGCGGCCAATACGCGTATCGCGACCGCCGAAACAGAAAGCGCGATTTCCGGCGGCTGTGGATCGTCCGAATCTCCGCAGCCTGCCACAACAACGAAACGAAGTATTCCCACTTCATGAACGGCCTGAAGAGGGCGGGAATACAGATTGACCGCAAGGCGCTGAGCGACCTGGCTATCTTCGACCCGCCCGCGTTTACCGCGCTGGTCGAGCGGGCCAGGTCGGCAACCGCCTGAGAGAGCTCTCCCAGCACCGACCGGCCCGCCGATGCAAGAATCGGTGGGCCTTTCCTGTAAGGGATGGAACGAGACGGCAAAACCTACTGCGACCGGCACGCGAACGTGGAGACGAAACTGCGCTGCAGCCGGTGCGAGGCGTTCATCTGCCCGAAGTGCGCGGTGCTGACTACGGTCGGGTACCGGTGTGCCGCCTGCGGCAAAGAAAGGTCCGCGACCTATACGCTGCCTCCGGGCCTGTTGCTCTTGGGCTCCGCGGGCGGCCTGCTGCTCGGAGGCCTGGGCGGCTACCTGTCCTACGTGATTCACATTGGCTTCTTCCTGATTTTCGTCGCGGTCATCATCGGGCGGCTCGTCGGTGAGGTGGTCAGGCGCCTTATCCGAAGGAAGAGCAGCGTCATCGTGGGCGCAGTGACGGCGCTCGGCTTCATGGCAGGGGCGCTGATACAGCCGTTTCGGATCGCGATGGCGGCGTCAGGGAGCGGAGCGGAAGTGGGCGAGGTTTTACGGGTCGCGTTCGGAGACATATGGTCGCTCCTTTTCGCAGTGATAGCCGGCGCTGTCGCTTGGCACAGGCTTCACTGACAAGGCAGAAAGAACCGTGAATCAGATCGAGACGCTGGTACGGAAGGCGGAAGGGGAGGTCAACGAGGCCTCGACACTGAAGGCTCTGCAGGAGATGCAGGTCCGCTACCTCGGACGCCACGGCGAATTCACTGCGCTCCTGCGAGCGATCGGCGGCCTTCCAGCGGAAGAGAAGCCCGCGTTCGGCAAGGCGCTCAACGAGGCCAAGGCCCGCCTCGAAAACATCATTGAAGCGCGCCGCGCGGCACTCAGGAAGGAGGACGAAACCAGACGGCACGCCGCCGAGCCGCAAGACCTCACGATGCCCGGCCGCCGGATGCGCGCTGGGCTTCCGCACGTGCTGAGCCAAGCGGCGGACCGCATCAAGGCGGCGCTCATCGGCCTCGGCTTCGAACTGATCGAGACGCCCGAACTGGAACTGGTCAAATACAACTTCACCGCGCTGAACTATCCACCCGACCACCCGGCGATGGATGACCAGGACACGTTCTATGTGGACGACGACCACGTGATGCGAACGCACACAACGCCGTTCCAGGGTCGGGTCTTCGAAGAGAGGCGGCCGCCATTCCGGATTTTCACTATCGGCAGATGCTTCCGGAACGAGGCCGTGGACCGCACGCATCACCACACCTTTCACCAGGTTGATGCGTTCATGGTGGATGAAGGCGTGAGCATGGCTCATCTGCGCGGAACTTTGGGCGCTTTCGCCCGCGCAATGTTCGGCCCGAGCGTCACCGTGCGCTTCCGCCCGGACTACTTCCCTTTCGTGGAACCCGGGGTTGACTTCGCGATCTCCTGCCCGTTCTGCGAAGGCGAGGGATGCGTTGTCTGCAAGCGGTCCGGCTGGATCGAACTTGGGGGGGCCGGCATGGTTCACCCGGACATCCTGGAGAACTACGACATAGACACGGACCGCTACACCGGCTTCGCGTTCGGACTCGGCGTCGAGCGAATCCCGATCATGCGATATCGGATTGACGACTTGAGGCTCTTCATGGAGAACGACCTGCGCTTCCTGGAGCAGTTCCAAGCATGAAACTCACGGTCGAGTGGCTGAAAGAGTTCGTGCGGACAGACGCCGCCGCCGACGAGATCGGCCACACGCTCACGATGCTCGGCATGGAACTGGAGCGGATGGAGGAGTCGCCGCTGGGACCTGTTTTAGATTTCAAGGTGACGCCGAATCGAGGGGACTGCCTGTCAGTGCTCGGCGTCGCGCGCGAACTCTGCGCGAAGGACGCCGCGCGATACAGGCCCACCGATCTGATGCGCGAGTGCGTGAACGGGTTCGCGCTCGGTGATGAGGAGGAGACGGCGGTGGGTGCCGGGGTGGAGGTCTTAGACCCGGACCTATGTCCGCGGTACGGTGCGCGCCTGTTCCGGGGACTCGCCCCGGCGCAGAGTTCCGAGCGGATTCAGGGACGGCTGCTGGCCTGTGGCATGAGGCCGATCAACGTGATCGTGGACATGACAAACTACGTCATGCTGGAACTGGGCCAGCCGCTGCACGCCTTCGACCTCGACCTCTTGGCCGGATCCAAGGTCGTGGTTCGCCGGCCTCGACCCGGCGAGACCCTCAAGACATTGGACGGGATTGAGCGAAAACTGGGACCGGACATGCTCATGATCTGCGACGCGGACAGGCCGGTCGCGGTTGCCGGCGTGATGGGCGGCGAGGACAGCGAGGTCTCCGGCTCGACCAAGAACCTACTCCTGGAATCCGCGCACTTCGACCCGCGCTCGATACGCCGCACGCGCAAGGCGCTCGGCCTCTCTACCGACGCGAGTTATCGATTCGAGAGATACGTGGACCCGGAGGGTGTGGTTCGGGCGCTAAACAGATTTGCGTTACTGGTCCGGAAGGATACCGGCACAGAACCGGTCAACGGGGTCCTCGACGTTTATGCGCGGCCGCCGGAGCGAAAACCCGCTAAGGTACGGCCGAGCCGCTGGAACCTGGTCCTGGGTGTGGAGGTGCCGGAAGCCGCCGCCGCCACCGGGCTGCAAGCGCTCGGCTGCCGGGTGACCGAGGAGAACGGCTCTCTGGTGGCGACGCCGCCCTCGTGGAGGGCCGACCTGCGCCGCGAGGACGATTTCGTTGAAGAGATCGGGCGGCTGTGGGGATACGAAAAAATTCCGGAGTCGCTGCCCATCGGCTCGACCCTCCAGGGCGGCGAAACTCCCGAGCCCGCGCTGACATCGCGAGTCAAACGGGCGATGCTTCGCCTCGGTTTCACCGAGGTGATCAACCACACGTTCGGCGATCTCTCGCCCCTCGACGCCGATGGTGAACGCGTCCGCCTGCGCAACCCGGTCGCCCCGGAGTCTGCGTTGTTGCGCTGTTCATTGTTGCCCGGCCTCGCCGCGTGCGCGGCCCGTAATCGCGGCAGGCCGCTGTTTCTGTTCGAGGCCGGGAAGGTCTTTCTCAACGGCCGCGAGTTCCCGGCGCTCGGATTCCTGATGAGCGGCAGGCTGCTAGAAGAGCACTGGGAGAACAAAGAGTCTCCGGCGGCGGACTTGGCCGCCGCCAAAGGCATGGTCGATCTCCTGGGCGAACTGCTGCGCCGGCCGTTCGAGTTTCAGGCGAACGACGACAAACGCTTCCACCGGCACCGGCAGGCGAAGGTCTTGGCCGGTGGCCGGGAGTTAGGCCTGTTTGGGCAAGTTCTCCCGGAGGTCGCGGACGGGTTGCACGTCCGTGAAGACGCGATGATGGGCGAACTGGACCTCGAAGCGATTCTAAGCGTTCCGGAGGCAACACCGCGCTACCGACCGATCAGTCCGTTCCCTGCCATTCGACGTGACATGGCGATGGCTATTTCGAGCAAGGTCCCATACTCCGAACTGGAGAGCGCGGTTCGCGAAGCCGCAGGCGAGACCCTTGAACGTATCTGGCTGTTCGACGTATATGAGGGAGAGGGGATTGAGCAGGGGAAGCATAGCCTCGGAATAGCAATGCTCCTCCGACATCCGGAGCGCACCCTCACGGACGAAGAGGCGAATGACGTCAGGGAGCGCGCTTTCCGGGCGCTGGAAGCGCTCGGCGCGACGCGCCGGTGACCACGGTCTTCCAGGCCAGAGCGATTAAGGCTGCCACGAACACCGTCCGAAAGGCGAACGGAAAGTAGAAGTAGTGCGCGAACGGGTGCTGAAATGCGAGCGCCGCATACGCCCCGGTCGAGCCGAGCAGGCCGAACAGAATCGGCAGCCACGCCCGCCGCGCTTCGAAATAGGCCGCCGTGTAGGCCAGGACGCGGGCCAGGTTCAGCCAGAACCCGGACAGGACCACCACCGCGAATCCAATCTCCGGGGCAATAAGGACCTTGGTGTCAATCGCAGGCCTGACGGGCCGGAAAAGCCATATGGCGAGGTCGCGAATGCCGCCTGAGACGGCCCTGGCTTGCTGGACCCGGTAGCTCGTGTCTGCCGGAAGCAGCGCTGTGTGCAGAAACAGATACGCCCCCACCAGGGTCCACGGCATTAGGTGCCAGAGCCAGCGCACACTCACACCTTGGAATCGAAGCGTGACCGCGCACCCGAGCAGCGCGGCGGGGAGCACTGCCGCCTGCTCATAACACCCGAGTGCGGCGGTGAGCGCCGCAAGGCTTAGCAAACCCCACCCCACGAGACCCTCTCTTTCGAACCGGCAGTACGCGCCGAGAGACGTGAGTCCGAATAGCGTCATGAGGGTCGCCGTTCGCCCCGGAGGCCATTCGATAACGCGAAAACCGAGCGTTTGACTGTCGATCTCGCGGTACGGAAGAGCGGCCTGCATCTCTTGGCCGACAAGAACCACGATGGCCGCCGCGGCAAGAAAGCACCAGCGCCCGGACCGCCCGTACACAAGACCATACACGACCAGCACCGCCGCAACCGCCCATGACGCGCCCTCCATGGGAAGGAAGAGCACAAGGTCGCTCTGCCACGCCGCAAGCAGCGCTCCGCATCCGATCGCGCAGCGGCGCGACCGCAGCACTTCCCAAACGAACCAGACAAGCAGGAACGAGCAGCCCGCGCAGATCAGCCAGTTCGTGAACCGATACCCGCGCAGGTTGTCGGCATGCAGCAGGTCGTCCAGTTTGAACGTAAGCGAGGGAAGCGGGCGATAGAAGCCGTTTCCGAGCGGCCAATCGCCCAGGAACCACCGGACCAGGCCCGGCTCCTCGCGCGTCGTTTCAAGAAGGGCCTGCAAGTCCCGGTTCGCCGGGTCGCCCCACAGGTCGCCCGGCCGGAGCACCAGAGCGAGACCCCACAGATTCACCGCCAAGACAGCGGCGAGGCCCAGAGTCCATCGGCCGCCCGAGGATCCAAATCTCAAACCCGGCTCCTTACACTACGGACTCCGAATTTCAACTTTCGAGCCTCGCTCCCTAAAGGTGCTCCAGGGCGTCCTCAAGGTCGCCGAAGATGTCGCGGACGTCCTCTATGCCGACGCTCAGCCGGACGCCTCCGGGCAAAATGCCGGCGCGTTCCTGGTCCTCCGGCGGGATCGCGCTGTGCGTCATCGAGGCAGGATGCGAGACAAGGGTCCGAATCTGGCCCAAACTCACCGCCATCGTCACACTCAGCGCATGCTCCGCCAGCCGGTTCATCAGTTTAACGGCCCGGCAATACGCCTCGTCGGGGCCGCCCTCCATCTCGAAATAGACCATCGAGCCGGGTGCGAAGTTGCCGTCTACGTCCCGCATTTGCTTTCTCGCCAAGTCGCTCTGGGGGAAACTGTCCAGGCCAGGATAGCGCACGCGACTGACGAGCGGGTGCGGTTCCAGGAATTCGGCAATCCTCTGGGCGGACGCCTGCTGGCATTCCATCCGGAGGGCCAGCGTCGGAAGGCCGTACACCAGAATTTGCCATGCAGTCTTCGGCGAGATCGAGCCGCCGAAATCCTTGCGGAAGAGCAGCAGATCGGTCTCTTTGGCCCGGGGCCCAATGACGGCGCCGCCCATGTCCGCCCCAAAGCCTCCGAGGTTCTTGGTTAGGCTGTGCACAACGAAGTCCACGCCCTCGACCAGCGGACGCTGGCAGAAGGGCGTGGCGAACGTATTGTCCAGAATCACTGCGATGCGCTCGTCCGGGGCGCGGCCTTCGTCAGATTCGCGGGCCGCACCGACGACCCCTACGATATCCACAAGTTCGAGCGTCGGGTTGCAGGGCGTCTCGAAATAGAGCACCCTCGTTTCCGGCCGGATCGCGCCTCGAAGCGTCGGCAAGTCACGAAAATCCACCAGCGCGTGTTCCACGCCGAACCTCTTGAGCCACCGCGTTATCAGGCTGAAAGAGCAACCGTAAATCGTTTTGTGAACTACTATGTGGTCCCCGGCCTGCAAATGGATGCCGAGGACCGCGCTGACCGCCGCCATCCCGGTGGCGAAGCAGACTGCCGTCTCGCCCTTTTCCGAGAACGCCAGATTCTCCTCCAAAAGGCCTTGGCACGGGTCGTCAAGCCGGCTGTAAATGTAGATCGGATGGAGCGTACTGCGGTCAAGTTCCGGGTTCGCAAATTGGCGGAAGGCTTCAGCGCCGCGCTCCGCCGTTCGCAGGCGAAAAGCCGCCGAGGTGGTAATCGGGGGGAGGATGTGGTCCTCGAAGTCCCACTTTTCGCTCCGGAACTTGCCGTGTATCAGAACGGAGCGGTCTCGGTATCTTGACTTCATGCCCTTATCCTATCAAATCCTCGCTGCAAGATGGGGCGCTGGCGGCGGACCGGAACCGGCCTGTCCGGGGAAACTGTGCCGACAGCCGGGGAATAATGAGGGGACGATGCCCGGATACGCCCACAAGAGGCACTTCACGATAGAGGAGGCCAATAGCCTCATCCCCCGCCTCACGCCGCTGCTCCTGAGGATCCAGGACGCTTGGGATCTATTTCAGAAGCAAAGGGAGCGTTCCCATAAGTCCCTTCGCCAAGCCGGGTCCAACGGCGAGCCCCACACTTCGGACGAAGATGACGCCCTGCATCTTCTCGAACAGTTGACGGCGGACGTTGAGACGCATGGCTGCGTCGTCAAGGGCCATGCCCAGGGGCTGATTGACTTCCCCAGCATCCGCGAGGGCCGGGAAGTCTATCTTTGCTGGTGCCTGGGAGAGCCGGAAGTGCAGGCTTGGCACGAACTGGACGCGGGGTTCGCGGCCCGGCAGCCGCTGGAGCCTGCCGGGTAGAAGGCGCGACGCAGCGACAGCGGAGAGGAATCCTTCAACAATTAGAAGCCCTCGACATTCTCAATGTCGAGGGTGCATGGGCGCCGGTCGGGGAGAGTTACCCTCAACAATGAGATTGTTGAGGGATTTCACAATGAGATTGTTGAGGGATTTCTTCTGGCCCTCACCTCTGCGAGAGGTGAGGGATTCTAATGCGCGACAGGAGTGTCGCACCCACAGTTACGCCCGTGCCTCAATCCTCGACAATGACCGGCCCGCCGACGCGACAAACCCTCGCAGCTTCTCCATCATCTGCTCAAACAGCGCCGGAGTTAGGGCCTGCGCCGCGTCGGAGAGGGATTCGCGCGGGTCCGGATGCACCTCGACCATGATTCCGTCCGCGCCGGCCGCAATGGCCGCGTAGCACATGGCCGGGACGTACTTCGCCTTGCCCGTACCGTGACTGGGGTCAACGACCACCGGCAGATGCGAATACTCCTTCAAGACCGGTACCGCCGCCAGGTCGAGCGTATTGCGCGTGTACGTGCGGTCAAGCGGATGCACGCCGCGTTCGCACAAGATGACGTTCTGGTTGCCGTTCGCCAGCAGGTACTCCGCCGCCAGCAGGAACTCATCCACGGTGGCGCCCGGGCCGCGCTTCAGCATCGCCGGGTGGCCGCTCTTCCCCGCTTCAATCAGCAGCGGGAAGTTCTGCATACTTCTCGCGCCAATTTGCAGGATGTCTACGTGCTTCGCGACGGTCTCAACCATGTCGGGTGACATCACTTCGGAGATGGTCCGGATTCCCGTCTCCTTCCCCACCTGCTGCATGATGCGGAGACCCTCTTCGGCCAGGCCCTGGAAAGAGTAGGGCGACGTGCGCGGCTTGAACGCCCCCCCGCGCAGCACGGTAGCCCCCGCCCGCTGTACAGTCTCCGCCGTAGCCTTCAGTTGGTCGTATCCCTCTATACTGCACGGTCCGGCAATCACCGTAACGTTCGGCTGCCCGAATCGCACGCCGCCCACATCCACAATGGTGTCGGCAGGGTGGAATTCCCGCGAAGCTAGTTTGTAACTCCGGCTGACGTGGGTGACCGAGTCTACGCCGGGCAGGATCTGAAGTATCTGACCCAGCGGCTCCCGCACATCGGGCGGGATGGACGATGGGATGCCGATCGCCATCGTGTTCCCCGGCATCAGCAGCGGCTCAAGGCCGCGCTTCCGTATCGAATCGCAGACCTGGTCTATCTCGGCGTCCGATGCGCCGTGATGCATCACAACTACCATTTCATCTGTACCTTGCCTCTGCGGCGGGCCATCCCGGCCAGCCGGAACGGGATTCCCACGAAATTGAGCATGTCACGGTGCAAGTCCATTACGGCCGGCGCCATGTCGCCGTGCGTCCTCCGGCGCAATATCATGGCCAGATCAGACACCCAGTAGCAGGCCGGCACGGCCGCAATCAGGTAGAGAGTCAACCCCTCCGATATGGTCAGGTCGCTGCCGAACGTAACTGCTGCGGCCACCGCCCCCACCCACAAGCAGACCAGGATCAACTCGCCCGCGAAACTGTAGTCCCGACCGCAAAACAGATTGTACAGCGCGAGGCCGATCCAGGCCGAGGCCAGGATCCACCCCGCGGCCTCGATGAACACCGGGAACCCGTCGTGCATCCACCCCAGCCAGGGCGCAACCACCGCCGACACGCAGGCGGCAAAGAGCCCGTAGGCCGCCACCTGAAGCGCTGCCGGCGCCCTGCGCGCGACCGCCACCAGCACCCAAAACCCCACCGCGGAGAGATAGGTGATCTCGGTATCTATGCGTGAGAGGGCCTCCATCGGGCCGGGTTGGAGCCAAAACCAGACGAAGCCCGCCGGCAGCAGGAGCGAACCCAGGTGGAGCAGCCCGGTGAGCCGCACGAAGCGAACCCTCGCCATGTAGTCACCGTCGGCCACGCTGTTCGGGACCGTTCCGGGTTCCGGAAGGAACGAGGGCCGCAGGAAGTCCACAGAGAGGCAGTTTACAACGAATCGGAGGCTGCCGCCGTGGGAACGCGTTCCGCCAGACCGGGGAGGGCGGAGGCTTTACCTCTCCTCACCCGCGGAGGGGTGAGGAGCGGAGTGACCGTGGCACACGCCCTACACCGGCGCGACCCGCGTTGCGGGGTCGGACCATTCGGCGGTCTCGCCGCCGCGGACGGGGCGGACGCGCATCCAGTACTGCGTGCCCGGAATCAGGCCGCTGATGATGTAGTCGCTCCCCGAGGCGGACGTCGCCGAGCCGACGATCACTGCGAAGTCCGAGGTCGTAGACCATTGCACCTCGTACGCGGCGCCCTCGATGCTCTCCCAATCGAACTTCAGCGAGCCCCCGACCGGCCCATCGCTCACCAGGATCGCGATGAGTTTGTGCAGTTCGTCAATCGGCGCGCCCTTCGGGACAAGCCCGAAGTTGTTCTTCTCGGCGGCGCTCGGACCATAAAGCAGGTCGGTCGCCTCGTCCACCGCCTTCATGATGTCGAAGCCACCTGTGATCTTCGTTCCCTTGGCCTGGGCGGCGACCTTCCACGCGGCCTCCTTCGTATCGGTGTCCGTTATGGCGGTGCCGAGGTCGTCCCTCGCCGCCGTGATGTCGATGACCGTGGGCGCGCTGGCGGGCCAGTTCAGGCCCTCCGCCGTCGCGCCCGCAATGGCCGTAGTCAATTGGTCTCGAAGGCCCGTCGCGTTCCTGCTAATCCGTGCCATGGGACGTTCATACTCCCAACAGGCATAGATTATCTTGGTCCGAGCCCCGTACGGGCTAGTTTGAGCCCCGCTCAGGCCGACTGGGGCTCCATTCGGACCGATTGGGGCTCTGTACGGACCGATTGGGGCTCCGTTAGGGCCGATTGGGGCTCTGTTAGGACCGATTGGGGCTCCGTTAGGGCCGATTGGGGCTCCGTTCAGGCCGATTTGAGCCCTAAAACACGCCACGGGCCGCCCACAGACCCCGCCCGCAGGTTCATTTGAACCTAAACCGGCCCCGCCGGGCCGTGGAGAATTCGGCGCCGCCAACCTGTCCACGGCACACGATTCAGGCATCACTCAGTCTCACCACCCGGGCACCCGGCGTGGCACGGCGCTCGATTCGCCGCTGCGGAGAGGTACCATGCACACCGGCCGCGTCGAAGGCCTCAGCAGGCGGGGCCACGACGGGCGACAGATGAATCAACCGCCTCCTGAGGCATCGCGACAATTGGCTGGAACCCGGATTACCCCCCACCGGATCACAAAGCCCATTCAGCTACTGGCTGCGTGGCTAGCGGGGCTTGCCATCGTAGATGCCTCGTTTCTAACTGCTGCAGCCTCCATCCAAACACCAGGCTGGGCATCCGGAGTCCTTGTAGTCGCTGCGGTGGTCAACGTACCAGTTTTCCTCCTTAGCCTGTTTCTCCTTCAGACAAAATTCCGTCCGGAGATGCAAGACGATACCTACTACTCAAAGTATCTCGAAAGCCGATACTCAGAACAGAAGATTCCTGCGTCGCCTGTTGATACGGAGCAACAGATTAGAAAGGTTGCAGAGAAGATCATGTCCGAAGTCTCCGTTGCGACCGCGGCCGACCACCCGGAAAAGGAATCCCAAATCGTGGAGATTCTGAAAGCCTCGGAGGTAGAGTATTTGGTTAATCAATTTGGCGACTCCAGGTCGCTTTCAGAACTTTATCTCTATCCCAACCTATGGAAAGAACTCGTTGCGTCTTGGGGCAATTATGAGGGCTTTCAAAGAGATGTGACTGAGTTGGCTCAAGCGGGTTTAGTGGTCGTCCCGGACGGGAACTATTCGGAGGCACAGATTACACCGATGGGAGACGCAGTGGCAAAGGCCTCTGATGCGGAAAACAGACTCTGGCACTCAAAGCATAAACGGAACATGATGAAGACATGATTCTATGTCGATGGAGTTAACAGGCAAATGCAACCGCTGCAGCAAACTGCGCGGCTGATTTGCGGCGCTTCTCATCCTTCAACAATCTCATTGCTGAAGGAATTCTATACCCAACGGCCCCGCCTCCGCAGTTCCGGCTCTTGGCCTAACTGCCCGCCGGCGTTTATCCTATTCCCGCGCCATCTGGCCCCGTAGGAGCCCCGTTCGGGCCGGTTAGAGCCCTGAAACAGGCGCCGCGCCGCCCGCAGGTTCAATTGAACCTGCGGGCGGCTGACGCAGACCCTCCGTCGTCTCTATTGACCCTGCGGGAAACGGACTATCCCGGTATACATGGCCACCCCGCTACCAAGGACGCCGGTAGTTGTCACCCTGCTGTGCGCTCTCGCGCCTCCCAAGGTTCCGCGTCCAATTGATTCGACCGTGAAGACACCCCCGCTGATGTCGCCGGCGAACCTACCTACGAGCGCGCCCGCCCCCACGCCAATAAGAGCGCCGTCAAACTCGGCGGAGCCATGCAAGTCGCCATCGCCGAACGGGTCAATATTGTAATTGAGATGCTGAATGACGGTTCCTACCAAATCCCCGATAAAGGCCACCTCGAGGATCAAACCACGAACGTGCGTAATCCCCTCCTCGTCGACCCAGCTTCTCCCCGGATCGAGTACTGCAAGAGTGAATTGGTCTCCGGCCACCGGCACCGTGGTCGCCTGGAACGATGCGGTCGCCGTAACCAGCAGCATCGCCGCGGCCAAAGTTATGCTCATATGGAAGTTGGTCTTTCTGTACACCATTTTCTCTCTCCTCCTTCGGAAGTTGCCGTCACCATACCACCGATATACAGCGCGTGAGCCGCAGGTTCCTGCCCCCAGCCCACATCCCCGCAGATTTACGGGCTATGGCTCTAACCGCCCGCCGCAGACTTCGGGTCGAACCGGTCTCGCAGCCCGTCGCCGACGAAGTTGAGGGAGACGATTCAAATCCTTCAACAACCTCATTATTGCAGGATACGACGGCCACACGGGTCATTCTACATAGAATGGGGCCCCGCGAAACGAGAGCGCGGGATCGCCTTTCGCCAGGCGGCCCCGCGCTCATTTCGGCTGCAACAGCGAGTCGCCTGCCTCGACTTCGCGGCCGTTACTTTCCTGAGTTCTTTATCGTCAGCTTCCGCTCGCCTATCACCACGGTGACGCTCCAGGACCCCTCCGAAGGAAGGTGCCCGAACAGCGCTCGCTGCTTCTCGCTCAGGTCATCCGGAGTCAGGTAGCCGCGCTTTTCTTGCGTGGCCCACTGCTCCTTCGTCAGGCTGTCCATCAGTTCGCCGACGTTCTCCATTCCGATGCCATGGCGGGTGAGCCCTCTGACGCGCTCAATCATCTCCGGGGCCTCGAGTTTCATGAAGGACCGGATCTCGGGCAGCCTTTTCAGAAGCGCCTGGAATTCCGGACCCTCCAGTTTCATGTGCTTCCGGAGCTCGGGCAGCCCCTTCAGAAGCTCCTGAAACTCCTGGCCCTCCAGTCGCAGCCGCAGCCCCTTGTCTCCCGGCTCGGGGACCGTCAGGAACCGCTCGGGGGGCATCTCCAGCCGAAATTGCTCCATGGCCTTGCCTAACCGCCCCTTCAGCGCCTCCAGCCGCTCTTCATTTATAGGCGGCGCGAGTCTGAACGCCCCCTCAGGCATTGTCTCGAACAGCCTGCCCAGGAGTTGCGGCGCGCCCGCGATCGCCGGGACCGAGTAGGCGAGCCGGCCCTCTTTGAGAACGTAGATCTCGCCCTGGCGGCTCCAGCGCGCGTTGAACGCGTCCGCCAGGGCCTCGATGACGTCCCGAAGCGGCTGCTCCTTGACACTCATCGTGACCTTGCGGTCCGCCGAGATCTGTGTGCTCTCCGCAATGAAGTTCACGTTCTCCGAGGAGAGCCACTTCAACACGTCGGACAGCGTCGCATCCTGGAAGGTGACGGTGACCTTCCGGTCGAGCGCCGGGTTCTCCGGGACGGCCTGAGGGGCCTGCAGCAGCCGGACTATCCGCTCCCGCTGCTGAACCTGATCGTTCGAGATATCAATCGCCGCGCAGGCAATCTTCACCGCTTCCTGGGCCGGCTGCTTTTCAGCCTGTCCGGCCGGGCCGGCCCATCCTGCGGCGCCAAGCGAAGCTGCGGCCGCCGCGAATAACGAAAAAACCACCGATGTCATGATCCATTGACCTCCATTAGATTCGTCTCGACCATTCTATACCGAACGGCCGCCCGGGCGCAGTTCCCTCTCTGGGTCTAACGTCCCTCCGCGGCCTTCGGGTCGAACCGGTCTCGCAGCCCGTCGCCGACGAAGTTCGACTCCCTCAACATCCCGGCGCAGCCTGATGTTGAGGGTCTCGGTTGGAACCGGTATGCGCGTGCAGGCCCCCACATCGCGCTGCGCGGGGATATGGGGGCAAACAGATAAAACAGGAGCGGTTAGTCAGGGAGTTGAGACCTAAAGCGCTCAATCTGCGCTTCACCGTCTGGATGTTGGCGCTTCGCTTGATCTAACAACGCAATCAATATTCTGCGGTCATCTGGCGACATGGCATAGAGGCCTTGAGCGATCTCATCGCTGAACTCTCTCTTGCTCGCGAGCAGGACGCCCTCCACGCCGAGCTGCAGGATCGCCTGGCCACGTGCATGCATGAGATTCGCATTGCTGGAAGCGCTTCTACTCCCTCGCATGTGCAGTATTGCGACCCAACCCTCTTTCCCCATATAGAGCAGTCGGATAGGAATGAGGTTATGGCGCATAACGTCGTCTGCTGTCGTCACCCAATCGGTGTCCGTCCACTCCTCAATAAGGTCTTTGACGCTCTCCTTGCCGCTGAAATAAGCCATCAAGGCACTCGAGGGCTCACCCATCTCAGGCACCACTATTTCCTGAGCCTGAACGCTCTCCGCCGCAGAACCGGCGCGACCGGCTGTCGTACTGTCCTGTCGCGTGCCGCAGCCGGTACACAACAGCAGAACTGCCGCAAGATAGCTCCACCGGTTTGAGGTCACGCGATCACTGTACGCCATCTCAAGCCCGTCTGGCACGATGAACGTGCGTTGTCAAATTCAAATCCTGCAACAATCTCATTGTTGAAGGACTTCTATACCGAACGACCGCCCCTGCGCAGTTCCGGCTTTGGGCCTAACCGCCCGCCGCCGACTTCGGGTCGAACCGGTCACGCAGCCCGTCGCCCACGAAGTTCAGGGCAAGGATCGTGAGGCTGAGAATCAGGCACGGCCACAGCAGCGGCAGGATATCCGACCGCATGACCGTCCGCGCGGTGTTGATCATGGAGCCCCAGCTCGGGGTCGGCGGCTGGACGCCGATGCCGAGGAAACTGAGCGAACTCTCGGCTAGGATTATCATCGCCACCTCGACCATCGCCACCGCCGATATCAGACCAACCAAGTGCGGGAGGATGTGCTTGAAGACGACGTGCCAGTGGCCCGCGCCCAGCGCGCGCGACGCGGTGACGAACTCCTGCTCCTTCAGGCTCAGCACTTGGTTGCGCAGCAGCCGCGCCATGCTGGGCCACGCGATGACCGCGAGCGCCCCGAACACCGCCCAGAAACTGGGGCCTACGATGCCGACGATGAGGATCGCGAGAAGAATGTCCGGAAAAGCGAACATGCCGTCCGTGAAGCGCATCAGAACGGTGTTCAGCCATGGGGCTCCGTAGCCGGCTCCGGTGCCGACAATCAGCGCCACGAGAATGCCGACCGTGACGACCGATAGGCCGATGAGGAGGCTGACCCTGGCGCCGTAGGCCAGGCGGCTGAAGATGTCGCGGCCCTGTTCGTCCGTCCCGAGCCACGCGTCGGCGCTCGGCTTTATGTAGGGCGAACCAACGATTTCGAACGGACCGTGCCTGATCTGCGGCCCGAAGACGGCGAACAGGAGCAGAAGGGCGAGGAAAACGACGCTCCCCCAGAACAGCAGTCCGCGCATCAGGCCGCGCCCTCCTTTATCCGCGGGTCAATGAGCGGCAGCAGTAAGTCAACAAGGAGGTTCACCGCTATGAACAGCACGGCGAAGATGAGCACGGTGGCCTGGATCACGGGGTAGTCCGCTTTGCGAATCGCGTCTATTGAAGCCGAGCCGAGGCCGGGTATCAGAAATGCCGTCTCGATGATGAACGACCCCGTGAGCAGGAACCCAAGGCTGGTTCCGACAGCGGTCATGATCGGCACAAGTGAGTTCCTAAGGGCGTGAACAATGATCGTCCGCCAGAACGGTACGCCCTTCGCATACGCTGTCCTAATGAAGTCCTGGCTGAGTGTGTCTATCATGCTCGCCCGCGTGAGGCGCGTAATCACCGCGGCCGGCCGCAAAGCCATGATGGCGACGGGCAGTATTAAGTAGATCCAGGGTCCCCTTTCCGGGTCGTCCCGCCACGCGACGGGAAGCCGGTCGAGCCAGATGGCAAAGATATAGACCAGTACGGGCGCGAGCACAAAGTTCGGGATGCAGATGCCCAATGTGGAGAACGAAACCGCCAATCGGTCGGCAACGCGGTTGCGCCAGATGGCGGCGATTCCCCCCAACAGGATCCCCACACCGGACGCCAACAGAATGGCCAGCAGCGCTATTCTGCCTGTATGCTGTATGCCCGTGAGCACGATCTCGTTCACTGCCCTCGGCGTCACCAGCGACTCGCCGAACTCGAAGTGGGCCGCGTTCCAAACGAACTCTGCGTAACGCACATGAAGGGGCCGGTTGAGACCCATCTTTTCGCGTATCAGTTCCACGGCTTCCTGGCCGCCGTGCATGCCGGCCTTGCGCACAGCCGGATCGCCCGGCGCGAGGTCGCCCGCGATGAAAGTTATCAGCGTGATGAAAACGAGAGTGGGCACGGTCCAGGCGAGCCTTCTCAGAACCTGGGCCCCAACCGGCGACCGCAACACGCGCTTCAGCAAAACCACCCCGCGGCCTTCACACGCGACGTAACTCCCTCAACACGCCGCGTGTTCTGATTAACTCCCTCAACACGCCGCGTGTTGAGGGAGTTCTGGGCTCCATCAGGCGACCGCAACACCCGCCTCAATCCCTCAACAATCTGATTGTTGAGGGATCTCGCCCTCACACGCGATTGCCGGGGCGTCAGTTCTTGGCCCAAGTGACATCCGTTGTCCAGTGGGGGAGCGGGCCCAGCCCGGAGCGTCGAAGGCCCGTCACTTCGCTCCGGAGCAGTTCAAGGTCGTATTGGAAATAGATCGGCACCCAGATCGCGTCCTCAAGAACCGCTATCTCTTCGGCCTGGTGGTAGAGCTCGATGCGCCGCGCCTGGTCAAACTCCCGGTCGGCTTCGTCGCACAGCCGGTCGAACTCCGGGTTCGAGTAGTCCAGCATGTTCTCCCGCGCGTTCGTGTGCAACATGAACGACAAGAAGTTCTGCGGGTCCAAGTAGTCGGCATGCCAGCGCAAGTGGAAGAAGGGCAGTTTTCCTTTGTTGCGAAGGTCGAGCAGGTAATCCCATTCAAGCGGCCTGAGGCCTACTTCGACGCCCAAGTTCTCTTTCAGGTTTAGTTGCACGCGCTCCGATACAAGCCGGGGGTCGTCCCTGTCCACTCGATAATACAGTTCCAGCGGCGGCATGCCCTTTCCGCCGGGATAACCCGCTTCAGCAAGCAGTTGCCGCGCGCGGGGGGGGTCATACGGAAGGCCTTTGAAGTCCGGCCGGTACCCAGGCACACCGGGCGGGATGATCCCTCCGGCCAGCTCGTTTGCCCCTTGGAACAACTCGTTGATGATCGCTTCCTTGTCAACGGCCATCGCGAACGCTTGCCGGACTTTCTTCTTTGCGAAAGGCGGATACTCGACGAGGTCGAAGCCCAGATACCAGATTGCCGGCCGGGGCACCCGCAGCAGGTCCTTCTTTAGTTCAGGGTCCGCCTCCACCGCGCGCAGGTCCTGGCGTTCCAACTGAAGCCAGTCCATCTCCCCGCTTTCGTACATTGCGAAGCGCGTTTGCGCGTCCTCGACGAAAGGCCGGCGAATCTCCGCAAGCTTGGCCGGGCCCAAGTGGTAATCCTCGAACCGCGTGAGCGTGGCGTATTTCGGCTCAAGTTCCGTCAGCATGAATGGCCCGGTTGCACCGACCTCTTCGACACGCCTGATCTCGCGATCCGCCGGTACGACATCTCTGTCCACAACGTAGTAGCACGGATACCGTAGGTAGAGCGGCCAGTAGACCTTCGGCTCTTTGAGGCGCACTTCGAGCGTATAGTCATCTAACACGCGCACACCGGACATCTCCGTGGCAACCTTCTCCCTGACCTCCCGAAACCCGACGAGGTCCGCCATGTAGCCGTCCACCGTAGGACTGGCGAGACCGGGATTGGCGGCCCTGTCCCAGCTGAACTTCACGTCATGCGCCGTCATCTCGCGTCCGCTGTGAAACTTGACTCCCCTTTTTATGTGGAAGGTGTAAGTAAGACGGTCCTCCGAGATTTCCCACTCCTCGGCAAGGTTCGGCATGAGCTCGCTGCTCTCGGTCCACTGGACCAACCCCTCGTAGATCTGTTCCAAAAGGTCAATAGTGTCGCCGTCTTCGACCGTGGCCGGGTCAAGCTCTGTCGGGTAATTCGGCATCGGGTAGGCAAAAAAGTGATCCTGCCTGCCGGCGGCACCCTTGCTGAAGCCGCCTTTTCCGCATCCGGAGAGGACCAGAACGAAGGCAAGGAAGGGGACAACGAAGCGCATCATGCTCCTATGATGCTTGATTCGACGCAGCAGGTCAAGGGCTCAAGGCGCGCAGGCCGCCATCCGAGCGTATTAGGAGGTCGCCTCGGCTGCCACAGAGAGGACGAACGGCGCCGCCTGCGCGAGCAGGTAGAGGCTGCCGGTCACAAGCACCGCCTCGCCAGGTGCGCAGTCGGCCAGTGCCGCTTGCAGCGCCTCGGGTGCCGAGTCGAACCCGAGCCTCTTTTCAGCCGGGAGGCCCGCACTCTCGGCGGCGCTCATGAGACGGTCGAGCGGCTGGCCCCGGTCATGGGTCATCCGGCACACATAGGCGACTTCCGTCAGCCCAAGGAACGCGGAGAGCGTCGCCTCGGCGTCGTGCCCCTTCGATGCGCTGAAGACCAGCCGCAGTCGCGGGACGCCGAACAGTTCGGGCACCGCCTTCGCCACGGCAGTCGCTGCGTGCGCGTTGTGCGCGCCGTCCAGGATCACGAGAGGCTCTCTGGAAATCACTTGAAGGCGGCCCGGCAGAGACACGCCCGCGAGCGCTGAGCGAAGCGTGTTCTCGTCCGGCGTCGCACCGGCGGCATCGAGCGCTGCGACGGCTATCGCCATGTTTGCGGCCTGGAACTCGCCGAGCAGGCCGCTTCTCAGGCCGCGATGCTCAGCCGCCGGCGTCCTTATCGTCCAGGACTCGCGGCCGGTTTCCCTCTCCAGGCGTATTTCTTTGCCCATTCGCCAGAGCGTACATGCGCGCTCCGAGGCCGCTCGCTCTATTACGCGCACGGCCGCCGGGTGCGTCGCGCCGCAAACGCAAGGACGGCCGGGCTTCAGGATCGCGGCCTTCTCCGCTGCGATCTTTTCTATCGTATCGCCGAGGATCTTCTGGTGGTCCAAACCGATCTCGGTGATGACGCTGACGAGCGGCCGCGTAACGTTTGTGGCGTCCAATCGGCCGCCCAATCCGACTTCGAGCGCCACAAACTCGCAAGCCATTTTTCTCCAGTAAAGGAATCCCATCGCGGTCTTGAATTCGAACTCGGTAGGACCGCCCATCACAGTGTCCTCCATGCTTTCGGCGAAAGGAACCAGATAATCGGTCAGTTCCGCAATGTCCGATTCCGATACGTACCGTTCATTGAATTGGATGCGCTCGCGGAAATCGAACACGTAAGGCGAAAAGAATCCTCCGACGCGCCGCCCCGAGCCGGCGAGCACGGCCTGCAGCATCGCCGTCACGCTGCCTTTTCCGTTCGTTCCTGCAACATGAAACACGCGGAGGTTCTCGTGCGGGTTGTCGAGTCGCTTCAGCAGTTCGCGCATGCGTTCAACGCCGAGGCGCCATCCGCGCTGCTTCAGCGTTGCCATGTAATCAAGCGCCTCGCTGTATGTCAACATGTAAACCTAATCCCGCACTCTTTGATGCGCCGGACCGCCTCAGCGAGGCGTTCGCCATCCTTATCTCCGCGAACGGTCAGGCTCATGCGTATATACCCTTCGCCGGCTTCTCCGAAACCGCTCCCCGGCGTGCACAGAACTCCCGCCTTCTGCAAAATGAGTTTGGCGAAATCGGCAGAAGTGCAGCCGGAAGGAACCGGCGCCCAGACGTAAAACGTAGCCTTCGGCCTTTTCACTTTCCAACCGAGCGAGTTCAGCCCATCTACCAGAATGTCCCTCCTTCGCTGATACAGCGCCAACGTCTCCTCGTTGGAAACGTTTTCCAGCGCGAAGGCGGCGGCCTCGGCGACAGCGGGAAACTGTTTCGTGTCAATGTTGTCTTTCAGTTTCGCTAATGCGGCGACCGCGTCCGGGTTTCCGGCGACAAAACCGATTCGCCACCCGGTCATGTTAAACGTTTTACTGAGGGAATGAAACTCGACAACGACGTCTTTGGCGCCTTCCTGCTGCAGGACAGTCGGACTTCTGTAGCCGTCATACGTCACACGGATGTAAGCCATGTCAGCGATCAGAAGAGTATCGTTCTCGCGGCAAAACGCGATGGCGTCCCGATAAAACTCTTCTGTTGCGAGCGCGCCGGTCGGATTGTGCGGGTAGCAAACGAAAAACAGTTTGGCGCGCTTGGCAATTCCGGCCGGAATAGCACCCAGGTCCGGAAGATAGGAGTTGCTTTCCAAGAGCGGGGACGTATAGACCTCGGCGCCGCACATCGCCGCGTGCGTTTTGTAAACGGGGTATGCGGGGTCCGGCACGATGACCACGTCACCCGGATCAGCGAACGCCCAAACGATGTGCGCCAGCGCCTCCTTGCTCCCAATGACCTCCATCATTTCGGTTTCGTGGTTCAACTCGACACCGAACTCGCGCTTGTACCACCGGGCGGAGGCGCTCAGGAATCGCGGCCAGCCGCGTGCGGATTCGTCATATGAATGTGTCGCTGGGTCTTCAGCCGCCCTCTTGAGCGCTTCGACGATGGGCGCGGGCGTCGGCTGGTCGGGATCACCGATGCCGAGATCAATGATGTCTTCGCCTTTTGCAATCAACTCCGCCTTGACGCGACTGATCTCGGCGAAGAGGTAAGGGGGGATTCTATCGAGGCGCTTGGACCGGGCGGGCATCAGGGGGCATTGTACCGGCGGAATGGGCCGCTGAACTGGAATAACGCGAGAACATACAGCGCAAGACCTCCGCCGGCCGCAACAGGGCTCTATCGCCGACATCCGGAATTGCTGCACGCGCTGCGGTGCCCGGAATGCGACTCTCACCTGCTATCATCGCGAGCGAAGGAGACAGCCATGGCGGAGAAAGAGATCGGGAAGGTTTCACACTACTTCGGCAAGATAAGCGTGGCCTCGCTGGACATCACCGCGCCCCTGCGGGTCGGCGACACGATCCATATCAAGGGCCACACCACGGACCTCACGCAGGAGGTGGCCTCTATGCAGATCGAGCACGCGGACGTTCAGGAGGCGAAACCGGGAGACAACGTGGCGATTAGAGTTTCAGACCACGTGCGGGAGCACGACGTCGTCTATAAGGTCGCGTGATAGGCTCGATATGCGACGCCGCCTTTCAGGGCGCCCGGCGGCCTGACCTTCGGCGAGCGGGAGGCCGGATGCGCCGTTCATTGCTTTCTCATAGACCCAGCTCGTCCCAGATGCTGTCAATCCGCCGCTTCACGTCCTCGGACATCGTGATCAGTTCCGGCCACCCGCGCGTATAGCCCTCCGACGTCCACTTGTGCGTGCAGTCGAATCCCGCCTTGCCGCCGAACGCCTGGATGTCGCATGCGTGGTCTAAGTGGTCAAGCGGCCCTTTAATGATTAGAGAATCCCGCGCAGGGTCGCAGTTCGCTCCGATGCGAAAGATGACGTCGCGCATGTCCTGCACGTCCACGTCGTCACCGAAAACAAAGATAAACTTCGTGAAGGCCATCTGTCCCAAGCCCCAGATCGCGTTCATCACCTTGAACGCGTGGCCGGGATAGCGCTTCTTAATCTTGACGAATGCCATATTATGGAAACATGCATCGACCGGCAAGTTTATGTCCAAGACCTCAGGAACGGTTAGACGGATGAGCGGCAAAAAGATACGCTCGACGGCTTTGCCCATGTAGCCGTCCTCCATGGGAGGGATTCCTACAATCGTCGCCGGATAGACCGGCTTTTCTCGCGTCGTCATGCAGGTGACGTGAAAGACGGGAAACGGCTCGGCCGGCGAGTAGTAGCCGGTGTGGTCGCCGAACGGCCCCTCAACCCGCGACTCCTCGGGGTCCACATAGCCTTCGAGAACGATCTCCGCATCGGCGGGAACCCGGATGTCCACGGTCTTCGCCTTCACCATCGGCACCGGCTTTTTCCGCAGGAAGCCGGCAAACAGCATCTCGTCAATCCCAGGCGGCAGGGGCGAAATCGCCGAGAACGTGCAGGCCGGATCGCCGCCCAGCACAGCGCACACTTCGATCTTCTTCCCCCTTTCGGCCGCTCGCCGCATGTGTTCGGCGCCGACCTTATGCATCTGCCAGTGCATGCCGGTCGTGCGCTCATCATAGATCTGCATGCGATAAAGGCCGACGTTGCGCCTGCCGGTGGCCGGGTCGTGCGTGAACACCATCGGGAGCGTAATGAACGGGCCGCCGTCGAGCGGCCAGCAGGTCAGGTGCGGAAGCGACGTAATGTCCACGTCATTTCCGTGCGCTTCGACCTGCTGGCATAGGCCGGATGAGACGCGTTTGGGCGCTGCCTTCGCGAAGCGAGCGAGTTTGCCCAACGCTCTCAGTTTGTCCGCGATGCCCGTCGGCAACTCGGTCTGAATCAGTTCCTCCAGCTCTTGAGCGATCTCTTGGACATCACCGACTCCCAACGCCATGCTCATCCGTTTGCGCGAGCCCATCGTGTTGATGGCGACCGGAACGTCATGGCCGGTCGGGTTCTCGATGAGAAGGGCCGGTCCGCCGCGCGGACTCTTCATACACCGGTCGGCGACCTCTGTGATCTCCAACCTCGGACTCAGGGGGCGCGAAATGCGTTTCAGTTCTCCCGCGCTCTCCAATTCTCGCAGGAAATGCTGGAAGTCGGTGTACATTCGGGCTCGACTGTACCGTATCAGCCGCAGTACGGCACTGGGGCCGAGGAGTTCATAGAACCGAGAACCAGAGACGCACGTGATGCGCCAGGACCCCGAGCATCATGACGTTCGCGGCCAGCATGACGGCCTTTGTAAGGGACCGGGACCACAGCAAGAAAGCGACGCTGCAGACGAGAAGCGTGAGGCTGAGTTTGACGAACTCGAACAGTCCCTCTCGCGCGAACCAGGCCAACGCGGGGTTCGCCTCTATCGCGCCCAGGCGAAACGCGACCAGCGTCATGCCGAAATCGGCCAGCGCGAGCGACGCATAGACGACAATCGGCCATGGCACCGGCCTCGTCATCGCGTCCCCTTTCTCTGCCCGCCGCATATTGTAAGCCCCTTGCCTCTCCATGCCCTGAATGGGACAGGTGTCCAACGTAACGAATGCGGGCTTCGGCGCCTAAGATGAGATTAGATGGGAAACCCCGCCCGCGTTGCGCGATTGACTCGTTTTTGGCGGCTGGGCCAGAATGTGACACTCAGGAGAGGTCGCATAGTGGTCTAGTGCGCCGCACTCGAAATGCGGTGAGGTCTTCTCGGCCTCCGTGGGTTCGAATCCCACCCTCTCCGCCATAACGCCAGAGCCCATGTACAGCCAACCCGTCCACACCTTCGTCCCGGCGCTCTCGGCCCTCGACTGGGCAGCGCTGCTGACGCCTATCGTCCTGGCGGCCTCGACCCTCGCCTTGGGCGGGGTTCTCGCCAGGCGGGCGTACTGGATGGGGAACCTTCTCGCAGCCCGGGCATCGGTGGCGTGCGCCGTTGCGCTGTCGGTCATGCTGGCCGCCGTTCCGGTTGCCCAGAGGAGCAAACTGGCGACCCTGGAGTTCGCCGGCGGGCGGCTGCGCATAGACGGACCGGCACAGCACCTGGACCTGGTCATGCGCTCCGGGAATGATGTCCGCGTGGAGGACAGAGTGGTGGAGCTCATCACGCCGGAGGCGAGCGTGATCCTTCCGGTCGGGGCCCGGTGGCGCTACGGCAACTTAGAGGTGGACGCGGCGTATCTCGCAAACGAGTTTCGAGGCCGGTCCAAGGCACGGGACCGCTCCGGGCGGCTTCTAACGCTGAAGCAACCGGCTCCCGTCCAGCATTAGCACACCCAGAATCATCATAGCGAGCATCACGATGCCTACCGTGGCGAGGATCTCTTGGGACCGAAAACTGAGCCGCCGGCCGCCTCGGAGCGCTTCGACGCCCACGATGAGGAGTTTTCCCCCGTCTAAGATTGCCGGCACGGGCAGCAGGTTTATGAGGCCCAGGGACACGCTGATGACAGCGGCGATCCAGACCAGATAGGCGAGGCCCTCGCCGGCGGCCTTGCCCGCCACGCGAGCGATAGTGATCGGACCGGCGGCCTCCTGCTTCAGCCTCGACGGGTTGAACAGAACGCGCGGCGTTTCATATATTATCCGCCAAGTGATCGCGCCGGCCGACCCGAGCGCACCGCCCACCGAGACGCGCCTGAATTCCGTGAGAGGCAACACACCGATCTGCCCGATCCGCCGCAAAACCAATTCACCGCCAGGGTTCTCCAGTGCTTCACCGTCTGGGCCGATCACCGGCAGTTCCTTCGTGGAGAGTTTCGGCGTAATTCGCAGTTCCAAATTCTCGCCGGCCCTGTCAATGGAAAACGACAGCTCCTTGTCCGCCGAGTCCTGGGTGACGAGCCTGATATCAGCGTAGGTCTCCATCGGCCTGCCGTCAATACTCAGCACGCGGTCCCCCTTTCTCAGGCCG
>JADFGT010000097.1 GCA_022567555.1 Armatimonadota bacterium | reverse complement strand
TCCCCTGCGCTGGCAAGTTCCATTCTTCGGCCAAACGCCTCTGGCGAAGAATCGGTGAACCATCGCCGAGCATGCCCCCAATGTCGTTAACCATCTCCTCCGACAACCGGTTAAGCGCTTCGTAGAGCGAGGCGCGGGCGGGGGGCGACAGGTCGGACCAACGCAGTCCGCCGCCACGCCGCAGGACGGCGCGTTGCGGCGCGGAGAGGCCGTCCCACATCCGGAGGGCGTACAGGAAGCCCTGGGCCTCATTGCGGGCGGGCCAGAAGATGATGAGTCTGTTTAGGACCGTCGAGGCCGCCTGACGGTCGGAGAGGGCGCGCGCGAGAGATGAGAGTCCGTCGAGCGAGTACCCGCCGTGGGCGGCGACGCGGTCGCGCACGTTGCGCAGAACGTCGCGTGGAACCGTCGAAGCCCGCGCGAGCGGCCAATCCCACGTCCGGAACTTCACCCACTGTCCGTCCCAACTCCAGTCATACCGGTAGCGGTCGGAGGCTATGGCGAACGCGTTCCACGCCGATCGCAGTGGGAGCGGCTCAACATACAGTGCGTCCGACGTGTCGTACGCGTCTGCTATCAGGCTCACGCCGGCGGCGGCGGCGACCTCGTTCATCAGGAGAGCGAGGCCGCCATTGGGGTCCGCCTTTGAACCGGGCTTCATGAACGCGCGCCACCCGTCTGCGTAAGCAGCGGCGCCGGAGGTATTGGGGAATGGCTCGTTGAGGCGCCGCAGTTCGTTCGTTACCGGCAGACGGCGGTCGAGCGGCGGCTCGGCCTTCGGTCCCTCGACCGGCTTCCGTGGCCAGCCGAGCGGTTTATTCGAGCGCAGGTCTTCAACCCCGACCGGCTTACCTGAGCGGTCGAGAATCGTAACGGCGTACTGAAGGCGTGGGTCGGCGTCCGCTTTCGTGTGCGGCGCACCGCGACGGCGGATGACCAAGCGGACGGTGCCCACGTCTTCTGCCCGGAACTCCTCCGGAAAGCGGAGGTTGGACACGTAGTAGCGCACGGGATCCCACTCCGGGTCTTCGTGGAGCGCGAGCGCTGCGTGTACGAACTCCTCGGCGGCCTTTCTCGCCTTATGGCTGAACGGCCGCTGCGCGGGCGTGGGGTTGTAGGAGAAGACAATCTTTCCGTGCCGGTCGATGTATTTCCAGTCAGAGGGCTTCAATTCCGAAGTGACCGTGTTGACCAGTTTCCATGTCGGATTGAGTTGTTTCTTCAGGGCAATCCACCGCGAAGCCAGCAGCCTCTCTTGCTCGAGCATGGACATTTCCTCGCGCCAGTTCTCATCGTCCCAGATGGCGCTCAACTGCTCCATCACCTTTCGCAGTTCTTCCCGCGCCTGGGCCGAATCCACGTTCTCCAACGCCTTCAGGTCCTTTTGGGCTTCCTCTCCTATCTGCAGATAAGGCTTGAGGATCAGTTCGTCGAGTAAGCGTTGTTCATCTTTGCGCGCTTCCGGCGTCTGTACGATGCGGTAGCCGTCCTCCTCCTTGCGCCACTCCCAATGAAAGTGTTCGGCGATGACGGAGAGAACTTCGTGAGCGGGGCGGTCCTTCGCGTAAAGGACGACCAGGTCTTGCTTTATCGTGCCCGCTGACTTGAGCGGGACGTTCAGTTGCTGGGAGAGCGCCTTGACGAGGGCGTCTAGGGTCTGGGCGTCCGCGCGGACGCTGATGACGGCGCTCAGGCGCGGGTCGGCCTTCAGGTCGGCCGGGCCCTGGGCCTGCGCCATCATAATCGCGGTTAGCGAGAGGGCTATCATTGTCCCTGCTCCATGCCTGCCGCCGCGTAGGCGGCGTTGAGCCACCTTCGATTATATAGGGAAACCCCATGAGCGGGCTACCGAAAGCGAGCCAAAGAGGGCGTCACGGCGGGGACCGAGTTCGAAAATGGGGTGGCTGCGGGGCGGAATTTGGGTGATAATGGGTTAGGAAGGACACAGAAGGCGCATGTACGACCCTCCACGCAGGTTTTCCCGTCGCGATTTCCTCATTATCGGTCTTGTCCTGCTCGCGGGCGCGCTGGTGGTGGCCATTCTGGGGGCCATTCTGTACCCGGCGTTCCAGTCAGCCCATTGGTCCGCCATGCAGACTCACTGCGTAAGCAACATCAAGCAGCTCGGCCAAGGCACGCAAATCTACACGGAAGACTATGATGGGCATTACCCGCTGGCGATGACTGCGGACAGCCGAACGGGAGCGTGGAGGGTCGGCTTGTTTCGAGACGGCAGCGACCTGGGCGAGTTTCCGCACGATTGGCGGTCGAGCCAAGACGAGGTCCGGTGGAACGAAAACCTCACGCATTGGGCCAACGCGATTTACGCCTACGTGGGGAACTACGGATACTACTCCTGCCCGGCCTCACCCGCACGGGACCGGACGGACAGGGGCGTAGACCCCGCCGACTACGCCAACCCCAACGTGAGACCGCGAAACGTGTCTTATACTTACAACGGGTTTCTGCACATGTTCCCGAAGTCGGGCATCGTGGAGCCCGCCGAACTCCCGGTCCTGTGGGAAGGACTTGGCCAGACTGGGATAATCGGCTTCGGCCTCCACAATCCGGCGTTGCGGTGCACGACGCTGGACGAGCCGTGCATCTACAGGCCGGGCGGACCTCCGTGCGGGCTGATGTTCGGCTCGGCGGAGCGGTACAGCAACCCGGGCGGAAGTTATTGGGTGCACAGCAAGGGCCAGAACTGGAAGATGGCCGACACGCACGCCAAGTGGCGGCGCATCGGCGCGAACATCGCGAACAAGGGCACGAGCCTGAGCAGCCCGGGACCGCCGTGCACCGATTGGCGGGTTGACCCATTCACAGGCTACAACGACGAGGGATACGCCGCGTGGTACTGGTCGGACGGCTGCCACGCGTGGCTGTTCCGTCCGAACTACGACTTCAGCGACTGACGAGAACGCGCATGTTACACCCGCTGCGACCGCTGACGCTTCGCGACGTTATCATCGTCTCGACCGTGCTCGGTTCCTGCGTACTGTTCGTCTGCCTCCCGCTGGGCCATCACGAACACTCTGGGAATGATGCAAGATGCGTCAGTAACCTCAAGTTCCTCGGTCAAGGTACCCACCTCTACACGGAAGATTACGACGGGCATTATCCGCTGGCGATGACGGCGGACAGCCGGACGGGAGCGTGGAGGGTCGGTTTGCTTCGAGACGGCAGCGACCTGGGCGAGTTCCCGCACGATTGGCGGCCGAGCCAAGACGAGGTCCGGTGGAACGAGAACCTCACGCATTGGACCAACGCGAACTACCCTTACGTGCAGAACTACGGCATCTACTCCTGCCCGGCCTCATCCGAACGGGACCGCACGGACCGGGGCGTGCCCGGCAGCGAGTATGCGAACCCCAACGTGAAACCGCGCAACGTGTCTTACACTTACAACGGGTTTCTGCACACGTTCCCGAAATCGGGAATCGTGGAGCCTTCCAAACTCCCGGTGCTGTGGGAGGGACACGGCAAGACGCAGATCATCGGCTTCGGTCTCCACAATCCGGCTCTGCGGTGCACGACGCTTGACGAGCCGTGCATCTACAGGCCGGGCGGACCTCCGTGCGGGCTGATGTTCGGCTCGGCGGAGCGATACAGCAACCCGGGAGGGAGTTATTGGGTGCACAGCGAGGGCCTTTTTTGGACGGCCGCTGATACGCACGTCAATTGGCGGCGCGTCGGCATGCACGTCGCGAACAAGGGTACGGGCCTGAGCAGCCCAGGCCCGCCGTACACCGATTGGCGGGTTGACCCGTTCACCGGCTACAACGACGAGGGGTACGCCGCGTGGTATTGGTCGGACGGCTGCCACGCGTGGCTGTTCCGGCCGGACTACGACTTCAGCAGCTGAATCAGCGCCGGGCGGCCCTGCGGCACGCCGACGGGCGGCGATGAGGTAAGAAACCGGCCATGCTGTGTGCTACGCTGCTTCTCGTTTGTCTGCCCGACCGCTCGGCGGTGCCCGCGGACGCTCCCCTGCTTTCTATCATGACGCAAGGACTGGAGTACCCGAAAACGGCGAAGGTAGACGTCGTCGAGACCCTTCATGGGATCAAGGTGTCCGACCCGTACCGGTGGCTGGAGGACCTGGACTCGTCCGAAACCAAAGCGTGGGTGGACGCTCAGAACAAAGTGACCTTCGCCTATCTGGCAGGCATACCGGAGCGCGACAGAATCAAGAAGCGCCTGACAAAGGCGTGGGACTTCGAGCGCTTCGGCCTTCCATTCAAAGAGGGCGGACGGTATTTCTTCACAAAGAATGACGGCCTGCAGAACCAGAGTGTGTTGTATGTGGCCGACACGCTGGATGCGAAGCCGCGCGTGCTGTTGGACCCGAACAAGTTGTCCAAAGACGGGACCGTGGCTCTCACCGGAACGGTGGTGAGCCGGGACGGCAGTTATATGGCCTATGGCGTGGCGGAAGCCGGGTCCGACTGGCAGGAGTGGCGGGTGCGGAACGTGAAGACGGGCAAAGACGTTTCCGACCGCATCAAGTGGGTCAAGTTTTCGGCGGCGTCCTGGACCAAGGACGGCAAAGGATTCTTTTACAGCAGATACGACGAGCCGAAGCCGGGCGAGGCCATGGAACAGGCGAACTATTATCAGAAACTGTACTATCATCGCCTGGGCACGGCGCAGAGCGAAGACGCCCTGATTTACGAACGGCCGGACCAGAAGGATTGGGGTTTCGGCGGCAAAGTGACGGAAGACGGCAACTTACTGGTGATTACCGTGTGGAAGGGCACCGAACGCGAGAACCGCGTGTTCTACAAGCGGCTGGACACTAAGAACGCGGAAGTTGTGGAGCTGATCCCCGAACCGGACGCGCAGTACTCGTTCATCGGAAACGACGGCGACCTCCTTTACTTCCAAACGGACAAGGACGCTCCGCTGGGCAAGGTAATCGCGGTCAATCTGCGGCACCCGGAGCCTAAGAACCGGACCCTGGTCATTCCGGAGAAGAAAGAAGCGCTTCAAGCGGTTAGTTTGGTCGGCGGCCGGTTCATTGCGCGATATCTGAAGGACGCGCGGTCGCTGGTCCGCGTGTTTGAGACCGACGGGATGTTCGAGCGGCATATCCGACTTCCCGGCATCGGAAGCGCGGGCGGGTTCGGAGGAAAGAAGGATGACTCGGAGACGTTTTATACGTTCACGAGTTTCAACGCGCCGACGGCCGTATATCGGTATGACGTTGCCACCGGGAAGAGCAGCGTTTTCCGAAAGCTTGAAGTAGACATCGAGACGTCGGCGTTCGTTACGAAGCAGATCTTCTATCGCAGCAAGGACGGAACTCGCGTGCCGATGTTCGTCACCCATAAGAAAGGCCTGAAGTTGGACGGAAGCAACCCGACCGTTCTGACCGGATACGGCGGGTTCAATGCAGCGATAACTCCATATTTCTCCATCACATACTCGGTCTGGATGGAGATGGGCGGCGTTTTGGCCGTCGCCAACCTTCGCGGCGGCGGCGAATACGGCACCGAGTGGCACGACGCGGGGCGCCTGAACAACAAGCAGAACGTTTTCGACGACTTCATTGCGGCGGCGGAGTGGCTGATTGATAACAAGTACACAAACCGGTCGAAACTCGCGATCGAGGGTGGCAGCAACGGGGGCCTATTGGTAGGCGCCGTGCTGAATCAGCGTCCGGAACTGTTCGGCGCGGCGCTTCCTTCGGTCGGGGTCATGGACATGCTGCGCTTTCACAAGTTCACTATCGGGTGGGCTTGGGTTTCCGACTACGGCTCGCCCGACGACCCGGATGACTTCAAGGTGCTGTTCGCCTATTCGCCGTATCACAACCTGAAACCCGGAACGAACTATCCGGCGGTCATGGTAACTACCGGCGACCATGACGACCGCGTGGTTCCGGCGCACAGTTTCAAGTACGCCGCGCGATTGCAGGAGTGCCAGGCCGGGGATGCGCCGGTTGTCATTCGGATCGAAACGAGCGCGGGCCACGGCGCGGGCAAACCGACGAGCAAGATCATTCAAGAGGTTGCCGACAAGCTGGCGTTTTTGGTGAAGAACTTGGGAGTGGAATTGCCGAAGGGATTCGGCCGGTGAGCCGCTCCCTTTTGATTCGCAGAATGGGGAAGGGGGCTTGGTCCGAGCGGTGTTCACAGTTCCAGGACCCGCGACGCCGTTTCCATGTCTTTGTCGCCTCGCCCGCTGAGGTTAATGATGAGGAGCGAGTCGGCATCGAAGGGGAGTTTCTTCAATAACGCGAAGGCGTGCGCGGGTTCGAAGGCGGGGATGATGCCTTCCGAGCGGCTGAGCCACATGAAGGCGTCCAGGGCCTCTTCATCCGTGACGGCGTGATACTCCGCGCGTCCGGAGTCTTTCAAAGATGAGTGTTCGGGGCCGACGCCGGGGTAATCGAGGCCGGCTGAGATCGAGTGCGTCGGAATGACTTGACCTTCATCGTCCTGCATTAGATAGGAGTACGCGCCGTGGAGAACGCCGGGCGTTCCTTCGCAAAGCGGAGCGGCGTGCCGTCCGGTGGCCAATCCTTCGCCGCCGGCTTCCGCGCCTATCAGCCGCACAGCTTTGTCTTCCAAAAACGGATAGAAGAAACCGATGGCGTTTGAGCCCCCCCCTACGCAGGCGAGCAACGCATCGGGCAGGCGGTTCTCTTCCGCCAGAATCTGCTCGCGTGTCTCTTCGCCCACCACCTTTTGAAACTCGCGCACAATGAACGGATACGGATGTGGGCCCACGCATGACCCGACGATGTAGTGTGTGTCGCCGACATTCGTCACCCAGTCGCGCATCGCTTCGTTCGTCGCGTCCTTGAGGGTTTTTGTGCCGCTGCCTACCGGCCGCACCTCGGCGCCCAGCAGCCTCATCCTAAATACGTTCAGTTCCTGGCGCTTTATGTCGTCCTCGCCCATGTAGACTACGCACTTTAGGCCGAACATAGCGCACACTGTGGCGGTGGCGACGCCGTGCTGTCCGGCGCCGGTTTCGGCGATGATGCGTGTCTTTCCCATTCGCATGGCAAGCAGCATCTGGCCGATGGCGTTGTTCAGTTTGTGGGCGCCGCCGTGGCAGAGGTCCTCGCGCTTCGCATAGACCCGCAGGCCGGTCTCGTCGCTGATGCGCGGCAGATAGGTGAGCGGTGTCGGGCGGCCGATGGTCTTCCGGTGATGGCCTTCCAGTTCGGCCCGGAACGCGGGATCGTTCCAGGCTTCGTGAAACGCCTGTGTTAGTTCGTCGAGGGCCGGGACGAGGGTTTCGGGGACGTATCGGCCGCCGTACAGGCCGAAACGCCCTTGCGTGCGAGGTGCAGACGGCATAGGGGGATTATGGGCGAGAATCGGAGGCCGGCAGGCGGGTTTGCTTAGCGCCGCGTGTCAAGATAGGAGCGCTGAGATGAAAGTCCTCCTCTGCAAGTTCTGCGACTACGCGTGCCGGGTGGACGGCGGGAAGGGGTCGTTGATCGGGATGTTCGACACGATTGGCGGCGCCAAATTCCCGCTGAGGCACCCGACGTTCTTCGTCTGCGTCGAATTCGAATTCGATTCCTTTGAAGCCGGGCAGCAGGCAGAGGTGAGGATGGTCCTGATTGACGAAGACGGCAAGGATTTGATGGGTGTGCAGGGCAGTTTTCGCGTCCCGAAAAGCCCCGACGGGAGGCCGGTGACGCTGTTTGAAACGTTCCGCGTGGACGGCCTGACCTTTCCTCGGCCCGGGCGCTATCGGTTGGACGTTCTCTACAACGAGGAGCCGGTAGCGGAGGCGCGGCTGACCCTCATCGAAGGCCCCCCGCCGGGGCCCGTGCCACCTCAGAGCTGACGGCGGATATACTCCCGAACGATGAGGCTCGGCGTTTTCCGCGGCCTGAAGGATCGCCTCGACCGGCTTTTCGGCCGCGGTGTCGTGGATGAGCGACTGTTCGAGGACTTAGAAGATGCCCTTCTGAGCGCGGACGTGGGTTTGACCGAGGTCGAGTCCATGCTCGAAGAACTTCGGCAGCGGGCGCGGAAGGACCGGGCCGGCGAGCCGGAGCGGGTCCGGGCGCTTCTAAAGGAGATCGTCATAGGGCGGCTGGCCGGCGACGAAGCGGACCTGCGCGTCGGTCCAACTCCGCCCACCGTCTACCTTTTCTTGGGAGTGAACGGGTCAGGAAAGACGACAACCATCGCAAAACTGGCGTACCGGCTGCGAAAACAGGGCAAGCGGGTCCTATTGGCGGCGGCCGACACGTTTAGGGCCGCGGCGATCGAGCAGTTGGAGGTGTGGGCCGGGCGGGTGGGCGCCGACATCGTGCGCGGGACGCCGGGCGGCGACCCGGCGGCTGCGGTTTTCGACGCCATCACCGCGGCGAAGGCGCGCGGCGCCGACTACGTTCTGGCCGACACTGCCGGGCGGCAGCACACGCGGTCAGGCCTGATGCAGGAGTTGGCGAAGGTCGTGCGTGTTGCGGGCAAAGCGCTCGGCCGACAGCCGGACGAGGTGCTGCTGGTGCTGGACGGCCACACAGGCCAGAACGCCGTCCGGCAGGCCGAGGAGTTCTCGCGCGTGACCGGTGTGAGCGGTCTTGTCGTGACGAAACTGGACGGGACGGCCAAGGGGGGCGCCGTTCTCGGCATGAAAGAGCGTCTGGGCATCCCGGTGAAGTTGTTGGGCGTAGGCGAGAGGCCGGAGGACCTGCGTGCGTTTTCTGCGGAGGAGTTTGCCGAGGACCTGCTGGAATGCGACCTGAGCTTTGGCTTAGGCGCATCGGGTTGGGCTTCGTCGCGCTGGCCCTGCTCGGTCTGGCCTGCTCCGATGACGACCTGCCGGGGGAATCGCCGATGTTCGGCCTTCTGCTGCCGGCCGGTGACACGCAGTGGCGAAGGGAAGTGAGGTCCGGTTTCCAGTTGTCGGCGGAGCAGTTCAACCTCAACACGAAGGTTGTGGAGTATGAGGAGCCGACGCCGGAGGCGATCTTGCGGGCGGCGGAACAGATTGAGGCTGCGGATCGAGTGCCCTTGTGCGTGGTCTTCACGCGCAGGGAACAGGTGGCGCCGGCGCTCGCGGCGTTGAGGAAGGCGGGGCGGCTGGTTCTCACTATTGGAGTGGACGACGCCGGTGAATCGCGTGCCGGGCACGTCGGTGGGTCGGCTAACAGACTGGTTTATTTCTGGCGCATTCGTACGAGCCAGATGACGCCGGTTCCCAAGCGCGTTCTCTTTGTTTTTGGTGACGCGCCCGCGAAGCGCGAGCGGATCGAAGGCGCCGTCTATCGGCGGTCGGACGAGTGGCGCAACTTTCGGCCTCGGTTTCGAGAACTGGAGGAACTGACGGAGGAGGACATAGCGTGGGCCGATTTGGTAACGCCCTTTGGGAGCGACGCTGTGCAAAAGTGCCGGCAATTGGGCGCGTCGCGCATTTTGGCCGCTGACGGGGATGACTCGACGCTCGATTTGGTGCAATCGGGCGAAGTGGCGCTAACGTTGGCGCCGCAGCACTTCGAGCACGGCCTGCGCGCGCTCCGGCTGGCGCGTGAGCGATATCTTCAGGGAGGTCTGTCGAGGCCCGTGCTCTCTATCGAGTATGAAGAGGTGGATGCGCCGAGCATCGCGTGGTACAAGGAGCATCGCTACGACCTGCCTTAGGCGCATCCGGCGAAGGCTTGTGTGTCGTTACGGGCTATGGTAGACGGTCCAGAAGACGTGGTCGAGGCGCGCTTGCCACGGATAGAGGAGGATGGGACCCGCCTCTTTATAACTTATCTTCGCTTTCATCGCTAAGGTCACCGGCTGGATGAACCGTTCCGGGTTTATGGTGATTACGATTTCGGCGATTGAGTCGGCGGTTGTGGCCGGGCGGGTGTCCACTGTCTCCCATGTTCCCGTGACGTAGTTGAACAGTTCGATCTTTTGGTTGATGTTCGGGATGGATGCGCTCGCTTCGAGTGTGAACAGAATCTTTCGTGGGTTGGGTATCGGTGACGTGCTCTCGACAACGACCTGCA
>JADFGT010000021.1 GCA_022567555.1 Armatimonadota bacterium | reverse complement strand
GACGATCTCCACAACCTCGTCCGAAGTCGCCGCAAATGCGACGTGCAACTCCTCGTAGCTTTGTGTTACGTAGTTGTACAGCGAGATTCGCCGCTCGATCAGATTCCTGCTCGCCATCCCTTCGAACTGGAACCTCAGTTCGCTCGGGGTGTCTGTCGGCGACGTGCCCACGACCTCTATCTGCACGGGCGGTTCAATGCTCGGAGCGAACACCGCCGTGCGCACAACCAGGCGCGAGTCGTCGCTAAAGAACAGGTCGGGCAACCCGCCGGATAGCAGCAGGCCGCGCAGGATCGTGAAGCTGTCCGGCAACACCGTGACTTCCGGCAGGATCGGACCGGCTTGGCCGTACGTCCGGATTATCACGAGCGTCGCGCTCTCGCCGATCGCCAGCGTGAACCGGTGCTCGATGGATATCATGCCGTCGCCGCCGTTGTCCCCGCTGTCGCCGTCCATGTTGTATCCCAGGAACGCGATGTAGTTCTGCCACGAATCCGGGAAGCCGAAGTTCTGCCATACGTGGCTCGTAGTGCCTGCGGTGAACGCGGGCGGTCCGCCCGTCGGCTCATGGCCAGACCTTGCGCCGCAATAGAAGGTCATCGGCACGGTGGAGCCGCCATCGCTGAGGGCGATCGCCTGATCGGCGCTCCCCAATTCATTGGCGAACACCCAAGCCTGGCCCCCGCCGGCGCCGACCACATCGTCCGCGAAACTTCCGCTCCACATCATGTCATGGTCCCAGTGGGTGTTGAACACGATGTCCACGGCAACGAACCCGTTGTTCGTGATTGTATAGGTCTGCCGTAGGAATGTGACCCCGTTCTCCGCCGGGGCAATGTACTGGTTCAAGTGGAAGTCCAGCCGTATCGCCTGCACTTCGGCTTCTTCAATATGGAAGTCGCTCTCAGTTTCGTTCGGCGCGATCAGGCTGTTCGGCGAATCCACCGTCAGAAACAGTCCACGCTGGCTGCCGCTGCCGTACGAGTAGATGGAGGAGAGCAGGATAGCGCCCGTCAGATTCGGAGCGTCGTGACCCGTGATGAAGATCATGCTGTCGGTCAGGAAGGTCGGGTCCATCCGTGCTGAGCCGTTCGGCTCGAACTGGTCGTCGGACGTGGAACCGCCCGTGTTCCCATAGGACCCGAGGTCGTCCACGTCAATGTCCAAGTGCCCGGCGCCGGGCTCGCTGTTCGTGATGTTGATGGTCGCTGCATTCGCGAGGGCAAGCCCGAGCGCAATTAGCGACGTCGTCGCGATGATTCGTAGTTTCATCTATTTCTCCCTTCAAGTGCCTATCGTCATTTGAGGGATCTCCCTGGGAGGCCGTGCCGCGGCTCCCACCCCTCGCACTCTGTATAGTTACTCTATCACAGTTTGGGTCACGTGAGGACGACATTCTTCGTCCCCGATTGCCGGGTTTTGCGTAATCTCGCTGCTCCGCCGCCCCCGCCGGTACAATCCGGCCATGCTGGACGCCTAGCGCGCGCTCATCGTCTATGGTGGCTGGTCCGGCCACGAGCCCGACCTGGTTGCCGAAATGTTCGCCGGTATCCTGCGGGAGGCGGGTGTTCTACTGCTCGCTCGGCCATCAGCGAAACGTGCTTGAGGCGGAGCCCGTGCGCACCTTAATGAAACGCGGATTCCTCTGGGCCGCCACGTAACGGTACTCGCCGGCCGCCAGTCGCCAGGCGCCGTCGTAAATCGTCAGTCGCCAGTCTTCAGGCGTCAGTCGTCAGTCGCCAGTCGCCAGTCGCCAGTCGCCAGTCGGTACAATCCCATCCCCTTGAAGGCCATCGTCAAAGCCCACCCCGCCCCCGGCGTCGAACTGGCCGAAGTGCCCGAACCCAATGTTCGTCCGGGCCACGTCAAGGTTCGCGTCCAATACGCAAGCATCTGCGGAACCGACTATCACATTTACGCGTGGGACCCCTGGGCAGCGGGCCGCATCCGCCCGCCCCGGATAATCGGCCACGAGTTCGCCGGGATCGTCGAAGAGACCGGCGAAGGGGTCGAGCACCTGACAGAAGGAGACTTCGTCGCCAGCGAGTCGCACATCACCTGCGGCGAGTGTAAGCAATGCCTGAGCGGCCAGAGGCACGTCTGCATGAATACGCGGCTGATCGGCGTGGACGTGGACGGCGGATTCGCCCCCTACGTCGTCATCCCCGAAGCGAACGCACGAAAGACCGACGCCTCCGTGTCCCCCGAAATCGCCTGCATGCAGGACCCGATCGGCAACGCCGTGCACACCGCGTTTGCGGGACCGCTGACAGACTGCGACATCCTCATTACGGGAATGGGCCCGATCGGTCTCTTCGCGGTCGGCGTCTGCAAGGCGGAGGGCGCCAAGAGCGTCGCCGTGACCGAGATCAGCCCGTATCGCTTGAAACTGGCGGAGAAAATGGGCGCTGACCTAATGATAAACCCTAAAGAACAGGACGCCGAGCATATCTTGTGCCGCGAATACCCTCTCGGCTTTGACGGCACGCTCGAAATGTCCGGCCACCCGGATGCGCTAAGTCTGGCGGTTCAGGCGACCCGCCCGGGGGGGCGCATAAGCCTCTTGGGCCTGTTTGCAGAACCGAAGGTACAGATGCCACTCAACGACGCGATACTCAAAGGTCTGGACGTGCAGTGCATCGTCGGCCGCCGCCTATGGGAGACATGGGACCAGATGGGCCGCCTCTTGTCCAGCGGCAAACTGGACGTCTCACCCATCGTAACGCACCACCTGCATTATACGGAGTTCGTCAAAGCGATGGAGATGATCTCAAAAGGCGAAACCGGTAAAGTCGTGTTTGAGGTGAGTTAGGCGCAAACTTCCGCACTCACGCCGTGCTGCAGCCCGGCCGGGCCACGGGGGGAATTCTCCACCCGTCGGTCGCCGGTCGCCGGTCGTCAGTCGGCCCCCGCCTACTTCCCGAACTTCCTCAGCAGCCAGATGATCAGCACTGCGCCGAGGGTCGCCGCGGTGATGCTCCCAAAGAGGCTCCCGCCCGTGCTCCAGCCCAGCATCCAGGCGATGACCCCGGCCACGATTGCCCCGCCGACGCCCAACAGCATGGTGAGGAAGCAGCCCTCCGGCTCCTTCGCCTTCCCCGGCATGATCGCTTTGGCCAGGAAGCCTGCAATCAGCCCGATAATCGCGAATCCGATCAAGTCCATCTTCTGTTCCGCTCCAACCACCTAACGGTCGGGACCGCCCCCAGGTTGCACGCACGGCCGAACGTCCCCGCTGGGACCCCCGCCACAGAGGTTCCCCCTCGGTCGCCCACGAACCGCTCCCGAAACCTCCAGACCCGAGGGGAGCCGGGCGTCTTGGCTATCCCCATCCGCGCCTTGGGGGAGCGCCGCGGGGCCATAAGGCATCCAGCCTGTTCCGCCGATAATCCAGTACTGGCTCCGGATGGACGGCCGGGACTGAGCGCCTCGCCGGTCCCAAGCCCCCTCCTCGCTTCGCGAGGCAAGAACTGGAGGGCGGGCAGGGGAAACGATCAGTGTCGGTCTCACCGCTAAGGAGCCTCGAGGAAGCCGGATTGAAGTCCACTAAGGGCAGAGGCATCGCAGAGTATCGAAAGGCGGCCGTCAACACGGCCAGCCCGCTCCAGTTGGTCCTTATGCTTTATGACGCGGCGCTCCGAAACTGCGAGACAGGCAAGTGCGCGATCGAAGAGGGCGACCTCGAAAAGCAGAACGATCACCTGGGAAAGGCGCAGCGCATCATCTCAGAACTCACCGCTAGTCTGGACATGGAGCAGGGCGGCGAGATCGCCCAGAATCTCTTCGGCCTCTACACTTACTGTCTAAACGAACTTTCGCGCGCCAACACCGAGGACAAGGCCGACTCGGTTGACAACTGCACCCGAGTCCTAAGCGAACTGCGCACGTCTTGGCAGCAAATTCATGACCGGCAGCCGCTGGAGGCCGGCAGTGGCGGCTAACAACGACGCACGCGTCTTGGCCGAGACGCTGCTGGCCACAACACTCAGCGCCGCCTCGGCTGTAGACACAGGCGATTGGAGCACTGCGGGAAGCCTGTTGCGCCGGCGCGAGCAATTATTGACCCAACTGGAGAACTCGCCTAATGTGGCGAAGGCCGAAGGCCAGCTACGCAAGGTCCAGCAGGCCGAGAAACAACTGCTGGAAAAGATGGAGTCGGTGACGAAGGAAGCGTTCACCGACATCCTGGAGGCGCGGAACGTGCGCGCCGCCCACAAAGCGTACCGGCCGTCCAGGTCCGGCCCCCGTATCGTCGAGCGATACGGCTAACAAACGTTCTACGGGATACAATCTGTCCGTGCTCATCCTGTTGGACGGCGCCATGGGCACCGAACTGCAGCGGCGCGGGGTTCCCACCGGCCTGCCGCTCTGGTCTGCGCGGGCGCTGATAGAAAACCCCGATGCGGTGCGCCGCATTCACCTGGACTACATGAACGCGGGCGCGGGCGTTCTGACCACGAATACGTTTCGAACCCACCGGCGCTCCTTGGCGAAGGCCGGTTTAGCAGATCGCACGCCGGAACTGACACGCCTGGCTGTGTATTTGGCCAAAGAGGCCGCCGCGCAGGCCGACCGGCCTGTGCGGATTGCCGGATCGGTGTCGCCCCTTGAAGACTGCTATCGTCCGGACCTGTCCCCCGGCAAAGCCGATGATGAGTTCCTCGAGATATCGGAATGGTTGATGGAGGGGGGCTGCGATTTTCTTCTCATAGAAACAATGAACAATATAGCGGAGTTGCGTTCGGCGGTCCGGGCGGCGCAGAAACTGGGGGCTGAATTCTGGACGAGCGTGAACCCTTCGAACGACGACCCATTGAGCCTCTTGAGCGGCGAAAGCGTTTTAGAGGCGCTTCGCGTCTGCGAAGGCGAGGGCGCCGCGTCTTTTTTGGTGAACTGCGCCGGGATGCCGGTCATCGAGCGGGCGGTTTCGGAGGTTGGGAAGCGCGCCAAGGTTCCGTTCGGAGGATATGCTAACAACGGCGAAGCGGACGAAACGGTTGGATGGCGATTTGATTGCGAACTATCGCCTAACGAGTTTGCGGAACACTGCGTCCGCCTTGCGGATGCGGGCGCAACCAGAATCGGCGGTTGTTGCGGCACGAGCCCGGAACATATTTACGCGGCGGCCGAGGCGCTCGACGTGAAGTCCGCTTAGGTGTGGAAGACATTTCGCATCGCTAAGTAAGTGCAGATTCTCGAAAAAGGGCCTTGACAGCGGGCGCAAACTGTGATATGGTGCAAGTACGAACTCAATGCTCGTGCCGGATTAGGAGGCAGTTAGCATGAGAACGATAGCCAGAATCCTCCGGGCGGGGCTTCCGGCCCTGGTCCTAAGCCTTGCGCTGATCCAGGGCGCCTCGGCGTATAAGGTGGTGTTCGTCGTAGAGAACGGTGCGCCGTATCCGCTGCGGTGGGGCGAGGCGGAGCTGTCGGACCCTGCGGAGTATAAATGGCCGGAGTGGGGGACGACCTACGCTCCGGGGGCGGTCGGCGTCCAGATCGGCGCCATACTCGGAATCTACATAGACTGGGAAGGCGGGCCGAAGATGGAATGGCAGATCACGGGCTCGACGCTTGTCAGCAACCTGACCTCGGCAATGTACTGGTCCGAGGGCCTCGACCCGCACGGATGGCACAATCCGGACAAAGATAAGCCGAACGGCATTCACTGGTTCCCGGAGCCCGTGCCTGGGTTCATTGAGTGGGCCACTCTCACGGGCGATGTTATCACGGGCCAGCCACCAATGGGACCCATGGGGGCGGGGAAGAAGTCGGAACTGTTCGTTATTCTGGACAATCCCAAGATTCCGATGACACCGGCTTGGGTCACACTCCTGCGCTACTCCTGCAAGTGGGCTCGGTATCGGCGCGATCAATCCTTCCAATCCTTCCAGTCCTACTGGGATGCGGAGACAAGCAACGAGAATGACGCTCGACAGCGAATAACCTTCGGCCTGTTTGCGCAAAAGACCGGCCAGCCGCTGAACGGCGGATTCGATTACTTTCCATGGGACGACTCTTGGATAAAGTGGAACAGTAGCAGGAACGGTTACGACTACCACTTGAAGGATGTTCTTGACCAGTGGGAACCGGGTGGTATTATATACGGCGATTGCATGGACGTGTCTGTCATGAACGCCTATGCGTTCTGCACTGTGGGCCTTTCTTCGCACCGAACGAGGCAACTCACAGAGAACCAGACTCCTTTCAACACGAACCCCATCTGTGGGATCGGCGACGATCCGTATTGGATCTTTAACTACGACCCTTATCCGCTTAACTTCCACAGCGTCACCGTCAAGGCGGGCCAAACGTTCTCACAGACAACACGTCTGTGGGACGCCACTGCAGCCCAGTGGGAGGACCTGCTCGGAAACGACTATCGGTTCCCGCCGGCCTACCGCGTGCCCGGCCAGGACTTCTGGCGCCAGAGGGCCTATTGGCGGACCGTCCTGGGTCCTGATGTGCTGGGCCTGGTGAGCGGTGTGCTTGAACCGGACGAACCCATTCGCGCTGGCTGGTTTAAGGAGCCGGGCGACCCCGTGGAGGCAGATTGGATTCCGGGCGCCACCACCCTCCCGATAAACCCATGAACGTACGAAGGAGGTTACGAAACATGATTGCACCGAGGACCCGAATCGCGGCGCTGGCTGCTTCGCTGGCGATTGTATCGCTTCCCGGCGATGTCGTTGATCTGCAAGAGGGCGCGAAGTTGCCAACGCCCGATGATCTGCGTGCCTTCGCCTTCTCGGCCGGCGAGGTGCCGGGTTTCGATGCATCTGCGCAGCAGGTGCATGTCACGGCCCGCGAGATCAGCATGCTTCCGACGTTTGCCCTAGTCGTGCCGAATACGCCATTCAAGCCTGGGCGGCAAGTGGCCCTGGGTCAGAAACTAACTCGGCCCTCGACCGGGCTCACGCCACGGGCCGATCTGAGGCTCTCCATCACTCTGTTCTCGGACCCAAGCCACGCGGTGGCCCACGCAGTCTCGGCGGACGGCACGGTCGTTCAGCAGGACACCTACATCACTCGTGGCGACGGCTCGAAGGTCTTGCTCAAGGCGGGTACGCGCCTCCACAGCCGCGCCCTGGTCGGCCCGGAGGGCGAGGGAACGTTCACCGGGTTCCCGCTGGGACGACGGGCCTGGATGTTGCCCGTGCCCGATTATCGAAGTTGGATACCCGCGGCGCTCCTGAGGGTCCTCGACGGAAACGTGCTTGTGAAAGTCGAGTATTCACCCCAAGCGTACGAGGCGAGCGCCATGGGTCTGCGGGTTCCGCCTCTGACCGACGAGGTGCTCGAAGTCGTGGAGTACGCCGCCCGGCTGGGTCTGTCGAAGGGATACATGGCGCTTCTGGACTTCAAGCGTCTGCCGGCGGCGGCGGTCCGCGTGGGCAGCACTGACGTCCGGATGCGCAAAGCGCCTGACGAAACCGTTTTCGCCCCCGCAAAGGCCGTCGCCACGGCGCTCGGCGGGCGAATGGAGCGCGAACTGGGCATGGTCACTATCTCCGCCAACGGCAGAACGGTCACCGCGCCTATCGGTTCAAGGGAACTGCTCGTAGGCGGCAAGAGCGTGAGCCTCCCGCTCCCGGTGCTGTTCGACGGCGAAGAGGTGTGGATCGAGAAGAAAGCGCTGGCGAAGGCGCTCGGCGTCTCGCTGAGCTGAGCGCGCGCGCCGGCCGCCCGGATTCCCCTTCTTGCTGCCGCGACCGTTCCATCCGGTCGCGGTGGGTCCTTAGCCGCGTCCCGTGGAAGGGACGCGGCAGCGAAGGGCGGCCCCACGTTCTCCCCTCCCCAGCCCTCCCCTTTTCGCCGGAGCGAAACGGGGAGGTGATGCTCATGCGGGTACATTCCCGGCCATGAAAGCCGGTCGGGCCGGATGGGTAGCCATTCCCCTTGTTTTGGCGGTCGCGACGTTTCTCTTCTTGCAGTTCAGATGCAGCGCGGAGGAACCCGTGCCCCCGAAAGAGGGCCTGCGCGTCGCGACCTATAACATTGAGTGGCTTTCCCAGGGAACGTCTCTCGAAAGGATTGCAAACCTGAAGTCTGTAATTAAACGGTTGGACGCCGACGTAATCGCGCTCCAGGAGATAGAAAGCCGAAAGGCGCTGCAACAGGTCTTCGATTCGCAGTGGGAACTTGGGATCATGGACGATCCATCGGAGCGGCAAGAACTCGCCATCGCGGTCAAGAAGCCGCTCCACATTGAGACCGTAAGTTTGCTTTTCACGGACAGTTCGCTCGATGACGCGTTTCCCGACGCGCGAGACGTCCTGCGCGCGGTTGTGAGCACGCCGCAGGGAACGGACCTTGTTTTCTACGTCGTCCATTTCAAGAGCCGCTCAGGCGGCCGGCGGCAGACCGATTACAGGCGGATCATGGCGAGCTCGATGCTCGCTGCTTATCTGCGGGGAAAGAATGAGCCTCTCGCGATAGTGTTGGGCGACTTCAACGATACGCCGGACGACACGAGCTTGAACATACTGGAAACGGGGAACTTGCAGGCAAAGGCGGGGATTGAGAATGAGAAGGGGCCGTTCCTCATCAATCTTACTGAACCTCTTTTCGCGGACGATTATGTCTCCGTGAACATGCACGAACGGTTTCGCGGAGAGCCGCTGCGGCCGGTAGTGAAGGGAGCGCAGAGAGAAAACGAACGCTGGCGCGGAAAGGATTACCGTTATCCGCAGGACCTTGCGATGACCCAGATCCTGTTTGATCAAATACTCGTTACGCCCCGAATGGCGGGGATGGCGGGCGCAGGCGCCTTCGTTTATGCCCGACCCGACGCGATGAGGGGCAAGGAGGTACGGGCACGGAGGCTGTCGGGCGGAGACGTTGAGTATCAGGACCCCGGGACGCTTGCCTCCGATCATCTGCCCGTCTATGCTGATTTCATGATTGAGTCGAAGCGCTAAGCGGGGGGGGCGTTAGACGATCGGACCGATCCGATCCTTGATGAGTTCCAGAAGTTGGACCGCAACGTTGAATTTCGAGCCCTTCGGAATTTCCACAGACTCGCCGTCGCAGAAAAGGAGTGTCAGTTCATTGTCGTCGGAATCGAAGCCGACGTCATCGCGGGCAACGTCGTTGACGGCTATCGCGAGAAGACCTTTTAGCTCCATCTTGGTCCGCGCGTTATCAAGCAGGTTCTCAGTTTCGGCGGCGAAGCCGACGACCGGAAGAGACGGGAAGCGGGAATGCGTCTCCACCAGGATGTCCGGGTTTTCAATAAGGCGTAGCTGCAAGTCCTCACCGCGTTTGATCTTTTCTAACGCAGGTTGTTCCGGGCGATAATCCGCGACGGCGGCGGCTCCGATAAGGAGGTCGGCCCGCGAGGCGGCGTCAAGCACGGCATCGAGCATCTCGCACGCCGTCATGACCTGAACGAAGCGGGCTGCGGGCGGCGGCTGAACGTGCGCGGGCCCGGAAACCAGCGTGACGTCCGCGCCCATTCTCAGCGCGGCCTCAGCAAGCGCGTACCCCATCTTGCCGCTCGACCTGTTGCCGATGAATCGAACCGGGTCCAACGCTTCATAAGTGGGCCCGGCGGTGACGAGGACATGTTTTCCTTTGTACAGCCTGTTTCTGAACGCGGCGCGTTTTACGGCCGCAACGATATCGGCGGTTCGTGCCAATTTTCCCTGGCCGCTCTCGCCGCACGCCGCTTCGCCCGTTTCCGGGTCCACAATCAGGGCGCCTCTTACGGCCAGCGTCCTCAGGTTCTCTTGGTTGGCCTTCGAAGCGTACATTTCGGGGTTCATCGCCGGAGCTATGACCAGTTCGGCACTGCTCGCCGAAGCGATGGTTGAAATCATATCGTCCGCCTGGCCGTGGGCAAATATGGCGATGGCGTTCGCGGTCGCCGGGCAAACCAGAATCGCGTCGGCATCGCGCGCCCAATCAATATGCGCCATGCGGCCGCGGACCGGTTCGTCGAAAACGTTTGTCAGGCACGGCCCGCCGGTCAACGCTTCGAACAGGGCGGGCGTCACGAACTCCGAAGCCGCGCGAGAGAGGCAGACGCGCACTTCAAACCCATTCCTCATGAGTTCGCGCGTCACATCGGCGGCCCGATACGCCGCCACGCTTCCCGTAACGCCAAGTATGACAACCGGTTTCATGCAACTTCCTTTCCGCTCACTATATGGTCAATCTCTTCGGCGGCGCGCTGCGCATCGGCGTTGATGACTCGGTGCTGATACCTGTCGGCATGCGCCATCTCCCAAACCGCATTCTTCATTCTGATTTCAATCTGGTGCTCGGTGTCTGTCCGTCTGTCCCTTATCCGCTGCTCCAATTCGTCCATCGAAGGCGGCTCCAAAAATATGGTGATGGCGTCCGGCCTCTTTTCCATGGCGGTCAGCGCGCCCTGAACGTCTATTTTCAGAACAGCGATCTTCCCTTCGCGGATCATACGCTCCATGTCGAACACCGGAGTCCCGTAAAGGTTGCCGTGCACCTCTTTCCATTCGAGAAACGCTTCCTCCTTGACCATTGATTCAAACGTGCCCGGCGACACAAAGTGATAATCTACATCGTCGGTTTCCCCTTTTCGTGGCGATCGTGTCGTGTATGCTACTACACGGTTTACATCGGCATCAATGCCTTTCCACGCTTCAATCACGGTGTCCTTCCCGCTTCCGCTCGGTCCGGATAGGATCACCAGTTTGCCGTCCATCAGCCCGCGATCCTTATCACGCTGTCGGCGATCCGCATCGGATCGTGTCGCACAAGATCGGTCTCCGAAATCAGATTGGCGGCCACTGGCCGCAGACCCATGCCGCGGATCCTGTCCGTATCCGGCTCCACGAACTCCTGGCCGAACCCGGCATATTTCTTCAGAAGGTATTCGCCGGGAATCGCTTTGTTCAGAAGAACATGATCGAACACGCGGGTTCCGACATTCGCTTCGAAGGCGTGAACGTGGTCGCTCGCCGTGAACTCGTCGCTCTCGCCCGGTTGCGTCATCACGTTGCAGATATAGACTTTGACCGCGTTCGATTCCGCAATCGCTTGCGCTACGCCCGGTACCAGAAGCGGAGGTATGACGCTCGTGAAGATCGAGCCGGGTCCTATGGCGATAACGTCCGCCTCGGCGATAGCCATCAGGACCTCCGGCAACGGAGCAGCGTCTGCGGGGTCCAAGAAGATGCGGCGTATGCGAAGGCCGGAACTGACAATGTTGGGCTCGCCGCAGATCTCGCTTCCGTCCTCCATCTCCGCCCTCAGGCGCACCGATTCGAGCGTGGCCGGAAGTACGCGGCCGCGAATCGCCAAAACGTGGCTGATCTCTTGTACCGCCTTGTCGAAATCTCCGGTGATGTCCACCATCGCCGCAATCAGGAGGTTGCCTGTGCTGTGTCCGCTCAGCGACCCTGACGCGCCCTCGAAGCGGTGTTGAAACAGGTCGGTCATTGCCTTCTCCGCGTCCGCCAATGCGACCAGGCAGTTGCGGATGTCTCCGGGCGGAAGAATCTTCTTGTCCTCTCTCAGGCGGCCGCTTGAGCCTCCCTCGTCCGTTACTGTGACTACCGCCGTGATGCGGCTCGTCTTGTGCTTGAGTCCGCGCAGCAGCGTTGAAAGCCCAGTGCCGCCGCCGACCGCGACCACGTTCGGCCCCGCCGACAGCACCTGTCTCTTCAAGAATGTACCGACGATGCGGCCCTCGTAGCCCGGGTTGAGGATTCGCATCACTTCGCGCAAGCCGAACCGCGCTCCCAAGTACAGAAAATAGATGCCCAGAATCAGCATCGCGCCGCCGGCGTAATGCTTGGCTAGTGGAACCTTCGACTCGTCAAAGAACCACCCGAAGACACCGCTGGCAGCCGAGTCTATCGCGTTCAGGCCGGGCAGCAGGAGCATCTGGAAACTGAGCGCGACGCCGCCGAGCAGCACGGCGATGCCGAGCAGCAGAAGGTATAGCGACCGCCTTAGGTTTGTTCCGGTCGCCAGCCAGCGGCGGATTCTACGTCTTCCTCTCATTCCTGTCCACAAAGCGCCGGAGCACACCCAGCGCGACCCCCATCAGCAGACTGCCGACCAGCGCCGATAACCAGTCTCCCACATAAAAGCCGATGCCCATCTGACCTACCCACCAGAACAGGACCGCGTTCACTGCGATCCAGGCCAGTCCGAACGTGAGGCAGTTGAGCGGCAACGTAACCAGCTTGGCGACTGAGCCGAGCGTCACGTTCGCTACGCCAAGCAGGCCTACGCCCAGAAACAGCTGAAGCGGGTGCTCGAGGTCAACCTGCACGTCAAGACCCAGTGCCGATGCGACGTATGCCGAGAGCACGATGCTTGCGGCGCTGATAACCCAGTAGGTCAACAGTCGCGTCATGTCTGTCCGGTTCCCATTGTAATACGCACGGCGCTTGACTTGCGCTCGGGGCGGGGGCATACTCGGTTCCGTGAAGCCGCACACGCCGATGCTCAGGCAGTACTTCGCCACGAAGGAGCGCTACCCGGGCGTGCTGCTGGCCATGCGCGTGGGCGACTTCTACGAGTTCTATGGCGAGGACGCCGAGACCGCCGCCACGGCCCTCGAGATCACGCTCACCGGGCGCGACGACGGGCCGAACGGTCGGGTCCCGATGGCGGGCGTGCCGTTCCATTCCATAGAGAAGTACCTCGCTGCCCTGATCAAGCAGGGGTTCAAAGTCGCGCTCTGCGACCAGGTCGAAGACCCGAAGAAGGCGAAGGGTCTGGTGAAGCGCGAGGTTACGCGTGTTCTGACCCCCGGCACGGTGCTGGAAGACAGCATGCTGGAGGCCGGCAGCAACAACTTCCTCGCTTCCGCCGCGCCGCTGGGCGAAGAGGCCGGAGTCAGTTTCCTTGACCTCTCCACCGGCGAGTTCCTGGTCACTCAGGTCACGGGCCCGGATTCGCAGGAAAAGACCATCCAGGAGATCGCGCGCCTAAACCCCGCCGAGTGCCTTCTGCCGGAGGAAGCGGACGAACTGTACGAACTGATTCGCCGCCTCACGCAGACCATGGTCACCCGCATGCCGTTCGGAAGGCCGAAGGACGCCCGCGCACGGTTGCTGCGGCAGTTCGGCACGCCGAACCTGTCACCGTTCGGCCTCGAGGAACTGGAGGCGGGCGCCGTCGCGGCGGGGGCCATTCTTTCCTATCTGGACCAGAACGAGATTGACACCGCGCACATTGATAGCGTGGTGACATATTCGCTCGGCGAGCGAATGCGGCTGGATTCGGCGACGTCGCGCAGCCTCGAACTCACGGCGAACATGTCGGACGGCGGCAAGCGCATGACGCTCCTCGAGGTCTTGGATCGTACGAAGACCTCGATGGGCGCGCGGCTCCTAAAGCGCTGGATCGAGGAGCCCCTCTTGGATATAGAGTCGATCAACCTCAGGCTCGACGCCGTGTCCGCGCTGCGCGCGAACGGCCTCGCCCGCGATGAGGTGCGGGGCGTGCTCGGCCGGCTGTATGACATTCAAAGACTCGTGGGCCGCGCGGCGACCGGGATCGCGAACGCGCGCGACCTGGTCTCGCTCCGCTCCTCCATCGCCTTGATTCCCGACTTGCTGGAAGCGACACTCCGTGTAAACGAGGGAAGGGTCGCGCGGGTTAGAAAGGAGATAGACCCTTGCGGAGACCTCCTCGCCGAACTGACCAGGGGGCTGTCGGACGACCCCCCGCTTCACTTGCGCGACGGCGGCTACATCCGTGAGAAGTATGATGCCGAATTGGACGAACTCCGGCGGCTGTCCCGCAGAGGAAAGGAGTATATCGCGGGCCTCGAAAAGCAGGAGCGTGAGCGTAGCGGCATCGCAAGATTGCGCGTCGGCTACAACTCGGTGTTCGGCTACTACCTCGAGGTCCCGAAGACCCAACTGGATAAGGTGCCGCCCGGATACATTCGCAAGCAGACAACGGCGAACACCGAGCGTTATATCACCGCCGAACTGAAAGAGTATGAGGCGAAGGTTCTCGGCTCGGATGAGCAGGCGGCCGAACTGGAGTATCGCCTCTTCACAAACCTGCGCTCAGTCGTTTCACAGAACGCGGCGCGACTTCTCAGGGGTTCTCGGGCGGTCGCCGAGATTGACGCGCTTCAGTCGCTGGCCGAATCCGCCGCGCAGAACGGCTACTCGCGGCCGGTGGTCGAGGACTCAAACAGACTGTTCATAAGGGGGGGGCGTCACCCGGTGGTCGAGGCGCACGCCGGCATGGGGGTGTTCGTCCCGAACGACACCACCCTCGACAACTCGCGGTCGCTCGTCATCTTAACCGGTCCGAACATGAGTGGGAAGTCCACCTACCTGCGCCAGAACGCGCTGATCGTTCTTATGGCGCAGATCGGGAGTTTCGTTCCGGCGCAAGAGGCGACAATCGGGATAGTTGACCGCGTCTTCGCCCGCATCGGCGCTCGCGACGAACTCGCCACCGGACAAAGCACGTTTCTGGTCGAAATGACCGAGGCCGCACACATCCTCCACCACGCGAGCGACCGCAGCCTGGTGATTCTCGATGAAATCGGACGCGGTACCAGCACGTTCGACGGCCTCGCTATCGCCTGGGCCATGGCGGAAAGATTGACCGAGATCGGAGCGAAAACGCTCTTTGCTACGCATTATCATCAGTTGAACCGTCTGGCCGATCAATTGGATTGCGTGCGCAACTTCCGCGTGGCCGTTCGCGAAGAGGGCGACAAGGTCATCTGGCTGCACAAGGTGTTGGAGGGGGGGGCGGACAGAAGTTACGGCGTTCAGGTGGCGCGCATGGCGGGACTTCCGAAAGCGGTCCTGGAAAGGGCGAAGGAGGTCCTGCGCGACCTCGAAGGTCGCGAGGCGGTTCCGGACGCGGGCAACGTGCGGGTGAGGTCGCTGCAGATGACACTGTTCCAGGTCGAGGAGCCGGAGGTTCTGAAAAGCCTGCGCGAACTGGACACCTCCACGATGACGCCGGTCGAAGCGCTCGTTCTCTTGGACAATTTGAAGCGGGAGGCGGCGAAGAGCGACTGAAGGCGGTTCCTGGGCGAACCCGGACACATCCACGCGGCGGCGGACGCGCTCGGCGTTTCGCTGCGATGAACGCGAAACTCGAGCAGACAGGAAGCGAGAACCGACGACACCTCACCGGGAGGAGAGGGCGTTCCGGAGAACGGTTCCCCTTGCGCTCGCGGCCTCTCGAATACCGGTGCCTGTGCTGCGCAGGGGGAACCATAAGGAGGAGGTCAGGGCGCGGGCGTCGGGTGCCCGGACTCCTGTCCCACGCGAACGGAAGGGAGAGAAAAATTCGCAGGCGGTAACATGAGGTGCGGCAATGATCGAGGTTACCGACGAGATTCTGGAGGTGGCTGCCCAACGACTCGTGGACGAGTTTCAGCCCGAGAAGGTCATTCTTTTTGGGTCGCACGCGTGGGGGCGGCCCGGGCCGGACAGCGATGTTGACCTGCTCGTCATCCTAAGGGAAGTCCGTTCTCCGATCACCGACCTGTTGTTTCGTGCGCGGAAGTGTCTTCGCGGCCTGAATTTCCCGAAGGACATTCTGATTCGGACGCGCGCCGAGGTGGAACGCGCGCTGAGAGTTCCGGCTTCCCTCGAAAGCGCGATACTGAGAAAGGGCAAGGTCCTCTATGGATGAGGCCAAGCGCGACCTGGTTCGTCAATGGTTTGAGAAATCGTCGCAGGACCTCTTTGCGGCCAAGAAACTCGGGGAGGGGACCTCGGCGCTGTTCGGCGTGGCGGCATATCATTGCCAACAGGCGGCCGAAAAGGCATTGAAGGCGTTCCTGGTGTGTCAGGACGAGGACCACCCAAAGATCCACGACCTTGGCGTTCTGCTAAACCTGGCCGCGGAGCATGGTCAGCGATTCCAGGCCTTGCAAGACGCTGCGGACCGGCTCACGCCCCTCGCGACGCTATATCGGTATCCGGGCGCCAACGAGGACATTGGCGAAGCGCAATTCGACCAGGCGGTGCGCGACGCCGAGGCGCTGTGCGGGGTTGCTCTCGATTCGGTGCCGGAGGGTTGTCGGCCTTAGACGGCATGGCCAAGCCCGCCTCGCCCCAAGGTAAAGCAAGAACTCCAGGCGATTCCGCACGCACGGCCCCCCCAAAGCCACGCCGAAAGAAGCCTGGACGGCGGAAGCCGGAAGCCGCCCTTTTGCGGGTTGTGGACGTGGCGCCGGACATGACTGCGCCCGGTGTGGCGTCCAGTTACACGTATCTCTTGCCTGAAGGGACCGAGGCGCAGCGCGGCGATGCAGTTTTGATTCCGTTCGGCCCGCGCACCGTTGTCGGCTATGTGCTCGAGGTGCGGGACACGGCGCCGGAGGACTTGGGCTTCGACCCGGCAGGCCTCAAAGAGATTCAGTCGGTGATTGACGGCCTCTCCCTGCCCGGATCGCTGATGACGACGCTGCGTTTCCTTTCGGAGCAGTACCTGACGCCCTTCGGAGCGGCGGTCGCGTCGGCGATGCCGCCCGGCGTCCGCTCGCGCCTGTCCACGACCTACCGCGCGATCGGAAAGGATGAAGAGGGCCTCACACGCGCCCAGCGCGAAGCGCTTTGCATGGTCCGGGAGATGGGCGGGCAGATCACCGAGAGCAAACGGCGCAGGACCGGCCGCGCGGCCGGGTCGGCATTGAGGGCGCTGGTTTCCAAGGGGCTGCTCGAACGAACCGTCAGTCTCCCGCCTGAACGGCATCCCAGCCCGAGGCTTCTTCGCCTGGGCGACCCCGAGCAGATCGAGTCGTTCCTGGCGTCCGAAGCAAAGCGGAGGCCGGCGCAGGCTGCCTGCCTGCTGGCACTTCGCGATACCCCGGACGCCCGTCTCACCTCCGGCGAGGTCCGCGCCATAGCCGGCGTGACGACCACGATCGTAACGAAACTGGCCCAGGCCGGGCTGCTGGTTGAATCCGAACCGGACCTGCCTAAGCCCGCCCCCGCCCCGAAGCGGCTGACCGGGAAGCAGTCGGCCGCCGTAAAGCGGATTGTCGCCTCCATCCGCAGGGCCGACGGTCGCCGCTTCCTGCTCCACGGCGTGACCGGAAGCGGCAAGACTGAGGTCTACCTTCGGGCGGTGGCCGAGACGCTGGCAGGCGGGCGGCAGGCGCTGTATCTGGTCCCGGAAATCGCATTGACGGCGCAGGTCATCACCCAACTTCGCGACCGGTTCGGTCCGGACATCGCTCTGATGCACAGCGGCCTCGCCGAGGGTGAGCGGCTAAGGCATTGGCGCCGCGCGCGGTCGGGCGAGGCACCGGTTGTGTTGGGCGCGCGCAGCGCGATCTTCGCGCCGCTCGCGAATCTGGGGCTCGTGGTGGTGGACGAGGAGCATGAGGGCACTTACAAGCAGGACAGCGCTCCCCGATACCGCCTGCGGGAGCTGGCGGAGTTCCGCGCAAAACAGTCGAGCGCAACCCTGGTTCTGGGCTCGGCAACGCCGTCCGTTGAGAGTTTCCACAGGGCCGACGGAGGGGACATTGAACTGCTCACGCTGCCCCGGCGCGCGACCGAGGCGGAACTGCCCGATGTCACGGTCATCGACTTGAGGGAGTTGTTCCGGGCCCGGCAGCCGGCGATCCTTGGCCCTGAACTTAGCGACGCCCTGTCCGAGACGCTCGCGTCGGGCGCGCAGGCGATGCTGTTCATAAACCGCAGGGCGTTCGCTTCCGCGCTTCTTTGCCGCGACTGCGGGTTTGTGCCGAAGTGCGAGTCCTGCTCCGTTTCGCTCACCCTCCACCGGCGCGCGCGGCGCCTGCGCTGCCACCATTGCGGCTATAACCGCCCGGCGCTTGACTCCTGCCCAGCGTGCGAGTCGCCCCGGCTGAGGCCGCTCGGGCTCGGCACCGAAAAGGTAGAGGAGGTGGCGAGGGAGCAGTTCCCGGAGGCGAGGATAGGACGGCTGGACCGTGACACGGCTCGCAGGCGGGGGGCCATCGAAACGATCTTGGCGCAACTCCGCGAGGGTGAATTGGACGTACTGGTGGGAACCCAGATGATCGCGAAGGGGCTGGACTTCCCGAACGTGTCGCTGGTCGGCGTTGTGACCGCCGATACTGGACTGAACGTGCCCGATTTCCGCTCGACCGAGCGCACGTTTCAACTGCTCACGCAGATGGCGGGCCGCGCCGGGCGGCACCGGCCGGGCCGGGTAATAATCCAGACCTTCCAGCCGAACCACCCCGCCGTCCAGTTCGCCGCCGCACAGGACTACGACGCTTTCTACCGGGCCGAGATCGTCGAGCGCAAGGAGGCCCGCTATCCGCCCTACGTCCGGCTTGTGAACATAGTGGCCTCGTCGGCGGACCGGGACGGCGCCGAGGGCGCGATTAGGAAGGCTGCCGAGTTCCTGCAGGACCGCCCGGACCTGGTGGTTGTGGGCCCCGCGGAGTGTCCGTTCGAGCGTCTTCACGGCCGCTGGCGCTATCACCTGCTGGTGAAACTGCCGCCGGGCGGCGACCCGGAGGTGGTCCGGCTTCCCCGCGATCTCCTCGTCAGCCGCGACGCGCAGGTCATCGTGGACGTTGATCCGATGTCGCTGCTGTGAGGCTTAAGTAGAATGTGGGTGGCGCTGAGTTCCGAGTTTCCGATTTCAGAGGTCAGGACGTGATCGGCCGGGGACTCGAAACCGGAAGCCCGAGACCCGAGACTGAAACTTGAAACCCGAAACGCAGACCATGGAGATAGTCGTCCCGGCCGAGTTCAAGCCGCTCTGGGAGACCAGCGACGAGCAGCCTGTAGTGAAATACCCGGCCGACGTGTTGCGCCGCGTCGCCGAGCCGGTGGAACGTGTGGGGAAGAAGACCCGCGAACTGATCGAGCGCATGGAGCGGGTCCGGAGCGAGGCCAACGGCATCGGGCTGGCTGCGCCGCAGATAGGCGTCTCGGAGCGGGTGATTCTGATAGCGGCCGACGGGGGGCCGACTGCGCTGATCAACCCGGAAATCGTTGGGGCCGAAGGCGAGGAGGTCGGGCAAGAGGGATGCCTCAGCCTGCCCGGTCTGTTTGGCGACGTGAAAAGGAGCATGACCGTTGAGGTGAAGGCGCTCGACAACCGTGGAAAGGCGATCCGACTAAGTCTGGAAGGCCTTGCCGCCCGCGTGTTGCAGCATGAGATAGACCATCTGGACGGCATCCTGTTCATTGACAAGGTGGACGCGGCGACCCTCCACTGGTCGTGGCCGGCGGAAGAGCGGGTGGGGTAGTGCGGCTGGTTTTCTTCGGCACGTCTCCGTTCGCCGTCCCTGCGCTGCGGGCCGTCGCCCCGGACGTGGTCCTGGTTGTGACCCAACCGGACCGGCCGGCGGGGCGGGGGAGGAAACTCCGGGCCACGCCCGTGAAGGAGGCCGCCGAAGAACTGGGGCTGCCGGTGGTCGCGCCGGAAAGGGCCAGAAATAAGGAGTTCGTCTCCTCGATCCGCCAGCTGGACGCCGACGCCTTGCTCTTGGCCGCCTACGGGCAGATTCTTCCGGAGTCGCTGCTGGGCGCGGCCCGGCGGGGCGGCATAAACCTCCACGCCTCGGCGCTGCCCTACTACCGGGGCGCGGCCCCCATACAGCGCGCCCTCCTGGCGGGCGAAACGGAGACCGGCGTGACACTGATGCAGATGGACAAGGGGATGGACACGGGCGACATCATCGCCATCGAACGTCTGGTCATCGGTCCAGACGAAACGGCCGGCGAACTTGAGGCCCGTCTCGGCGAGGTCGCAGCCCGCATGGCGAAAGAGTGGATGCGGCGGATCGCCGCCGGGGATTACCCGCGCACGCCGCAAGAGCACGACAACGCGACCCTCGCGCCGAAGATGGGCCGTGGTGAGGGCGAACTCCGATTCGAGATGAGCGCTGAAGAGGCGTATCGCCGCTTCCGCGCATGCACGCCTCGCCCGGGGGTTTCCCTGGCCACGCGATTCGGGGGCCTGCGTGTGCGGTCGGCGCGGCTGGACCTGTCGGTGAGCGCGCAGGCCGGCGTAGCGGCCTCCGTCGGAGATGAGGGCCTGACGGTCGGTTTCGCCGATGGCGGGCTGCGGCTCAAGCACGTGCAGTTGGAAGGCAGGAAGCAGGTTTCGGGTCTTGACTTCGCCAACGGAGTCCGCCTGAGGCCGGGAGACAGCCTGGCATGACAGCATGGAGCCATGAATGCCGTGCCGGTACCGATTCTCACCAGTTTTTCTGTGAATACGGTTTCAAACGTAGCGCCGGCGGTGTACGAATCGGTACACTATCCGGTGTAGGAGGTTGACGGCAGTCGGTTGCCGCATGTGGCGTCGGCGGACCGATAAAATAGGGTTTCACCTCTTTTTCAGCCTTCTCATCGTATGCCCCGGCGTTACTCCTCATCCCGACCTCCCCAGCGCCGGGGCTCCTCCTCTTCTTGGCTCAATCCGGCCGTACTGCGACGGGCCGTTCTGAACATCGCCGGGCCGGGCACCGGTAGAATCGGGTATCCGGCACAAAAGGAGGTTTCATCGTGCGCAAGCAAATAGCCACCATTGTCGTCGTCGTAGCGGCCTTCGGACTGGCTGCAGGCCTTATGGGGCTGCAAGCCGCCAACACTGACCCCGCAGAGGCCGTCAAGGAGCTCAATGCCCTCCGCGCCAAGACACTGCAGGAGGCCCGTGAGTCCGGCACACGAGTCAACCTGGCGGCGCTGAACCAGGAGATTGAGACCAAGGCGCAGGAGTACTGCAAGGGAGTTGACGCCACAAAGGTCCAACCGAAGCAGGGCCTCGCCTGGGCGCAACTGTTTGTGCTGGCCAAGATGCAGCAGAGCGCCTGTGACGCTGCGCTGCGGTACTTGACCTTGGACGGGACGGCCAAAGAGAGGTTCGAAGCCCAGATGATCGTCCTCGACAGCTGTAGATTGCTCGACGAAACTGAGATGCTGTTCTCAACGATCAAGGAGGCCGCGCCCGGAGACAAGATGGACGCGCGCAACCTGGGCCTTCAGACAGCCTACTACTATGCGGACCAGATAGCGAAGGAAAATGGCGTCCATACAGCCCTCGTGGTGCTTGCCGACGTGGAAGCGCGCATCCCATACGACGAGTTCACGACCGAGAGCGAACGGCCGCTGGCGATAGGAGTGAAATACGCCATCGTCAGCAAAAGGGCCGACCTGCTTATGCGCCTGGGCCAGAAGGAGGACGCACTCGGAGTCATCGAAGCGCTCCGCAGCCAGTTGCCGGAAGGCCACGCCACTATCCGGCGGCTCAACTCACTCGCGACGCAGTTGGAGCAGATCGGCGAGACGGCGCCCGCCTTGCACGTCGAGCGCAGCCACGGGAAGTTCCGATCGCTCGATGCATGGAAGGGCAGGGTGATCCTGATTGATTTCTTTGCCCACTGGTGAGGGTTCTGCATCCGGGAGTTCCCGGATATGATTCAGATGTACGACGACCTGCACTCCCAAGGGCTCGAAATCGTCGGAGTGACGAAGTACTACGGCTGGTACGGCACCGAGTACCGCGACAAGCGAGATATGCCGAAGGACGACGAGTTCGCTCGCATGAAGGAGTTCATGGTCGAGCACAGTCTTCCCTGGCCGGTCCTGTTCGGCGATCCTGCGAACTTCGATGACTACGGCGTCACCGGCATTCCGCACGTGACCGTGATTGACAGAGAGGGAAACGTCCACACGATTGAGATCGGATACAGGGCCGAGAACTTCGCCGAGTTCCGGAAGGAGGTCGAGGCGTTGCTGGCGCGCTGATTGAGTGCGTGTTCGTTTCTCGCCGGACCGGGAGCGCCTCCGCTCCCGGCCTGTTCATTACTTTCGTCGAAGTTTCTATCCACCAACCCTCGCAGGGTTGGTGGCGGTAATCAAAGGCGGCGGGTGGGCTCTCTATAGGGTGAAGGTTACCTCGGGTGGCACGGATGAGCGACCCGGTGCTTTTGCGCGAGTATGCGCGTCGTGTCGCTCGTCCGTGAACGGCATGGGCCCGGTCCAGCGCGAGATGGCATGGCGGCCTGGAATGTGCTTTCGAAGTTCATCAATGCGACGTGCTGAACGTGGAGGATTCAACAGCGCGCATGGGAACCACGGACGAGCGGCGCGGAGTCCTCTGGGGTCCGAAGTTCGACGGCCGCTCATCCGTGCCACCCGATTTCATCCCCTTGTATGTTAAACCGCACCCGGCGGCGCTCTGCCTGGAGGTACCTTCAACAATGAGATTGCTGAAGGATACGAGAAGCAGACCTCACTCCTCATCCGTTCCGCTCGCCCGCAGCAGGTCCTCCACCGCTCGCTCCACTCCTCCACTCCGCAGTGCCAAGCGCAGCCCGAGATAGGCGCACCCTATGTTGAAACGCACGCCGCTAACGCCCGCCAGACGCGCCTGCTTCGACATCTTTCCGGCGAGCACCCAGTCCGGCAGCCTCTTCCCCGCCGCCTCGGGCACTATGCGGGCCGCCAGGCGGCGGACGACCGAACTGATCGGCTGCAAGTAGATCCGGTCGGCATAATCCACGTCGTCCTCCAAGTCATAGAGTATCACAGTGTCCCTAAGGAAGTGGCTGGCGGTTTTCGGGCCGAGCGTTCGGATCGCCTTCAGACGCAAGAACACCGCCTCAACCCTTCGGGACCTGGCAATCTCGTCGCACGCCCATCTGAAGACGTTGCCGTGGCCGTGGGTTTCAAAGATCTCGAACACGAGTTCGGCCGTTCCCTCCAGGACGGGGCGAAGCGGCGCAGCGGACTTGCCGGTACGTTCCGTCCACGCCTCGTCGAAACTGAGCCAGAGCGCCTCGGCGTCGTGCGATTCGAGGTATTCCGCGAAGTCGTTGCCGCCCAGGGTGAGGTCCAGGGCGTGCAAGAAAACGGGCGCGATCTGCTCGCGTGCGGGGCTGCGGCGCGTGGCAGCATAGTTGGCCAGGAAGGCCCGAAACGCCATTTCCTGGTCGGACAGCGCCGTTTTCAGTTGGTCGAGGGCCGGCGTCTCGAGACCGACGGCGTTAGCCATTGCCGGCATGTAGAACTCGGCGAGATAACGGTCCGCCGGTTCCCCGGCCAGCGCGCGGAGCAAGTCCGCTCCTTCACAGTTCGACGCGGTTGAAGCCACCTCTTCGCCGAAAAAAGCCACTCTCGGGCCAACTACTTATTTAGAATCTGGCGGTACCGGTCATGCCCGAAATGACAGGCAGCGTCGGCGTTTGCGCGCCACCCGCGCCCCGGGCGGCGCCCTCCCTGACCTTTCGAAACGTTGCCCAAGCGAAATCCAGCACCGCGATGCGATTGTTGCGCATTTGAACCAGCACCTGGGACACGGCGGCTGCGTAGACGCCGTGTAGCTGCTGATCGAAGACGGTGCCGTATGCCAACTCACCGGGAGCATTGGCGAAGCATTGCGCGATTCTGCCCACTTTCGGCACCTCGAGTCCGAAGTATTGTCCGTCCGCGCTCCTCTCGCGGTCCACTTGGAAGAAAGAGAAGACCGAGGCCCCCCTGTTCACGAACGCTTGAAAGAGCGCAGTTTTCGCGACCATCCGGTCAAACGACAGCGCGCCGGGCGTATCGGTTCCCATCAGATAGTCGGTGCCCGTTGCCGGGTCATGAGCGGCCGCCCCGGTGAAAAAGATGAAGACGACGGCGCTCTCCGGCAACTGATTCGCCAGCGCCTTTGCCGCGCCCAGCATCGTATCTGTCGTTGCCTCTTTCAGCGTGACGATGTTCGCCTCCGAGTAGCCTGCATGCTCTATGAGCGATTCCTTGATGAGGTCCACGTCGTTGTGGGCGAACTGCTGCCCGCTCCCTTTCTCGTTTCCGATAAGCAGCGCGTACTTGTAGCCCAAGACCGGGACCAGGCCGATCGGGCTGGTTGAATCAGGGAAGAGGATGGTGCCGCCTTCGGCGCTCCTTACTGCGCGAAGGTCACGGAATTCAATCATCTCCTGGTCAACGCGGAACGCCTGCTTCGGATCGATCTCAGTCAGGCGCTCCTGCACGAGCCTCGACGCGCGCGGATCGTTGTGCGCGGCATAGGATGCGGCCAGGAACAGAAGCGATTCCACGCTGGCCTTCCGCTCGTTCACCAACTTCTGGAAGCCTGCGATCGCGTCTTCCATATGCTTTCCACGGGTCTCCATGTCCTGCGCTTCGGCCGCCAGTTTGAACGCGCAGTAAGCCGCACCGAAATTGGCCGAATAGGGCGCCCCGCCCCGCCAGGGACGGCGGTCGGTGATGCTGGCGCCGATTTGGGTCGGGCCTGAGCGGTCTTCCGGCCGATCCTGGATGGCTTCGAGGAACTTCACCCTGGCTGCGTCCCACTCGGCGTGCTTCGCTAAGGCGAGTCCCTGCTCATACGACTTCCGCCACTGTTGGGCGGACGCAGGGCCGAGAATCGCCAGCGCTGTCAGCAGTGCCACCAATCGTTTATCCAGCATATACCCGCCTTATTTTCCTATCGGGAAGGAGGCCGACAGCGCGACGTCCGGCCGCGACTGCCCGTCTCCCGACGCGAAATTCAGTTCCAGCACATAGCCCTCTTTGTGAGGGCGGTATCCGACACCGAAAGTGAATACGTTTCGCTGGTCGAATCCATCGGTAGCGGCGCCTGTCGTGCGGAAACCGATCCGAATCGGAAGGTATCCGAACGACTGGGCCCAATTGTATTCGAACCCGATGCCGGCGCTTACTTGTTCATCGCGGGCGAGGATTAAGCCGCTGCTCGCACTGGGAAAGAACGCAACGTCCACGCCGCCTATCACGAAGTCTTGTCCGCCGCGCAGCCCGTCAGCGCGCCACACGACGCCTCCCTGGATGCGAGCGGGAATCTTTTGTGAGTAGAGCGCGAACTCCCCCACCGAGTTGAGCGTGATCTCGCTCCGATAACTCACACCGAAGGAGACATTGGAGTTCTCCGAGGCGAATTGCGCACCGACAATCCCGCCGAAACCGGTCGCGGCTCCCGTGAAATCGGACTCGCTGATTATCGGGTCACCGGTCCCGCCCGGTATCGTTCGGCGGAAGAACGCGTCTGATATCGTTTGCCGGGCGAACACCACGCCCACGCCGATGTTCATGTTGTTGCCGCGTGAGGTCCCCCAAGCGAGCGTAACAAACTCGGTGACGACGCGCAAGAACTCGACCTGGCGCTCCACGAACGTAGGGTCTCCCGGGTCGCCGCTCCCCAGGTTTGAACCTATGGCAAGTTCCCGCGCATAGCCGCCTTGGGCGTAACTGAGGCCGATCACGCCGTTACCCACGGGGAACGCGATACCGCCGAACGTAAACGCGTTGGAGCCGAACCCGGTCTCACCGTCACGATCCGGGTCTATAAACGTGCCGGTCAGCACGGTGCTCGTTGTCGGCCGGTTCCTGAAGTTGATCTCGGCCATGGGGTCACTGATGTAGGCCAGCCCTGCGGGATTCCAGTACGAAGCGCTCACGTCGGCGGCGTTCGAATAGATGGCGCCTCCCATCCCCATCGCGCGCCCGCCCGGCTCGAAGAAACTGAGCAGGTCAGGTATCTGGGTCCATCCGGCCATCGCACACGACGCGACCGCTCCAACGGCCGCCGACCGCTTCCATGCGTTCTGTATCATCTGTCCTCCGATCCTCTCAAATGTGTGTTCTTCAGAGTCCCCGGCGTCCCCAGCCCCAGCGCCACCCGCGGCCTCGACCCGCGTGCAGAGGCACCTCTTGGGTCACGGCCGTATTGCCCGCCTTATCCACAGCCCCGACGACCAGTTTGAACTCGGAGACTCCACTCGGCAGCCGCAGTCTTACCCGGCCCAGCCACCGCGCGGTGGTGTCGTTCACGTCCGAGTAGCGGAAACGCGACACGCGGCGGATCAGGTTGTTGGACATATCCCGCAACTCGACGATGATCGCTGTGACATCCACCGCGTCGGAGGCGGAATCCACCACATCAATCGCAACGGCCATGATCCCGCCCGGCCGAATCGACATGTTCGAACGCGGGAACAGGACATTTATCTGTGGCGCAGCCCGATCAAGGATCACCTCCACCTCGTGCGTCCCTTGATTGTCAGCCTTGTCTTTCACTACAATCTTGATGGTCTGAGGGCCGTCTTCCTCGATGTTCGTCGTGTCCCATTCAACGCTGATTGAGGTAGCGGAGCCGGTGTTGTCTGGAATGTCCTGGCCGTTGACGGTAACGCGCCACTCTTCGATATTCGGCTCGTCAATCTCTGCGGTGATTGTCACCGTGCCCTGGATGAAGGAGCCGTCTAAGGGGCCGAAGTCGGTGAACTCGGGCTCCTTCCGGTCCAGCGTGACCGAGAAACTGACGGTATTGTACGGGTTGCCGGTCTCGGTGGCCGTCACGACGATGTCATAGACGCCTTCAGGGAACGCTTCGCTCGGGCTCCAGGTCATGGAGCCGCTTGCGTCCCCTTTCTGGTTGGGTGTGACCCGCGTTTCCAGGGTTGTGCTGACACCGCCGACCTGGGCCGTAATCGTCGCCCGAACCGTGACCTGTATAACGCCGTCCTCAATCCGGAAACTGATCGTGGTTGTGGCGCCGACGAAATCGTCCTGCTCCGGGCTTGTGACGATCAGCGTGCCGCCCATAGCGGCGGCGGCGAATACGAAAAGGCCTGCTGTGGCAATAGTCTTATAGATCAACCGATTCCTCATTTTCATCCTCCCCCAGGCCCACATTCGCCCCCCTGGCGACTCAGGCTGGGATCGCTCTGGTATAGGGACGGACGGGTTGGGCTTATGATTGTTCCAGATTTTGGAGCACCAGGTCAACATATGCCGCCACACCGCCCCTGTCGTGGCGGGGAACGAGTACGTCGGCGGCCGCTCGCACGGCCTCCGGTGCGTTCGCCACAGCGGCAGAATGGCCGGCCCATTCCAGCATGGGCAGGTCGTTGTGGTAGTCGCCGACGGCCGCCGTCCGCTCCCTGGGAACCCCCAGGATGCCGGCAACAGCCGCCAGCCCGGTCCCCTTGCTGCAGTCCGGGCTCAAGAACTCCAGGTACTCCGGCTCGGAGACCGTGACGCTAAGTTCCTGGGCGCGGAACTCCCGCTGGAACCTCACCTGGAGGCGCGCGACCGTCTCCCGCGAGTCGATCAGGATAACCTTCAGCGGATCGATCTCCATGAGGGCGTCCCAGCCTACGACCTCGGCGTTCGCCCGCTGGGCGCGTCTCAAGTAGATGTCAGTCCAGGGAGAGGTCTCCGCGAAATACACCTTATCGTCGGCGTAGACGTTCACGTGGAAACCGTGTGAGCGGCAGTACCGGATGACTCTCTGGGAGTATCGGCGGGAGAACCTATGCTCCTCGATGATTTCACGTCCGGCGGTCACCACGTAGGCTCCGTTGCAGGAGATCAGCGGGCCGTCGAGACCCAACTGGTCCGAGTAGTGGCGCATACCCGAAGCGATTCGGCCGCTCGCCAAAACCACGTGGATTCCCGCCGCCCGCGCCCGCCGGACCGCCGCCCGATTCTCTGACGGAATGTTGCGATCGGCGTCGAGCAGAGTGAAATCGAGATCGATCGCCAACAGTTGAGCGAAAGGTTCGGGTCGTTCCGACATTCCGTTCGCCAGCCTTAGACGCCGGCCTTCACGCAGGCAAAATGGCGCGCCACGTCGGCAGCGTACTCCACCTGTTCGCCGGTGAGGTGAGGCTGGACCGGCAGCGACAGCACTTCGCGGCAAGCCCGCTCAGATTCTGGGAAATCCCCCTCCCGGTGGCCGAAGAACCGATAGGCAGGCTGCAAGTGCAGGGGCACGGGATAGTAGACTCCGGACCCCACATCGTGCTCCTTCAGGTAGTCGCGCAGCGCGTCCCGGCCGGGGTGCCTGACGGTGTACTGGTGATAATTGTGGCAGGTGGTTTCCGAAAGAACGGGTGGCGTGCGGATGTCCGTTCCGCCGAGCAGACGGTCGTATACGGCGGCATTTGCCCGACGCGCATCGTTCCACTGGCCGAGTTTCCCGAACTTCACCCGCAAGACGGCGGCCTGTATCTCGTCGAGGCGGCTCGCGTGGCCGATCGCCTCATACCGGTACGGGTCGTCGGAAACTCCGTGTACCCGCAATTTGCCGCATTGGGCTGCGAGCGTCTCGTCGTTCGTGAGGATCATGCCGGCATCGCCGGCCGCGCCGAGGTTCTTAGTCGGGAAGAAGCTGAGCGCTGTCGCGATTCCCCAATTCCCGCTGTGGCGGCCGTTTCGGGTGCTGCCTATGGCCTGCGCGGCGTCCTCCAGAACCATCAGGTTGTGCCGATCCGCAATCTCCATCAGCGGTTCCATTTCAGCCATCTGGCCGAAAAGGTGGATTGGAAGCAATGCCTTAGTTCGGCCGGTTATCGCGCCCTCGACCCGGGACACGTCAATGTTGAACGTCTCCGGCTCGATGTCCACAAAGACGGGCCGGCCTCCGTTCTGGATGATCGCCTCGATTGTAGCGACGAAGGTAAACGGGGTCGTGATAACTTCGTCTCCCGGTCCTATGCCCATGGCCTGGAGGGATATCTTCAGCGCGTCCGTGCCGCTGTTGCAAGCCACGCCAAACCGCACCCCGCAGGAGGCGGCTATCTCCTTCTCCAAAAGCCGGACGTTGTCGGACGGCGCATACATGCCGCTCGCGAGGACGGCGTTTACGGCCGTCTCCAACTCCTCCTTCAGCTCCTGATACTGGGCCTTCAAATCAACCAGTGGTACTTTCACTTCCATGTCTCCATGCCGGTTTTCCGTATTCAGTTTTCTGTTTTCATCGAGGGGTGCGAGGGGTTCGCGGGCATTGGGCCTCGACCCTCGGACCCCACTCACATCTGACCGCTGACGACGCTCTGGTCCGGAACGACGGCGTTCGCTTCCAAGACGGCATCCCGAACCGTGGCGTTCGCGCCTATCCGCGACCCCTCGTCAACGACGGACCGCTCGATCCGGGCCCCGCAGCCAACCTCCACACCTTTCAACAATATCGAGCCGGTGACGACAGCACCTCTACCTATTCTGACGTGTGGGCCCACAGAAGTTCCATCGGAAACCTGCGCTTCCTCATGAATCTCGGCAGTCTTGTCCACCGCGCAGCCGCCCACAACGCGAATGGGTCTGGCCGCGCCGACCTCGCCCGCGATCACGGCACGCACTGCTTCCAAGTATTGGACCGGCCGGCCGATGTCTATCCAGTAGGCCTCCTGGACATCGCCGAACACGCCTCGGCCCTCCTCGATGATCCGAGGAAAGACGTCGTGCTCGACGCTGCTCGGCCCCTGAGGGAAGGAGTCCAGCACCCGTGCGGTCAGAACGTACAGACCGGCGTTTATGTTGTCGGTGCCTCCCGCGCTGGCGTCGTTCAGGCCGCGCTTCTGCTCGTCGCTCGGCTCGAGGAAGCCCTGCACCCGGCCCTCCCCGTTGAGAGGAACCACGCCGTAGGGGTGCGGCCGGTCGACCCGTATCAGAGTGAGCGTTGCGTCGGCGCCCCTCTCCAGATGGCGCCGTATGATGGCGGCGATATCGAACGCGTGGATTGTGTCGCCGTTGAAGACTGCGCAATCGCCCGGAGGCAGCGCATCATACGCGTTTCGGATGGCGCCGCCGGTCCCGAGCGGTTCGTCCTCGATCGCGTATACAAGTTTCATCCCATAGCGTGAACCGTCGCCGAAGTGCCGCTCCACCGCGTCGGCCATATAGTTGGTGGCGAAGCAGACCTCTGTGATGCCCGCCTTTCTCAGGTAGGAGAGTTGGTATTCGAGGAGCGGGGCATTGACGAGCGGCATGAGCGGCTTGGGCCGGGTCAGCGTAAGCGGCCTCAGCCGAGTTCCTAAACCGCCCGCGATGACGATGCCGCGCATAGGCGGAGAATACCGGTTTCACTTGCCGGGTGTCGGTCGCCGGGAACGTTATCGAGAGCCTTCGTTACCCGGTCCGGGCTCGGAGCCAATGCGCTCCGCCAACCGCGGATCCAGTTCGGCGGCCGCGTCGAAGTGTATGCGGGCTTCTTCGGCATGGCCGGGCGGACGAATCGCCGGCGCTCAGGCCTTCGCCTTGAAGCCCGTGCATTGGCACCGCCCCGCGTCGCCCGTGCACCGCATCGGGGCATGCCGCGACTCGCGATGTCCGCACTCGCATTCCGGGTCCTTCTGCTCTCCCGGCACGCCGACGACCGCCCGCACGGGTGCGCCCTCCCCTTCGACGGCCGGCCGCACCAACACTTTCAGCGTTCGAAGGGATACGTCGTCTCTCTTCGCGGCCGAGGTCTTCTCGAACACCCAGTCCACTTCCTCGACCACGTACCGTTCGGTCTCGCCGCAGTGAAGTTCGATGATATCCCCTACGCGAGGCGGTTCCTCCTTCCACTCCGATTCGGTCAAGAGTTCCTGGCCGGTGCCGCTATCCACAATCAAAAGGTTCATGCCTGCCTCCCAAGCGCACACGCTTCTCGCCGGAAGAATTGCCTGGGCCGGACTTACGTCCCGCCACTCTCAATATGACACCAATCCTGAGGCCGGAGGGCCTCTACCCGCAGATTATCCGCTATTGGGGCACCGATTGGGAAGTGCCGTCGGCCAAGGGCCGCATGCCCAGTCGCCGCGAGGGCCCGAGCGGGCTGCCCCCCGGGGCCACCTGGGCGAATCCGCGAAGGTAAACTCCAGCCCTAAAATGAGAAAGAACTTAGACGGGCCGCTCGAAAACCCAGAACGGGAAACCGAAACGACGGACGTGGGCACCTGGCGCGTGAAGGTCGGCCTGGCGGAGATGCTGAAGGGCGGCGTGATCATGGACGTCGTTTCGGCAGAGCAGGCGAAGATAGCCGAGAAGGCGGGCGCCGTGGCGGTGATGGCGCTCGAGCGGGTTCCGGCGGACATCCGGGCGCACGGCGGCGTGGCGCGCATGGCCGACCCGGAGATCATCCTGGCGGTCAAGGACGCGGTGACGATCCCGGTGATGGCTAAGTGCCGGATCGGGCATTTCGCCGAGGCGGAGGTCTTGCAGGCGCTCGAGGTTGATTACGTTGACGAGAGCGAGGTCCTTTCGCCCGCCGACGCCGAGCACCACGTTTCGAAGCATGGTTTCAAGGTTCCCTTCGTGTGCGGGGCGCGAAATCTGGGCGAGGCACTTAGGCGGATCGCCGAGGGGGCGGCGCTGATTAGAACGAAGGGGGAGGCCGGAACGGGCGACGTTATAGAGGCGGTGCGGCACATGCGGGCGATCGTCAGTGAGATTTCGCGCGTGGCGTCGGCGCGCGAAGATGAATTGATGGCGATTGCGAAAGAGATGTCCGCGCCTTATGAGATGGTTTCGCTTGTTTTTCACGAGGGCCGGCTGCCTGTTCCGAACTTCTCAGCGGGGGGGATCGCGACGCCCGCCGACGCGGCGCTGATGATGAAACTCGGCGCGGAGACGGTGTTTGTGGGGTCGGGGATATTTAAGTCGGCCGACCCGCAGCCCCGCGCCGATGCGATTGTGGAAGCGGTCGCGCATTATAACGACCCTACGGTTGTCGCCCGCGTCTCGCGCAACCTCGGAGAGCCGATGGTCGGCCGCGCGGTCGCTGAGCTGAAGGAAGAGGAGCTGCTTGCACCCAGGGGGTGGTGAGGGGGCCCTGCCCGGCAAGCAGTGGAGGGATAGAATCATTAGAGTAATGATGGAGTGAAAAAGCCTCGAAAGCTCGTTCCGACGGCGATAGTGAAGAAAGGCAAGGTGGAGATCGCCTGGATGTACATCCAGGTGGGCGAACCCCCAGGCGGACCACCGACGTCAATGGAGGAACAGAGTTCCAGAGCACAGTTCGATCGCGCGGTCCTCTTTGCGAAACAGTCGGAAAAGATGCGGTCGGCCGACGGCAGAATCGCACTCCTGGCGGCAGCGGTAACGTTTGCACACGCCTCGCTCGAACACCTTGAGTATTACGTTTCCAAGGGATGGCTGAAAGAGGAGTGCGCGGAGCATTACAAGAGGATTTCCTATAAGTTTCTGATCAGCGTGATACGAAACCACGAAATGCACGGTTTCGCTTTGCCGGCGATTGACGGGGATTACTGGTTAGGGCCTACCCATCTGGAGGGCCCGGCGTCGATTCAACTTGTGGATGCGATTCCAAAACGAAGGTTGCGAAAGGATGGTCGAATCCTACACGACAAGCCTCTACTCTTGTGCGTGCGACAAGGACGCGTATTCGCGTTGGATGAGAGCAAAAGTAAGTCTGTGGAGGTCGCTTTCGCACTTTCCAAGTTTCTCCAAGACCTGGGCGGGGCGCTGGAGGAGGCGTTCCGGTACGACCGCAAGGCGCTGGTCGAGGTCGCCGTGGAGGGGCGTCAGGTTGAGGTGGCGGTGCTGGGTAACGACGAGCCGGAAGCGTCGCCACCGGGCGAGATCACGTTCGAGGGAGAGTTCTACGACTACCGCGCCAAATACGACGACCCGAACACGCAGCTCCATATCCCCGCCGATATCCCGCCTCAGGCCGCCGAGGAGGCCCGCGCTATGGCGCTAGCGGCTTACAAGGCGATAGACTGCGCCGGACTGGCCCGCGTGGACTTCTTCTTCACACCGCAGGAGCAGCTCATCCTCAACGAGGTGAACACTATCCCCGGCTTCACCCCCATGAGCATGTATCCAAAGCTGTGGGAGCACGCCGGCCTACCCTACAGAGACCTGATTACCCGCCTTATCGAGCTGGCGCTGGAGCGGCACGAGGAGAAGCGCCGTTGTGTATAAGTACAAACCCGGAAAGCGCCGGCGCGCCCTCAAGGGGTACGTCCTCCCTGACGAGAAGGCGGAACGCAGGCGCCGGCGTCTGCGCTGGCGCCGCACCCTCATCGTTCTCGCCCTGCTGGCGGCAGTTGCCGGCGCGGTGGTCCTCTACCGCTCGCCCCTGCTGCGGGTGCAGGAGGTACAGGTGGTAAACGCCACCAGCACCAGCCCTGAACGGATCGCCGAGCTGGCTGA
>JADFGT010000096.1 GCA_022567555.1 Armatimonadota bacterium | reverse complement strand
GCCGCTTCTTTCCGGGCCTCTCGACCCCTCGTTCGGCGGGCCGCCTCGCAGACGCGCCGGATCGTCTCGTTAGACACCGGACGTTCGAAGCTTCGGAAACCTGCGAGCCGGAAACCGTGCCTTTTCGCCACCGCCTGGATCTCCTCGACCTGCTGCACGCTTACCTCTTTCCCGACCGTGAACGGCTCCGCACGCCCATCAAGCGCCAGCATCATCGTCTCCGCCATGCAGGCGTATGCCATTCTCGGCGGAAACCCGAAGTCGAACCCGAACTCCACGTCGCCGGGAACCTCGACGACTCCGCCTTCGATGACCAGCACGTCATCCCGGTCCGCCACAACCCGCCGGCTCACGTCCCGGGGCCGCGCCACGTCGCACACCACGGCGCCGGGCTTCAGGTGCTCCGGCCGGATGATCGCAGTCGCTGCGCTCGTAACGGTAATCACGACGTCCGCCTGCCGAAGGTCGGCAACGTCTGTGCTCGGCTCGCCCCCGATCTCTTCCGCTATCCGCCGCGTCCGCTCCGGGTCGCGCCCTATCAGCAATGTCCGGGCGAACTTGGGCGCCAGAATCAGCGCGCACGTCCGGCCGATTGAGCCGGTCGCCCCTACCACTGCCAGCGTGGCCTGTTCCGGATCAATCTCCATCAGGCGGGCCGCCTCCAGGGTGCCTTCGATGGCGGTCGCGACCGTGTAACTGTTGCCGGTCGTAACCGGGACGGGGCTGCGTTTATTGATCGTCACCCCGGCGTCGCCGACAACCGCGGTGAACGCCCCAAGCCCGACGATCTTGGCCCCCTGCTCGGCCCCGACTTCGCAGCACGCGACGATCTTGTCGTACACAAACTCCACGGGGAGGTTGCGTATCATCCTCGGAGTGAGCCCGCAGCCGATGAACCAGCCCTTGGCCCCCGCGCCGGTCTCTGACCGCACACCCCGGATCTCGCTCACTACGAACGCCCGCTTCCGCTTCAGAAACCGCTCTATTACGCCGAGAGGCAAGTACCGCGCCACCGGGAACTTGCGCGCCACGTCCCGCCGCGCGTCAATAGGGTGAACGATGAATGCAAACGGTGTCATCTCGGTCGCCGGACCGGTGCCATTATGGCCGAACCGCCTCTCGGTGGGACGGCGCGGCGTTCGAGCCCGGCCCCGCCGGTCGAAGCCCATCCCCTCCCACACGTCTATCGTCTATCGTCTTTCGTCCATCGGCATCCGCCAGCCGTCAGTCTCCGGTCGCTGACTGCCATAATCACGGTCCGAGCAGCAAACAATCGCCGGGCAACGCTCCCGGCGGGGAGGCCAACAGTGATTACGGTAATCGGCGCACTTGCCATGATGCCCATGCTTGCCGGCCAAGATGAGCCGAAGGTCGGCCTGGCATTCGAAACGCAACTGAAGATGATCGTGGTTTTCAAAGAGGGATTCGGGTTCTTCGTCCGCGAAGGCACCGCCCAACTGGAGAACGGCTGGGCCACAACCAACCTCGTGCCCCGAGCCGTGCGCGGAACCTTATGGGTCTATCCCCAGAAGCCGGAAGACCGCGTGGAAACCATCATCCTGACCACCGACAACCGCATCGCGTTTGAGAACCCTGAAGAGATCTATGCCCGGCTGTCCAACAAAGTGGGCCTCCGCCTGCGCATCAATACGGAGGGCCGCGACGTAACCGGGAAACTCACCGCCCTGCTGGACGACATGCTCCTACTGAAAGAGGAGAGCGGCAACTTCGTCGCCATAGAATACGAGAAGATCGAGACCATCTCCCTCGTTGACTTTCCTGTACTGATGAAACTGATAACGGACGACCCGAACGGCGAGGCCGGCATCGGCATGGCCTACATCCAGGAAGGGGTCCTGTGGGAGCCCAGTTACCTTCTTGAACTGCTACCTGAGGAAAAAGGCCGCCTCACGCTCCGAGGCACTCTGCTGAACCTTCCGGAAGAGCTGAAGGACGCGAACGTCGTGTTCGTGGTCGGCGCTCCAACCTTGATAAACCGAGGCCACATTGACAGTCTGCTCGCCGGTTTCATGAGCGGCCCAATGTTCATCGGCGCATCGCCCGGCGTACAGGCCCAGATGGCCGACGTCGCGAACCGGGCGTTGCGTGAAAAGTTGAAAGCCGCCGAAGGCTGGGGCACAGCGGGAGCCGGCTTCGGCGCTCTGCCGGCCGAGGAATCCGGCGAACTGCAGTACTACACCAAGACACACTTCAGCCTCCGGCCCGGCGAACGCGCGATGACCACGATCTTCGAGATAGTCGTCCCGGTCACGCCGCTCTTCGACTGGAACGCCGACACCGAGGACGTAATCTATATCCTAACCATCGAAAACGAGTCGGAGCATCCGCTCACGACCGGGCCGGTGTTCGTTGTGGAAGACGAACGGCCGGTCGGCCAACAGATGGTCAAGTACACGCCGCCCGGCGGCAAGGCCGAGATGCGCTTGGCAAAAGGCATCGGCCTGCGCGTGAAACGTTCCGAAATCGAGGTGAAACGGGGCGACCCGTTCAAAGTGGGCGAACGCCAGCAATATCTCCCGATAACGATGAAAGGCACCCTCACGCTCGAAAACTTTCGTGACGACGACGCCGAGGTGCGCGTCACGCGCACCGTGAGGGGCAAAGTGCTGGAGATAATGAACGACGGCGTCATAAAGGACACGACGGTTCTGAAAGGCGACCCCAACTCTCTCAACGTTCTCGAATGGAAGATAACCGTCCCGGCCGGAGAGAAACTGGATCTGACATACACGTACGAAACCTACACCTCCATCGGGCAGTAAAACCCAACCCCCTCCCCGTTTTTGCGCAGCAAAAACGGGGAGGGTTCAGGTGCGGCTCTCCGCGTCCCCAATCGCCACTCGCCGGTCGGAGCCCGCTCTGAGTCTTGCGAGAGAGAACCCCGAGCAGGGGTCGAATCAAGCTCACGCGACGCAGAGAGCCGCCATAATCGTCCCAGTGGCAACAGAGACGACCATCACGCTCCCCGGCTTCCTCGGATTCGGAATCCTGGGCAGCCTGCAACTCGAGCCGGCGTCCGACGGCGGCCGGGCGGCCACCTATTACTATCTCCCGCCCAACCTGAACTGCTTCTTTCCCTCGCACACCTTAGGCGCGCTCAACTGGGCGGCGAAAGAGGGTGCGCAGTCCTATGAAGACGCCGTCAAGGTGAAGCCGCCTCTCTCCCCCCCGGAGGCGGCTCAGCTCACCGAGTACGGCCGGCTCCTGCTCGCGTCCTTTCCCAAGTACGTGGAGTTCGAGTTCCGCGAGCCGTGGATCTACGCGAGCCTCTACCATCCGGAGCAACCCGACCCCCGAGTCGTGCGCGCCAACGACTGGGACGCGTTTGCGACCGAGTTTCTGAAGTGCTTCCCGCAAAACGAGTGGGCGAAGCTGCACTTAAACGAGTACCGGGACCTTCTCCATCACCGGAACGGAAATGTCATCGCCTATGAGATGTGGGCACCCATGCGCGATGCGCCTCCGGAGGAGAAGAAGACGAGGCTGACGGCCGAGGACGATGATGACGAGGAGTGGACCCCTCAGACCGACCTCCCACGCGCGCACACGAGCGAGCGCGTCGAGTATCCCGAAGGCCTTTACAAGACGGTGTACGTAACACTGTTCAAGAACAAGGTGGAGCCCGCGAAGAAATGGACCCAGGACGCGGAATGGGGCAATGTCATCGAAGGCGCCGTCTGCGTCTTGCAGCCCGGACGTGAGGAGATTAAATGGAACCCCCACCCGCTGCTGAAATTGGAGGTCCCCGCGCGCGCGGTTCCCTGGTTTTTGCGCGTGGCAAAGGAGACGCAGTGGGAGCACTCGGCCGAATGGGTGCAGCCCATCATTCAAGCCTGCTACTCACCGCCCGTGCCGTTCGTCGCCATGAATCAAGCCAAGGAGCCGGAGGGCTGGTTTGCGGCCTGCATCTGCCCCGAACCCGCCGGGGACCTGCCGGACAACCTGCGCGCCGAACTGGAGAGCAAGATGCTGGAGTGGGTGCGCTGAACACACGGCCCGCGCCGCAAGAGGCGATGCGCGCGGCCGCAGGTTGTCCCTTCCCGGCCGCCGGTCGTCGGTCGTCAGTCGGAGCTCGTCCCCTGCCGGTCGTCAGTCGGCAGCCGTCAGTCGGAGTCCGGCACTTGCAGGTCTCCGGCATACACTTGCAGGTCTCCGATATACACGTGTAGGTCTCCGATATACACTTGCAGGTCTCCGATATGCACGTGTAGGTCGCCGACATACACTTGCAGGTCTCCGATATACACTTGCAGGTCTCGGACATTCCCTTGCAGGTCTCGGACCTGCAAGGGAATAATTCAAATATTCCCTTGAAGTGTTAACGGATTCCCTTGAATATCGCCGGAATCCCCCTGAATCTCAGAGAGTACTTGAGGTTTCACGTTCAAAAACCTCAAGTAGGGGCCGAATCGGGCCCGTTTCCGGCAAAACGACCGGCGCGGAGCATCGTGGTCATGGCCCTGATGTGCTTCATTCCGGGGGCTGAACGCACCAACGACGACCTCCACGACCCCCGGTCCCTCCTTGTCCCAGGCCTGAAGACCGCGAGCCCGGTCGAGTAACCCAGCCCTCGGGACGCGAAGGCATCGGACAGGGAGGTATCCTGTTTAGTACGGCCGATGACATTGCATGAAGGCATCAAAAGACTTAGCAGAACGAATCTAGTTGTGCTTGGTGCACTTATCCTTGGCGCTGTTGGTGCTATTACTACGTTAAGCGGCGGCGTTTCGATTCTCAAGGGATGGTTCTCGAGCACGCCTGGCAGGAATGCCCAAGAGATCGCAAAACTAGAGAGCCTCGCTGCAGGCACGACCCTGGAGTCCTTCAAGAAAACCCTCGGAGAGCCAACATTCGTCAATCCTGGCGAGCCCAAGCCGGAATTAACAGAATATCTATTCGTATTGCGGAAAACTTATGTCCAGGTCATCGCTGACGCGAGCCAGACGGTCCTGGCGTTTTCCGTCACGACGCGCGAGAAGAGCTTCAACCCACAAATAGACGTAAATGCGTTCTCAGTTCGCCTTGGACAGACCAAATTCACCGACCTAGATCAGGCCGACATTGGAGAGCCTGACCGAGTGGCGTACTCCTTGGGCGCCAGGCGTTTCTTTTACGCAGAGGAGTACTACTTGGCCAACCCAGGGAATTACCAGACCGTCATATTCAGCATAAATGACGCTGGCCCGATGGAGTTCACCCTTCACGACGATCCGCTTGGAGAGGTCGGCGCCAAACTAAGTTTCAGAGACGATCGTATCCAGGCTGTCCACCGCACCGGCATAATCAATACATACACTCTTACGGCGCCCGGCGTCAACGGCGCGGACTTAGGATTAGACGAGGACTATGGCGCGATACTCGGTGCAGACCTGGACCAGGTTCGCGTGCTATCGAACTCCCACGAGGGTTTCTGATCCTGTTTCCTCGGCCGAGTCGGCAGAGGGGGCCTCATGTCGCGGCGAACCCGAGGGTACGGGTTGACGGAGGACAAGGGCACGCCGGGTGCCCGGGGTGAGTGAAGTCAAGACCGTGTGCCGTGGACATGTTGGCGAGCCTCCATCGCGCGGGACTCCTCTCTCCGCAGGCCGACTTGTCCACGAACGGCCTGCGAGGAACCGACGCCCGGCATCTGCAAGTCGGCCGGCGCCCCTGAGATTCCAGGCCTCACCATCCCCAAATGGAGAGGCTCTCACTGAGCACTACCGAAGCCTCCGCATGTGGGCATGCGGAGGCATGGGAACGTGTACGGTGTCGGCGGAGAGCGAGAAGTCCGCATATCTGAACGGAGCCTGACAGCTATCCCCAACCTAACCGGTACTGAGGCGAGATCGCTAATCTCTTATCTATTTCACAATGTTTAGGTGGTCTGGAGCACAGCGCTGCCGAACGCCTGGGCGAAATCGCGGGCGAACGTCTCGTACGAGCGGGCTGGGTGGCCCGTCAATCGCTCAAAGTCCGGCGCCGTGAAATCGCCGTAGTCCTCGCTGAACGCCTTGCTGTACTCGATCAACGCGTCGGCCATCCACTCAGGCAATCCCATGCTGACCATCGACTCCCGGGCGGCCTCGGGCGGGACGTCTACGTACTTGACTTCCTTGCCCAGGGCCTTGGTGAGCGCGGCCGCTACATCGTGAAAGGAGATCGACGCCGGGCCGGTCAGCACGTACGTCTTGCCCTCGTGGCCGTCCTCAGTGAGGACTTTGACTGCCACCTCGGCGATGTCCCGGATGTCGATCATGCCGATCCTGCCATCCTTGAACGGCATGTAAACGACGCCGTCCGATGCGACGGTTTGCGCCGCCATCATCGTGTTCTGCATGAAGAAGTGGGGACTAAGGATCGTGTAGGGTAGGCTGAACGCCTTCAGCTCCGCATCGGTCTCGGCATGCTGCCCTGAAATGCGCGGTAAAGCACCAGGTTTGTCTCTAACTGCACCCGCCGACAGCCTGACGATGTGGGGGTTGCCCGCGCGCTTGGCGGCGGCGAATCCGTTGCGGGCTTGCGTGACCTGGTTGGGGTTTGGCGCCGTTAGGAGGAACACCTTGTCCGCCCCGCTAAACGCGCCCTCGAGCGTCTCGGGCTTGTCCAGGTCTCCCACTACCACCTCGACGCCGGCATCACGAAGGCCCTGCGCCTTCGACTCGTCGCGGACCAGCGCGCGCACGTCAGCGCCCACGGCGGTCAGGTTGGTTATTAGCGCACCGCCAACGCTTCCAGTTGCTCCTGTTACTAAGATTTTTCCAGAATTCGGTGTGTGTCCTTCTGTCATTTTGTCCTCCTCTCTTATCGGGTCTGCTCCTTAGGCAGACACTCGCAGATGATACTATATCTGACCGGAGCCTGTCCGCTATCCCCAACCCACCAGCAGTGCAACTGGCCGCCGTGTGCCGTGGACATGTTGGCGAGTCTCCATCGCGCCGGGACTCCTCTCTCCGCAGGCCGACTTGTCCACGAACGGCCTACGAGCAGCCGACGCCCGGCATCTGCAAGACGGCCGGTGCCCCTGAGACTGGAATGACTGAATCAGGGTGACCGAGGACGGAGGATTTTCCATCCTTCAACAATCTCATTGTTGAAGGATTCCGCCCGTCCCCTCACCGCGTCACACCCTTAAGCGCGTACGTGTCGTGATGACGACGCCCGGCCCTCAGACCCACGTCGAGATACGCCGGAAGATCTTCCATGTAATCGGACGACGGACGTGTCCAAAAACGAAACCGGGCCAGCCGACCATCGCGTCCAGCTTGTATCCGTCGGGCGCCGAAATAAGCACCAGCGGCACGTCCTTCGCGTCCTTGTGCGCCATCTTCGCTTCGGCGAACTCTTCGTATCCTTTTATGCGGTTCGGGGCCGTAAGAGTGGCGACAATATCCACAATCATCAGGTGAGCCTTCTTGGCACGGCCGAGCGCCTTCTGCCAGTCCTTGAACACCTGCAGGTTGTCCGTCTTCATGTACGCCCTCCTGGCCTCCTTGGCGAGGGCGGCGTCATTTGTTATCAGCAGTATCTTCATGCGCCGGTGCCGCCCACCTGATACGGTTCGCCGCCGCGCCCGCGCTGACGGCCCGAAGACGGCCCGCGCCGAATGGGGCGCACAGTGCGCCTCCCCGCCGCGTCATCGAGCCTGATTATCGTCATCTTCTTACCGCAGTTCGCTTCAGAGGTCAGCGGCCGGAACCGCGCCCTGCAGACCGAGCGCCTCCGCGCTCCCTTGCAGGGCCTCGATCATGTTCGCCAGATGCTCCTCCAGAGGGAGCCCGATCAGTTCCGCGCCCTGCCGGACCTCCTCTCTACTGACGGCTGCGGCGAACGACTTGTCCTTGAGTTTTTTCGTCACGCTCTTCACCTTCACGTCATGGATGCTCCGGCTTGGGCGGACGTAGGTGACGGCGGCGATGAATCCGGTGAGTTCGTCGCAAGCGAAGAGGTGCTTCTCCATCGGCGTCTCACGGGGAATGCCGAGGCGGTCGTTGTGCGAGCCTATGGCGCGGATGACCCCGGCGTCCCAGCCCTGCTCCTCCAACAGCCGCATCCCCCATGCGGGGTGCTCGCCCGGGTGCTTCTCATAGTCGAAGTCGTGAAGCAGGCCGGTGGTTCCCCACTCCTCCTCGTCCTCGCCCAGTTTGCGCGCATACCAGCGCATGCTCGCCTCCACGGCCAAGCAGTGTCGGCGGAGGTTCTCACCATCGGTGTGCGCGCAGAGCAGTTCGTAGGCGGCGCTTCGGTCGTGCGGCATGGGGCTGCTGGTCCTCCGGCTTGACGAGTATCGGCGTCGGGGCCGGACGGGCCCATAGTCTACCAGGCGGTCGCCCGGCCGGCACGACCGGAACCGCTGTCTCGCGGCCGACACAGCCTCGGCGCGAGCATACAGGTCAGAATCAACGGCCTAATGCACTCCCGCCTGATTTCGACCGCCATCGCCGTCCCGGTCCTCCTCGGGGCGTGGACGACCGCCTTCGGCTTTGTATTCTCGGTCACCTACCCCGCCGAGGCGTTCTCGGGTCCGTTCAGCGGCCGCGTCGTCGTCTACTTGTCGAAGTCCACCCGCGCCGAGCCGCGCTTCGGCCCCAACTGGTTCAGCCCTCAGCCGGCATACAGCGCCGCCTTCAAAGACGTGAAGCCCGGCGCGCAAATGGTCATCCGGTCTCAAACCGCAACCGGCTTCCCAGGCAAACTGGACGACCTTGAGCCGGGCGAGTACACGGTGCAGGCCGTGATTGACCGCAACCTCGGCGGGCGCACCATCGGCCGCAGCCCCGGCAACTTGTATTCCAAGCCGGTACGCCTCGAGCTGGACCCGGCGACTGACGTCGTAATCGAAATCGTATGCGACCAGGTGGTGGAGGCGCCGAAGTTCAGAGAGACGCGCGTGGTCAAGGAGGTACGCCTGCCATCGCGCCTGCTGAGCGAGTTCTACAAGAGGCCGACCACAATCAACGCTGCGGTCGTACTCCCCGACGAGTGGTTTGCAGAACCGGAGCGCAAGTTTCCGCTCCTCTACTCCGTTCCCAGTTTCGGCGGAACGCACATGAGCTGGAGCGGACGGACGAACAACAGTACAACCCAGCGCGACGGCGTGCCGTTCATCTTTGTGGCGCTCGATCCAAGCTGCCCGGCCGGACACTCGGTGTTCGCCGACAGCGCTAACAACGGCCCGTGGGGCAAGGCGCTCACGGAAGAACTGATCCCCCACATCGAGAAGGAGTTCCGCGGCTATGGCGAGCCGGGGGCGCGCTACGTAACAGGACATTCGAGCGGCGGGTGGTCAAGCCTCTGGCTCCAAGTGGCGTATCCGGACGTGTTCGGCGGCTGCTGGGCAACTTCGCCCGACCCGGTGGACTTCCGAGACTTCCAACGGATAAACATCTACTCTCCGGGCGTCAACATGTTCCTGGACGAGGAGGGCGACCCGCGGCCGCTGGCGCGTCAAGGCACGCGAGTACTGATCTATTACCGGCGGTTCAGCGACATGGAGCGGCCCATCCGGGGCGAACAACTGGGCTCTTTCGAAGCGGCGTTCAGCCCGCGTGGGCCGGACGGTGAACCGCTAAAACTGTGGAACCGCGACACCGGCACTATTGACCCGAAAGTTGCGGCGGCCTGGAAGAAGTACGATATCGGCCTGATACTGCGAACGCGCGCCGACACACTCAAGCCCAAACTCGCCGGGAAGATCTACGTTTACATGGGGACCAGGACACGTTCTATTTGGAGGGCGCGGTTCGCCTTCTGCGGGCTGACCTGGCGGCGTTCGGCTACGACGCGGTCGCCGAGATTCACCCCGGTGACCACGGCTCCGTTATGACTCGCGCCCTGATGGAACGAATCAACCGGGAGATGGCGGACCAGTTCCGCAGGTTCTTGGCCTCCCGACGCGCCGCTTCGCTGAGATAGGAAGGACTCCGCTGCGGGTCCGGCTCGCAGCGCTCAGAGGCGCCGGCGCCCCCTGTGAAGGGCGCCGGCGCACAAGCGCCCGCAAACAAAGAGCCTACGGTGTGATCTTCCAGATCGTCTGGTCAATCCCGACGTTCCAGCCTGTGAAGAAGCTGAATGCCGCAGCCTTCCAGGTCATCAGCGACTTTACTTGTCCTGTGCCCGGCTCGACGA
>JADFGT010000020.1 GCA_022567555.1 Armatimonadota bacterium | reverse complement strand
TCGCGTCCCGCACAACCACGCTCACCGCGTAGCCCTTCACCGACAAATAATGCGACATCCGCTCCCAGTTCCCGAAATGCGCAGATATCAGAATCACGCCCTTGCCTCGGGCCAGTGCGGCGTCCAGATGATCCACGCCGCCGGCATCCACCGAGGCCAACACCTCTTCCGGTTTCATTTTGCCCGCCCGAAAAAAGAGCAGCAGCGTCTTGCCGAAGTGCTCGAAGACGCGCCGCGCCACGTTGCGAACCTTTGACTCGTCCCATTCCGGAAAGCACATCGCAAGATTCGATATGGCGCGCCGGCGGTGCTTGCGGCTGACGCGGTACGCTGCCCGCCCAAGCCAGGTTCCGAGCCGCGTAGTCCAGGACGCGGGAAGGGCCGCGCCCATCCACGCCGCAACCGCCATTGCGCATCCTCCGGCCCGCGAAACCAGGCGACGCTTTAGCGAAACAGCCGGTCTGTCAGCCAATCTATAAACGCCTCCTCGTCGCAAAACTGAATATCCATTTCCAGGGCGTAGACGTCGGCGGGCAGCCCCCCCCGGCAGGCGAGTTTCATAGCGTCCTTCTCGGTGACTATCCATGGAATCCCGCCGTCGAGCGTCAGTCGTAAAGGGTCGTGGTCGCGGAGCGCGACGCGCCTTTCGACCCTCGCACCGAGGGTCTCCAGCTTATCGAAGAAGGAACGAGGGCGGGCAATGGCGCACAGCGCCGCAACCGAGCGCCCGCGAAGCCAGTCCAGAGGTGCGCGCTCGCCGCCTTGCACGCGACGAAGGCCGGGGAAGACGCGCCGGAACAGGAACGCCGGTTTGGACGGCATGGCCCCCCCCTTAGACTCCTCCGGAACTGCAATCGCGTCGGCCCGTCTCCATCCGGAGGCCGGTTCGCGCATCGGCCCGGCCGGGAGGCAGCGCCGGTTTCGGGCGCCCGCGTTCCAAAGAAGCAGGTCGGCCGAGCGGGCCAGCGGCAGGTGCTGGAAGCCGTCATCGAGAACGAGCGCGTCGAAACCCGCTTCCTGCGCCAGAACGGCGGCGCGGACCCGGTCGCGGCCCACTATCAGCCCAACTTCCGGCACCTTGGCCCGGATGAGGCAGGCCTCGTCGCCATGTCTATCGGGCGTCGCAGCGTCCTCCGGCCGGATCAGCGCGGCAGACCGCGCCGACGGGCTTCCGTAGCCGCTTGCGCTCACCGCCGGCCGCTTTCCCATCCGAATGAGGCAGTTCGCCGCCGCCACGGCCGCGGGCGTCTTCCCCAGGCCGCCCGTCTCGAGGCTGCCCACTCCGAGGATCGGTATCTCAAATCGCCGCCTGCGCTTCAGGCCGGACTGATATGCGGCCAGATATGCTCGCCAGCCTGACTCGTACAGCCAAGACAGGGGCAGCAGCGCGGACGAAACGAGACGGTCAGCGGCGGTTTGGGCCTGCCATACGCGCTCCCAGTCCACGGCCCGATTATGCCCTTAGGGTAGAACAGGCGGTCGAGCCGGTAGCTCAGGGGTAGAGCAACGGCCTTTTAAGCCGTGGGTCGTGGGTTCAATTCCCACCCGGCTCACCAGCGTTTTAGGTTCGGGTCTCACGGTGCTTGGGCTTCCGAGTCTCGGCTGTAAAGGCGTGTGGTGTCCTATCCGGCACACTCGACAGATCTCGCTATAATGGGCGTGGGGAGTTTCCTCCCCCTTGGATACTTGCAGGAGGTGATGGATTGCATGAGCGAAGCATTCTGGCTGGTGACCTCAGACGACAGGAGGCCCATTCTCGTCGATCTCGGATCGCAGGACAAAAGAGCCTTCCGCGATGACGCGATCGAGATCACGATGTACTCCGTAGGCAAGGGAGAGGCGATTGTAATCTCAAGGGGCGGCCGCGCCATTCTGGTTGATGGGGGGGCGGGTAATAAAGCTAAGAACGATGTTCTCGGCGGAGCTCTCGCTGCTCGTCTCGCCCCTGGGAGCCTGCGGGCGATCGTGGCGTCGCACCCACACCGAGACCACACCAACTTCTACCGCGTTCTGGCCCAGCGTCCCGACCTGTTCGCGCAGGGCGCGAAGTACTTTGACAACGGTACGCAGAAGGCGGAGGATGACTGGAAGCGGCTTCGTAAATCCCAGGCCAACTTACCTTTCGTACGCGAGGCCGTTGGGCATCAACGCGCGCGAGACGGGGACAACCGTATACCGCTCGGTCCCGGAGTCGAAGTTCATCTCGTTCGCGGCAAGACTCGTGCGAAGTCGCGTGCGGTTCAGGCGTACTGGTCCGTGTTTCTCTTCCTCCGCTACCGCGACGCCTGGATGCTGTTCACCGGAGATGCCATGAAGGGGTACGAGAAACTTCTGCTTCCTCGGCTCGAGGACATTTCCGGGCGCGCGCACATGCTCAAAGTGACGCATCACGGAAGTTCCGACGGGACGTCGCCGGACCTCGTCACGTCGCTGCGGCCGAGAATCTCTATCGTGTCTACCGCGAAAGATCCCACCCATCGCATCGAGAAAGACGTGCGCGAGCGTCTCTCCGACTCCGAGATCTATGCCACCTACGATCTGAAACGCCCGCCGCCCCGCGCGGAGGACATAATCGTCCGGACGGACGGTCGGCTCTGGGGAGTGAATGGGTTCGAGGGAGTTCTCTTCGAGGTCTCGACACAGACGCCGGCGCTGACATAGACGGTTCTCCACCGGAATCGAGCCCTGAATCTAACTCCAGCCCTCGAACATGACCGTATGCGCACCGTCCCGCGTGATGGCGCGCGCGGACGGGCAGGCGTTTAGTTAGGGCACGCAATTCCGGCTGCGCCGATTGGGTCCGGCACCCTCCACGGTAAGCAGTGGAGGGATAGAAGGCCGCACTTTCATCGGTCTCCGTTAGGGTCGTGACCCGTTATATCGCCCCTCGGGTTGAGCCGGTATGAATGACGCTGGCGACCGCGAATGAGCGCCGGATGTCATCCAGGCAGACCTTTACGCGGTCGCCGACGTGCGCCTCACCGTCGGTCAGGTTGATCTCGGTGTAATAGCCGTCGTCCGTCCATCCCACAACTTTGCCCGACCCCGGGAGTGCGCTGGGCCGGACGTTGCACTCCAGCACCTGGGCGCGCCTGTAACCCATGACCTCCTTCTCAAATTCCTCCATCGTGCCGGACCGAACCGTGTATTCATCCTGGGCGAAGTCGGAGTTTGCCCGAATGTAGAGGCCTCGGCGAAGCCTGCGCTCAAGGTCCTCGACGTTCTCTCCATCCACGCCTATCAGCGTCTCGCAGACCGCCGGACCGCATTCCACAAAGAAAGCGTTTCCGGGCTCTGTTAGCGCCCTTCGCAGGTCGCGCTCCACCCACAGCGAGGTTGTCTCGGCGCTTGGGACACGGCCGCGCCCGCTGCATGTCGGGCAGATCTCCGAAAGCGCTTCCGTGATGGACACCTCAGTTCGCTTTCGCGTCAGTTCGACGAGCCCCAAACTGCTGATACGCCCGACCCGCGTCCGCGCGCGATCTCGTTTCAGCACTTCTTGAAAGTGCGCCAAGAGTCTCTTTCGGTCCGCCGCGCTTTCCATATCAATAAAGTCCACTACGATGATGCCGCCGATGTCCTTCAGCCTTAGTTGGCGGCCGACCTCAACCGCGGATTCCAGATTCGCTCGCAGAATCGTGTCCGCAAGATTGACCGAGCCGACGTTCTTTCCTGTGTTGACGTCTATTGCCGTGATCGCCTCCATCTCATCAACGACCAGGTACGCGCCGGACCTAAGCCAGACCTTTTTCTTCAGCAGTTTATCCAAGTCTGACTCGATGCCGTACGAGTCGAAAATCGGTTCGCTTCCATCGTACAGGTCAATCCGGTCGCGTAGTTGCGGCATCACCATCTCGACCACGGCGTGCACCTTTTCAAACTCGTCCGGGTCGTCAATCACCATACGATTCACGTCCTCTCCGAGCATGTCGCGCACGGTGCGATAAAGAAGGGTTTGGTCGCGATAAACACAAGCCGGAGCGCGCATCTTCTTCGTGCTCTCAACGACTCCTTCCCATGTCGCCCTCAAATACTTTACGTCCGCGCGAAGTTCGCGCTCGGTCCGCTGTTCGCACTCCGTTCTTAGGACCAATCCGTATCCGACGGGGCGAATCCGCTGTCCGATTCGTTTGAGGCGGTCCCGCTCGTCGGCGCTTTCTATCTTCCGGCTCACGCCGAGGTGGTTGCCCGTCGGCATCAGAACCACGTATCGGCCGGGCAGGGCGATGCGACTCGAGACGCGGGCGCCCTTCGTGCCTCTCGGCCCTTTGATGACCTGCGCCATGATCTCCTGGCCGGGCCGCAACAGGTCGTCAATCTGGCGGCGCCTAAGTTCGGACCGCTTGATGCTGGCCGGGCTCTCCCCGTTCGAATCCGTCTCCGGCAGAATGTCGGCCACATATAGGAACGCGTTGCGCTCCAAACCGATGTCTACAAACGCTGCGTCCAGGCCAGGTCGAACCTGCTGGACAATCCCCTTGTAAATGCTGCCAACGACACGCTCCTCGCGCTCGACCCGCAGTTCCATCAACTGGCCGTCTTCTAAAACGGCTATGCGGCTCTCGCGAGGGGTGACGTTGACGATGATCTCTTTGTTCATCCGTCACCCACTTCGGCCTCGGCTGCCGGCGGCGACGCTCCCCGCCTGTCGCGGGGGCTCAAGGTCAAGAAGGATTCGCTGTGAAAACGGTTACAAATTGTCTTGCGCCGTGCCTGTAGCCGGACCTGCTGTTTAGTTTCTGTGGCTAATGATACCGCATTTGAGGTCGCAAGTGGTCCCGGGACCAAATGAGCCGGCCGGCCCGGCGCCGATGTCCGACTGTGACGCCAAGCCGTTCAACCCAAACGTATGGCATCATTCCCGGGTCAATTCCCCGGAGGAAAGTGGCAGAAACGATGCAAGGCGACTGGCGGACCGCCTTCGAACATTACGAGCACGACCGGCTGCAGGAAGCGTACGAACTCGCCGAGGCTCTCGGCCTCGGCTCCGGCGGACAGTACGCGTCTTGGTACCGGCTGGTTGAGGCCGAGTGGCTCACGCGCAGGCGCAGCAAGCGCGTGAGCCTGACCGATTGGCTGGAGTTCGAGTACATCGAAGCGGAAGTCGGGAACAGCGCTGATGGACTGGCCGAGATAGCGGTGAGCGCCTGCCGCCGGGTCGCCGAACGCCTCGGATACACCCGCAACGACAAAACGCTGATCGCGATTCTGGCCAAAGAGGCGGACGCGCCGTGGGCCGCCAACCCGTGGGGCTACTGCGCCGACAAGTACCCTTTCGAGAAGATCTGCCTGCCGCACCATCTGGTCTCCCGGCCGCGCGACTTCGCCCAAGCGGTCGCCCACGAGTTCGCCCATGTCATCAGCCTGAACCTCTCTCTCGGCAGGGCGCCGAGGTGGTTGGAGGAGGCGGTCTCCGTGTTGGCGGAGTGGCAGTATGACGGTCAGGTGTGGGTGGGCTTCAAGAGGGGACGGTTCGCTTGGCTTTCGCCGCGTGCGCTCGAAGCCGCGTTCGCGAGCGGAGACGACGAGGAGACCGAAGAGGACGAACTGTGGCTCGCATACCAGCAGGCCGGCTGGATAGGCCGGTATCTGGGCGAGACTTTCGAAGAGAAGCGGCTGGGCGACCTGCTGAGAGAGCACACGAACGAATCGGTTTGGCGGAACCTGCTGGGCGGACTCCTCGGGCGCACCCGAACGGAGATGGCGATGCAGGCCGTTTACGGTCTTTCGACGATGCAGGTCTTCGCCCGATCGCTGGATTATCTGAAGGAACTGCCGCGCCCGTAGAGGAAAAGTGGTCAACGGCTTCTTGCGTCCGCCGTTTCGAGATTCGACGCGTTGGTCGGCGGCTCTTTGCGTCTTTGTGCCTCGGCGGCAGCGCCCGGAAAGGGACCACAAAGACACCGAGGCTCTCGAACGCGCACCGCGCGCCTATCCACTGTTCACTGTCAACTGTCCACTACTGACTGTAAACTGCCAGGCGTGAGCGAGCCGCTGACGCCCTGGCTGCTGGAATGGGCCTATCGCCAGGGCATCTTTCCGATGGGCATGGAGGACGGCGAAACCGGGTGGTTTCGGCCGGACCCGAGGGCGATCATTCCTCTCGACGCCTTTCATGCCACCAGGTCACTGCGGCGGTCGGCTGACCGGTACGAGGTGAGATTCGACACAGCATATGAACAAGTGATGCGCGCCTGCGCCAACCGAAAAGATGTGTGGATCACCGAGGAGTTATTCCACGTCTATGCTGAGTTGTTTCGGCGTGGTACGGGCCACTCAGCCGAGGCATTCTTGAGCGACCGACTCGTCGGCGGTGTGTACGGCGTGTCGCTGGGCGGAGCGTTCATGGCCGAATCCATGTTTCACTCTGAAACCGACGCGGGCAAAGTTGCGCTCTGGAAACTGATTGAGAAACTGCGCGACTCCGGCTGGGTTCTGTTCGACGTGCAATACATGACGCCCCACCTGAAGACGTTGGGCGCGATAGAGATAAGCCACAGCGAGTACATTCGCCGGTTGGAAGAAGCCCTGGAAATCAGCCCTGACTGGTAGACGCTACACCGCTTCCAGTTTTGCGAACTTCTGCATCAGTTTCTTTACGCCGGTCACCCCGGGAAACGCCACGGTTACCTCGCAATCGTCGCGTGCGGGCGCGCAAGCGATGACAACGCCGACGCCGAACTTCGAATGGCGCACCTGTTGACCGACGTCGAAGGGCGGCTTCCAGTCCGGAGGGCGCAGCCGCCTGCGGGGCTCCGCGCCTACGGGTTCGGAAGCGGCCGCCCGGTCGCGCCGCCGCGACCGGTCCACTCCAGGCATCGGCTCGCGAAGGGCGGTCGCTAATTCGGGAGGAATGGCGGCGAGAAACCGGCTCGGAGCGTTGAAATTGGACTGGCCGAAAGTTGTGCGGCGCGTCGCGTTCATCATGTGAAGTTCCTGCTGCGCCCGCGTCATGCCGACATAGCATAAACGCCGCTCCTCCTCCAATTCCATGTCCGTGTTCATGGATCGGGAGTGAGGGAACACGCCTTCCTCCATGCCCACCATGAACACAACGGGGAACTCCAACCCCTTGGCGGAGTGCGCTGTCATCAGGGTCACCGCGTCGGCAGAATCCTCGATTTCGTCAACGTCCGTTAGAAGCGCGATCTCCTGCAAGAATCCGAACAGGCCCGGTTCGTCCGCCGTCGCGTCATGCTGCGCAGCTACATTCACCAACTCCTGCAGGTTGTCGAGACGGTTGTTAGCCTGCTCGCTGCGCTCGGTCCGCAACGCCTCCATATATCCGCTTGACTGTAGCAACTGCCGCAGCACCGGCTCCGTTCCGCCCGCATCAATGAGCGAGCGCGCCCCTTCGATCGCGTTAATGAACGAGCGGATCTCCGATCTCTGCTTGGCTCGCAATCCATCCTGGAACCCGATGTCGGCGAGGGCGTCCCAGAGGGGCCTGTCCGCAGCCCGCTCCGCCAGCCGTTTCAAGGTCGTGTCGCCGATTCCACGGCCCGGAACGTTGATCACTCGCCGGAAGCTCACGTCGTCGTTCGTGTTCGCCGCAAGCCGCATATATGCGACCATGTCCTCAATCTCTTTCCTCTCATAGAACCTCTGCCCTCCGACGAGGACGTGCGGGATTCGCATCGTAAGGAACGCCTCTTCTAAGACGCGGCTCTGTGCGTTGGTGCGATATAGTACGGCGAACTCTCTATACTTACGGCGGCCTGGCCGAACGGCCTGCAGGATAGTGTCGGCAACGAGCATCGCCTCGTCCTGTTCGGTTCCGGCTTCGGTGATCGTGAGCGGCGCGCCTTCGCCCTTCTCCGTGTACAGGCGCTTCTCGGCACGTCCCCGGTTGTGGCGTATCACTTCGTTCGCAGCGTGAAGGATGCGGCTCGTCGAACGGTAATTCCTTTCCAGTTTTACGACTTTCGCGCCCTCGAACACTCCTGCAAACTTCAAGATAAGCGACACGTCCGCCCCGCGCCAGGCGTAGATTGACTGATCGTCGTCGCCCACGATCATTATGTTCTTATGCTTCCCTGATAGTGTACGCACGAGTTCATACTGCGCTAAGTTCACGTCCTGAAACTCGTCAACGAGAATCTGCTCGAACCGCTCCTGATACTTGTCACGCGCGTCCGGGCGCTCTCGCAGCAGCCGCACCGTGAAGAGAATCATGTCGTCGAAATCGAGCGCCTGGTTCTTGCGCAGGTTCGATTGATACACGGGATAAATCTCCGAAACGACACGCTCGAAGAAACCCGCCGCGCGGTCAGAATAGGTCTCCGGACCCATCAACCGCTCCTTTGCCCGGCTGATTTCCGAGAGAACCGCGCGCGGCGTGATAGACTTTTCGTCCAGGCCTCGGCTCTTTAGAATCCCGCGCACCATAGACAATTGGTCGCTGTCGTCATAGATCACAAAGTTGCGATCAACTCCGATTAGGCGCCCGCTCTCCCTTAGGATGCGTCCGCACATCGCGTGGAACGTGCCCATCCACAGGCCCCGCGCCCGGCCGCCGATAAGCTCCTCGATTCGCTCGCGCATCTCCCGCGCGGCTTTATTTGTGAACGTCACGGCAAGAATGCGGTCCGGGCGCAGCCCCTCATCCACCATGCGCGCAATGCGGTGCGTTATGACGCGCGTCTTGCCGCTGCCCGCGCCGGCGAACACCAGCAGAGGCCCGCTGCGATGCAGCACGGCTTCGCGCTGCCGGTCGTTAAGGGCATCGAGATACGCTTTCTTGAGTTCAGATCCGGCAGGCATGCGCCGGGGGAGTCTACCTGCTGTCAGGCGGCGCCGGACCTCGTTAGTCCCGCGCGCCGGGCGAGAATATCTCCTCATGCTTGCGGGCCGCATACCGGTCTGTCATGCCCGAAACGTAATCCACGGCGCCTTGAAGGCCCTCGTATCTTTTGGGAAGCCAACCTGGATTATCCGCGCAATAATCAAACAACGACCTAACGATTCCCATCGCCGTCCGCACTTCAGGCAAGCGCTTCGGGTACTCCAGGTAAAGGGAATCAAACATAAACTCCTTCATAGCGTTCACTCGCTGCAGCATCGGATCGCTGAACCGCACCGCCGGTTTGTCGAGGCTCGTTTCGATAATGTCCTCCACCATCGCGCCGATTCTCCGGCTGTGTCTATCGCCGATGGCGCGGATGTCTTTCGGCACCTGTTCCGGAGTCAACCACTTTGCGCGGAGCGCGTCGTCCAAATCATGATTCAGATATGCAACGCGATCCGCCACCCTTACGACCGCGCCCTCCAAGGAGCCGCACACGTCACCGTCAAAGGCGGTCAAGTCCTGCCTGCCTTTGCTGTGGCCGCCTATTCCTTCGAGGGTCTCACGCGTCAGGTTGAGGCCCTTCCCGTCCTGTTCTAAGACCCTCAGAACGCGCAAACTTTGTTCATAGTGCCGGAAGCGCATCTCCGGATCTCGCTTCCGTACCGCTTCGTCCAGCGCCGATTCTCCGGCGTGCCCAAACGGCGTATGGCCGACATCGTGGCCCAAAGCAATCGCTTCCGTCAGGTCTTCGTTCAGCCTCAGCGCCCGCGCGATCGTGCGTCCGATCTGCGCCACTTCCAGGCTGTGCGTAAGGCGCGTGCGGTAATGGTCGCTTTCCGGAGCAATAAAAACCTGCGTCTTGTACTTCAGCCTTCTGAATGATTTGCTGTGAAGAATCCGGTCTCTGTCGCGCTGATAGCAGGTTCTTACAGGGTCCGGTTCGTCCTCGTGCTCGCGGCCCCTACTTTCGCTCGCAAGGGCAGCGTACTGCGAAAGCGCCTCCCGCTCCCGGGCCTCAATTCGCTCTCGAACGAGCACCTGCCAGACCCTTTTTCACACGCTTCCGATTGCCGGCATGCGTCGTCAAAGCCCCTTCATACACTTCCACAACTTTATCGCACATGTCGCCGGTCGTCCACTGCTTCGCGCTTCTCTTGGCGCCTTCAGACAGCCTTCCGAGCAGAGACGCATTGCACAGAATCTTTGAGACGATGTTCGCGAACTCCAGTTTGTGGTTTCCGACAACGAAGCCGTTTTCGTCCTCACGTATACCGGCGCTGGCCCCGCCGCCGCGCACCGCCACCGCCGGCACACCGAGCGACATCGCTTCGCCGATCACCAAGCCCTGCGTTTCCGTCATGCTGGAGAAAATGAACAGGTCAGACGCAATGTAATACATATCGACCTCGTCACGGCGAATTGCGCCCACGAAGCGCACACGGTCGCCGATGCCGAGGTCCCGCGCCAACTGCTCGCACTGTCCGCGAAACGGGCCGTCGCCCACCAGCCAAAAACGTACGTCGTCGCGTTCTTGCATTATGAGCTGCGCCGCCTCAAACAGCAGCGGCATATTCTTCTCTTTCGCGATTCTTCCCACATATAGCAGCAGTTTCTCGCCGGCCTTCGACCCAACAATCTTTCGGGCCTCCTCTTTCGAGAACTTTCTCGGCTCCGGGTTGCCCGTCGGGATGACTGTAATGGGCCGTTTCACGGCGTGATCTTCCAACGATTGCAGCGCTGCTTCACTCGGCGCGATAACCTGCGCACACCTATTGTAATAGTAATGAGTGTGCTGCGATATCTTCTGACGCACGAACCATTCAGGAAAGAAGGGAACGTAATGCGCATATTTCTCATACAGCGTATGATAGGTGCTGACCAAGGGCAAATAGTGTGACTCCGCCCATCTCAGACCGACAAATCCGACCGTATACGGCGTGTGGGTGTGCATCAGGTCAAACCTGTGCCTCCTAAACCGCCGCAACATCGGATAAAAGGGCGGAAACGCGAGCGGATACTCATTTGCAAACGGCGTCATAAGCGACCGGAACCGATAAACGTTCGGGTCTTTGTCACGGAAGCGCGGATATGCGGACGTGAATATATGAACCGAGTGGCCGCGCGAACGCAGTTCCTCCACCAATGTCTCTATGCTGACGGAAACACCGTTCGCAATCGGCGTGTAACTGTCCGAAAAAATCGCAATCCTCACGCAGACGACTCCGGGTTACGGCCGTGATCATCCACAAACTGGACAATGCCGGAGAGGCGGAACCGCCGCTGGTTGCCCTTCGTGCGATGATGCTTCAGCCAGCCGCGATTTGTATACCTTCGCACGGTTGCCGGGCAGACGCCCAACAGCCGCGCCGTATCCTCCAGATTCAGTTCCGGATCCATCAACCGGCGAATCAACTCCTCGCGCGGTTCTTTGAATCGCGAAGAATAATACTTCTGTGTCACGCGGTCGTCATACACGCCTGCCAGAAACTTCAGGTTCTTCGGCACCTGTTCCCATAGCCGCTCCAACTTCTCGGGGATGAGCGGGCCCTTGACCGCTTTGCGGCGCCGCTGCCGGGGGCGCGGCGTCCGCATTCCAGTTCGCTTTAGGCGAACTTTCGGCGCCACCTCTTCCTCTTCTTCCTCAGGCTCCGGTTCGGGGGCGGGCGAACGCGAGCGCCGAATCGCCTCAACCAACTTGGGGCTGGATTTCGTGGGAGGAGGCGCGGTCTTGACCGTGCCTGCGGGGGCCGTCCGCCTCTTGTTGGGCTTCGTCGTCCCCTCTTGCGCAGCCTCTACGAACGCGCTTTCAATGTAGTCGAACGGGTCCGGTTCAATCTTTCGCATTTTGTTCCCTCGCCAAGATCAGCATACTATCTCCGAAACTCAGAAAGCGGTAGCCCGCCTGCAAGGCCTCACGGTAAGCGGCCTTCAGCCGCGCGCCACCGCAAAACGCCGCCACCAACAGCAACATCGTCGTTCTCGGTAGATGGAAGTTCGTGATGATCCCGTCCACCACCCGAAAGTTGTAACTGGGCCTGATAAAGAGGTCCGTGTTGCCGGAACCGGGCTCGACGCGCCGCGTCCCGGCTGCCGCCGACTCGAGGGCGCGGACCGTAGTCGTCCCGACCGCAACCACGCGCCCTCGGGCCGAGGCCACCTTTTGGGCCGTCTCCATGGGCACACAGTAGTTTTCGCCGTGCATCTTATGCTCCTCCACGTTTCCGGCCGGAATCGGGCGAAATGTGTCCAAGCCCACCTCCAGACTCACCATCGCTGTCTCCACGCCGCGTTCATGCAGCGTCCGCAAGAGTTCAGGCGTGAAGTGCAGGCCCGCCGTCGGCGCCGCCGAACTTCCGGGTGCGCTCGCGTAGACGGTCTGATATCTTTCTGGGTCGTCCAGTTCGCCCTTGAAATAGGGTGGAAGCGGGGTGCTGCCGATGCGCTTCAGTTTCGACGGCAGGTTATCCGCCGGATTGAAGCGCAGGACCCGGCCGCCATCCTCCGTTTTGCCGATCACTTCCGCTTCGAGCCCTTCGCGAAACATGATTCGGGCGCCCTTCTTCAGCCGCCGCCCCGGCTTGACGAGCGCCGCATAGACCCCGGGCGTCACCTCCCTCAGAAGCAGCGCCTCCACACGCGCCCCGGCCGGCTTCCTGCCGTGGAGCCGCAGCGCCGTCACGCGGGCGTCGTTCATCACTACGAGGTCGCCCGGCTCAAGGTGCTTGGGCAGGTCTCTGAAGCGCGCGTGCTCGATCTCGCCCGTGCAGCGGTCCAATATGAGCATCCGGCTCGAATCGCGCGGCTCGGCCGGCGTCTGGGCGATCGCTTCGTCAGGAAGCGCGTAGTCGGACTCGCTCACCCGCATGCGGCCACGGCCTCCGCTACCTCGGCGAGATCGGCGATCCGTCCTGCGGCCCTGTCCGGTGGCCGGGAGCGGTCCAGGTGCAACGCCCTCATCCCGGCGGCCTCGGCACCTCGCACGTCGTCTTCCAGGTGATCTCCCACGTGCAGCGTCTCGCTCGCCTGTGCGTCGCCGCGGCGCAACGCCTCGAGGAAGATCCCGGCCGCGGGTTTTTCCACACCGAACTCCAGGGATGCGACCACGAAATCGAAATGCTCATAGATTCGCAGGTTCCTGAGGATCTCATGCAGCGAAGAGTCCCAGTTACTGATGACGCCGAGGCGAAGCCCGCGCGCGCGCAACGCGCTGAGCGCGCCTTCAACGTCAGGAAATACTCTCCATATACGGTTGGACGTAGAAAATGTTTTGCGGCGACAAGTCTCATAAATGTCTCGCGAAAGAGACGGGTCCCCGCCGACCGCTTGCAGCCACTCAGCCACCTCGCCTTGCCAGAACGCGCGTATTTCGGAAGGGTCGCCGCGCTTCTCGACCTCTTCCAGAGAGGCCCGCCGCCTCGTATGAATCCGCTCATAGGCGTTCGTTGCTTTCGTTTCCGGAACTTGGACGCCAAGTGCGGTCGCCGCGTTGTAGATCAATCCCGCGGGATCCCAATCATGGTCAACCAGCGTCCCAGACGCATCGAATGTAACGAGTCGGATCATCGTCTCACCCAGGCTATAAACAAGATAATCGCGGACGCTATCAAACTGATTACCAACAACGTCGCCAACGGAAAATAGAAAGTAAAGCCGTCTCTCTCAATAAGAATATCTCCCGGCAGCCGGCCGACACGCAGGCCCGGTACGCCCTTCAGCAGAATCAGAATCCCACCCAACGCCGCCAAGCCCAAGCCGGCGAAGAGAAGGACGCGCCCGAGGCTGCCGATGTCCGCCATTGCCTATGCCGCGTTATTGCACACCAGGGCCCTAAAATACAGGTTTTCGCTCTAATCCTGCAACGAGCCTCACTTCTCGCTCGGCAAAATGATGCCCCGCAGGATTACTCGCTGGGCCGCCAGGAAGACCAAGAGGGTGGGAACCGAAGCCAACGTGAGCGCCGCCATCATCACGGACTTCGGCGCGCGCGTTTGCAGTTCATAGATCCATACCACAAGCGTCCACATGCGCTGATCCTGCGCGACGAGAAACGCATAGATGAAAGCGCCGTACGCGCCCATGAACGCTGTTAGCGCGATGACCGCCAATACCGGTTTGGTGAGCGGAATCGTAATCTTCCAGAAAAGCGTGGATTCCTTTGCGCCCTCAATGGCGCCGCTTTCGTAATAGTCGCGCGGCAGACTGTCGAAAAAGCCTTTCAGCAGATAGATTGAGAAACCGCTCGCAACGGTTGGAAGGACGAGCGCCGCAAACGTGTTCAACAGCCCAAGGTCGCGCAGCAGAAGGAAAGCGGGGATCATCGTCACCTCCGCCGGAAAGGCCATCGTCGCCAGAAGAAAAAGCAGTATTTTGCCTGTGTTCGGCATCGGATACCGGGAAAGCGCATACGCAGCGATTGGATTCACTGTCAACTGAGTGATCACGGCGAGTAGGCAAAAGATAATCGAGTTCCAGATCGCGCGCCCGTGCAGCATTATGAAGTCCAATACGTACACGTAGTTTCGCGCGGAATACTCCGTGCGAAGTTCCTGCTTGTGCTTCGCAACGAAGGCGGCATCAAACTCTGCGACCGGGAGCGTATCTTCGCCGGTCTCCGCCTTCCAGCGAGCGTCCGGGTTGTCGGTCCTGTACCGTTCCGGCAGCGCCGTCGCCAGGAACTCCGTATGAAGTGGCGTCCCGGGCGCCACGTCAAGAGAGGAGAACTCGTCCGCACCCCGCCTGAACTCTTCCGGGACCCGGCCAATTCGATTGCTGAACCGGGAACGGACGAAATGCTGCCACTGGCCGCGCACCGTGATGGGGACCCGGTACTGGGCGGGCAGACGGGCCTTGAACTCCTGCCATTCGCTCCACTTCAAGTCCTCCTCCGGCTCCCAGCGCAGGCTCGTATAGCGCTCCGCAGGAGGCTGAACGGTCTGGAAGATAATGTTTTGCTCCATATACGCGTCGTTCAGGGCTTCGATGCCGGCATATCTACGGCGAAGCCACTCCTGGTACATCAGCGAAAGTTTCGAGTTGACCCTTCCAGGCGAAAGCCTGAATCCCGGCTCCCACTGATCCAACGGCAGGTCCAAAAGGAACCGTTCAAACCGCCGGAACTCATCATCGGACAGCGCCGCGATCTCCATGAGCTCTTCAGTTCGTTCGGATGACATCAATCGCACGGCCTGCGGTTCGCCGTAAAAAACACCTGCCGTTTCGATTCCTCCGCCGTATTTGTCGTCTACGAACTTGCGGAATAGTTCATGGTCCTCTCTCCAATATGCCGGAATAACACGGTTGTCGTTCTGATCGGTGGGGCCTTTCATTCCGGTCGTCGCCATGAGCAGGAATGGAAAAACCATCGTGATGGAGCCGACTGTGAGCAACACGTAAAGCGCCGCCAGCGCGAGCCGGGCCCGCGGCCGTCGTCTGCCCACGCGAGAGGTCAGCGGCACGTCCTTCACTTCGGCGGAGCGGGGCGGTATCCTGCGGACGTGGGCTTGGAACCGGTGCGGTGGGAGAACGGGCGGTTGCGGATCCTCGACCAGCGCCATCTGCCCGAGCGGGAGGAGTGGATCGAAGCGGCGACCTGGGAGCAGGTGGCCGAAGCGATCCGGGAGATGGCCGTTCGGGGCGCGCCCCTCATCGGTGTCGCCGCGGCGTACGGCCTGGCGCTCGCCCGGCGGTCAGGCGCCGACGAACAGGCGGCCCGGCGCGGCCTCGCGGAGACCCGGCCCACCGCCGCAAACCTCTCTAAGGCGCTCGCCCGCGTCGCCCGCGCCGACGACCCGCTGGCCGAGGCCGAAGCGCTCCACGAAGAGGAGCGGCGGGCATGCGAAGCGATCGGCCGGCACGGCGCGTCGCTTGTGCCCGAGGACGCCGTCGTCCTCACAATCTGCAGCACCGGCAGCCTCGCCGCGCCGGGCATCGGCACGGCGCTCGGCGTCATCCGCACCGCCCACCGGGAAGGGAAACTGAAAGAGGCGGTCCTACTGGAAACGCGCCCGCGCCTGCAAGGACTGCGGCTGAACGCCTGGGAGCTGCTGCGGGACGGGGTCCCGTTCCGCGTCATCCCGGACGGCGCGGCGGCCTGGTGGATGGACCGGATGGGCGCCGACCTGGTCATAACCGGCGCCGACCGCATCGCCGCGAACGGAGACACAGCCAACAAGATCGGAACCTACGCGCTGGCGCTGGCGGCCAACGAGTACGGGGTGACGTTCGCCGTCGCCGCGCCCACGAGCACGATAGACCGGATGACGCCGACCGGCGACGAGATTCCGATAGAGGAGCGGCCGCCGGAGGAGGTCACGCGCGTGCGCGGTGTTGCAGTCGCGCCTGAGGGATGCCCGGTCTGGAACCCGGCCTTCGACGTAACTCCGGCGCCCTTCATCAACCGCATCGTCACCGAGGGGGGCGTGCACTCGCCGCCTTACGACTTCGCCAAGAGCCTCTCGCCGACCTGGCCGTAGGCGCGGGGGCGTCAAGCGACCGCACCGGCATAACGGCTCTGCTAAACTCAACCACATGCGCGCGTGGTTGCGGCAGGTAAAGCCCACTCTCCTTGCGGCGGCGGTCTACGCCGCGTCGCGCCTCATCGGGTTCACGCTCCGGTTTCGAATCCTCGGCGAAGAGAAACTGGAGAAGTGCAAAAGGGGCCGCATCATCGCGGGCTGGCACGGGCGAACCTTCATGGCCGCGCTTCATTTCCGAAACCGAGGATGGTGGGCGCTCATCAGCCGGTCGCGCGACGGCGACATGCAGAACGGCATCTTCCGCCGGTTCGGATTCAGAACAATAAGAGGAAGCACAGGCCGGGGGGGCGCGCGCGCCGCAGCCGAGTGCGTGCGCGTTCTGCGCAGGGGCGGCACGTTCGTTTACACTCCGGACGGTCCGCGCGGCCCGGCTCGGAAGGTGCAGCGGGGGGTCCTGTGGCTCGCTCAGAAGGGGGGGGCGGCGATCATTCCGGCCGCGTCGAGCGCCCGCCCGAGAAAACTCCTGTCCAGTTGGGACAGCTACATGGTTCCCGCGCCCTTCGGCCGGGCGGTCATCGTTCTCGGAGACCCGATGACCGTGCCGAAGGACGCGGATGAGAAACAGTTCGAAGAGTTGCAGACCGCGCTCGAAAGTGAAATGAACCGCCTTCAACAGGTCGCCGAAGCGGAGATGGGTTTCTCGTGATTCGCTTCATATACAACTTGCTGCTCTTTCTTTTGGCGCCCGCGTGGGTGCCGTGGATGATCTGGCGCGCAAAGAGGCGCAGAGAGCAGCCGGTCTGGGCCGAAAGGTTGGGCAGATACGCGATTTCGCCAAGGGAGGACCGAAAGCGCATCTGGGTCCACGCTGTCAGCGTCGGCGAAGTGGTGGCCGCGCGGCCGATCCTCAAGGAACTGCGGACCCGCCTGCCGGAACATGAATTGGTCCTAACATGCACGACCAGCACCGGCTACGGAATCGCAGAATCGCTCAAGGGCAAACTGATTGACCACCTCTTCTATTTTCCTGTGGACGTGCCGGCCGCGTGCACCGGGGCGATGCTGCGCGTCCGCCCGTCGGTGGTCGCCGTGATGGAAACGGAACTCTGGATGAACTTTCTTAACGCCGCGAAGTTCGCCGGAGCGAAGACCTGCCTCATAAACGGACGGCTTTCAGACCGCAGTTTTTCCCGCGCCCGCCGCCTTCGGCTCTTCTATCGCGCGCTTCTGAAGAACGTTGACGTTTGCATGATGCAGACCGAACGCGACGCTGAGCGCATACGCACGCTCGGCGCGGAACGCACCGAAGTGGCAGGCAACAGCAAGTATGACGAGACCGGTGCGCCGGAAAGGGACCTGGATTGGACGGCCGAACTACAGATGCGCGAGGGCGAGCGTCTTATCGTTGTTGGCAGCGCGCGCGGTGAGACGGAAGAAGAGATCGTGCTGTCGGCGCTAAGAGGCTTAGACGTTAGAGTGCTGTTCGCGCCGAGGCACATTGAGCGGGCAGATGCGATTGAGAAAAGGGCCCGCGAGTTGGGCTTCGAGGTTGGAAGAAGGTCGCGCGGGCAGAACCAAGCCGCCCTCGTCATTCTGGACACGTTCGGCGAACTCGCATCGGCCTATCATCAGGCTTACGCCGCCATCATCGGCGGAGGGTTCGACGACCTGGGGGGACAGAACGTCATCCAGCCGCTGGCGGCAGGCTGCCCGGTGGTCTGCGGCCCGCACATGCGAAACTTCCGCGAGCCGTTCGAAGATGCGAAAGCTGCCGGCGCCCTGCTCGTGGCGAAGGACGCGCCCTCCCTGCGAGGCGCCCTGGGTTCGCTGCTATCCGGCCCCGCGAAGCGCGACGCCATGGGAGAGGCCGGACGGCGGCTGGTCGAGAGCCGCCGGGGCGCCTCGGAACGGTACGCCTCGACAATTTGCCGCCTGGCCGGCGAGGTTGAGCGGCCTATCCGGTAGGATAGGGGATCGCGGCGAGAATCAGCGCAAGTCAGGAGGACGACCCGCCCAATGACCGACCTCACCCCGTACCCACACTTGGCAGTAATCGCACAGCCCGCAGACCTGCACGGCCTGACGCGCCGGCAACTCCACGAGGTCTGCAAGGAGATCCGCCAGGCGATTCTCGACAACGTCAGCAAGACCGGCGGCCACTTCGCCAGCAACCTCGGAACGGTCGAACTGACGGTGGCCCTTTATGCAACTTTCCGAATTCCGCCGGACAGGGTCTGCTGGGATACGGGCCACCAGGCGTATCCCCACAAGATGCTCACCGGGCGGCTCGGCCGGTTTGACACGCTTCGCAAGCATCGCGGCATAAGCGGTTTCCTTAGGATGACTGAGAGCGAACATGACCACTGGGGCGCCGGACATGCCGGCACTGCGCTCTCCGCCGCTCTCGGTTACGCCGTCGCCCGAGACCGGCGCGGAACGAACGAGCGGGTCGTCGGCATAGCCGGGGACGCCGCAATGACGGCCGGAATGTGCTGGGAAGCGCTGAACAACGCCGCTCAACTGAACACCGACATCACGGTAGTTCTGAACGACAACAAGATGTCCATTGCGGAGAACGTAGGCTCGCTCACCCACCACTTTGCGAGGCTCCGCAGCCGCCCCTGGTTCCAGGCGGCGGAACTGCGGGCCAAGAAGGTGGTCGAGCGGCTGCCCAAGCCGATGGTGCGCGCCGCCGCCGGCCTGAAGCACGGGGTGACGCACTACTTTGCGCCCGAAGAGATCGGCGCCATCTTCGAGGAACTCGGCTTCGACTATCTGGGGCCGATAGATGGGCACAATCTGGACGTGATGCTGGACGTGTTCGCCAACGTCCGCGAGCTGGCAGGGCCGGTGTTCGTCCATGCCATCACTGTCAAGGGCAAAGGGTATGAGGTGGCCGAGCATGACGCCCGCAAGTGGCACGGCGTAACTCCCTTCGACCCTGATAAATGCGAATTGGTGTCGGCTGGTGGCCCGGTCACTTACACCAAAGCGTTCGGCGAAACGATATTGGAATTGGCCAGGGAGGACCCGGCCATCATGGCGATCACGGCGGCCATGCCCGACGGAACCGGCCTCACCAAGATGAGCAAGGAACTGCCTGAACAGTTCTTCGACGTGGGCATCGCGGAGCAGCACGCGGTCACGTTTGCGGCGGGGCTGGCGGCCGGCGGGCTGAAACCCGCGTGCGCGATCTACTCCACCTTCCTGCAGCGCGCCTTTGACCAAGTGGTGCACGACGTCGCTATCCAGAATCTCCCCGTGCGATTCTTCATGGACCGCGCTGGATTCGCGGGCGCCGACGGCGCCACACACCACGGCGCCTTCGACATCGGCTACCTGATGATGATCCCGAACTTTGTGCTGATGGCGCCGCGCGACACCACCGAACTGTGTGAGATGGTGCGGTTCGTGATGCAATATGACAACGGTCCGATCGCAGTGCGGTATCCGCGCGGAGCGGCCGACACGGGCCTGCCCGAGAACCGGTCCCGAATCCGATTTGGAGAGGCCGAAACGCTCCGGCGGGGCTCGGACGTCGGTCTCATAGGAATCGGAACGACGGTTGCCGTCTGCCATCATGCAGCGGAGGCGTTGGCTGATAAGGGCATCGAAGCCGAGGTGCTGAACGCCCGATTCGCGAAGCCGCTCGACGCCGAGACCATCCTCGCGCTGGCTCGCAAGACGGGCCGCCTGATCGTCGCCGAAGAGAACACAGCGCCGGGCGGCTTCGCCGAGGCGGTAATACGGCTGCTTCGAGAGACCGGGCTCGGCAACGTGCCTGTCGAGGCGCTCACGATCCCGGACCGATTCGTCGAGCAAGGCTCTCAGGACGACCTGAGGCAGGAAGTGGGTCTCACGCCGGAGAACATTGCCGACCGGGCCCTGAGCATCGTCAAACCGGCGCACGGAGCCGGGCGGCGCGTCTCAGCCGCCAAACGTTGATGGATAAGGATGTAATCCCGCTGCTCTGTTGCCCTGATTCCGGCGGCGAACTGGAACTGAAAACAGAGCAGGAAGAGGACAATCGAATCCTGGCCGGAGAGCTGGTCAGCATAGAGACTGGGCACAGCTTCCCAATAAAGGACGGAATCGCGCGGATGCTTCCGGCGAGGGAAGAGGGCCCGCCTCGGTCCGAAGCGATTCCGAACGGCCCAGCGTGGGAAGCCCGCGTCCATCAGTTCGAACGGGGGCTTTTATCCCGAATCTTCACCCCGTTTGAGACTTCCGCGTTCCGGTACGGAGTGGACCTATCGGGTGAGGACTGGCTCATTGAGCTGGGCTGCGGCAGGGGCCGCCTGTCGGTTCATTTCACCGGAATACCGCACCGCCACGTGTGCGTAGACACCAGCGTAAACAACCTTCTCGTCTGCAAAGATCGAGTGGAGCAGCGAGGTTTCCGATACACAAGTTGGGTCCAGGCCGATCCTGTGCACCTCCCGTTCAATACGGACAGTTTTGACAAACTGTTCAGCGCTCAGATGATTCAGCACATCCTAAAGGTGGAGCATCGCACCCAGAGCTTGCAAGAGATGGCGCGGGTGTGCAGGCCTACTGGGCGGCTGGTCGTGTCCGCCTACTCCTATGACCTCTTCGCCCTCCTGCGTAGAGACAAGTCGGGGAAGCACAGAGGGGGCTTGGGCTATCTGCGCTTCAGCAAGGAGGAGTTTATATCCTTGCTGCACGCCGGTATGCTCGTGGAAGAGGTCAACCAGAAACTACAGTACGTTTGGGTGGGACACGGCGTGCCGATTAAAGAGTTCAGCATGGTCATCAGTTAGGGCGGCGCGAACCGCACCGCCGGCCCGGCCGCGGGAGGTGCGGGCGGGAAACCCGCCGATCCCGAATCTGCTCCCGCGAATGGGGTACACCAGGCTATGTTTACCGTTGTTGCACTCGCCGTCTTCCTCGCGGCACCGCCAATCGAACTAACGATCCATTCGTCCGATTCCGTGATCGGCTCGGCACGAATCACGCAGAAACTCACCGAGTCGGGCGGGTTGAAGGTCGAGATTCGCATGCAACTGGTCGCCGGCGACGTGAAGATCACGGTCGTCCAGGAGGGTGAATATGACTCGGATGCGAGGCCGGTTCGCAAAACCTCGCGCCAATCCGGCGGCGGCCCGGAGCTGATCGTCCGGGCGACGTTTCTGGGCCGGACGGCAACCGTTGTCACAGAGAGAGGCCGAGAGCGCGAAACCAGAACCGTCACCGCACCCGCCGGGGCGGAGATCCGGCTGGCGAGCGAGTTCTGGTTCATAAAGACAAAGCCGGAGCCCGGCACGAAGTTGACCGCGTACCGTTTCGACCTCACGAAACTCGAGTGGGTGAAGACGACCGTCACGTACGTGCGAAGTGAGAAAGTGAACGCGGGCGGAAAGACCTACACGGGACATCTGATCCTCATGGACGACGCGAAATCCTGGGTGGATGATAAAGGCGCCCCGATTCGCATAGAGATGAGGGGCATCCGGTTCGAGAGGAAACCGTAGTGGGCGACGACGTCCTCCGTGTCGGCGTCATCGGCGCGGCCGGGCGTATGGGCCGCGAAGTGTGCAGAACCGTTGACGCGGCGCCGGACATGGAGTTTGCCTTCGCCGTGGACCGGCGCGAGGCCGGGACGCCCGTCAGCGACTTAATCGGCGCTCAGGCTCCGGACATCAACGTAACGGAACGGCTGGAGGAAGCGCTCTCGCGGGAACCGCGAACGAGAGCGGCCGTTGACTTCACGCATCCGAGCGCCGCAGCGGCGAACGGAATCGTCTGTCTGCGCCACGGAGTGACCCCTATCATAGGTACGAGCGGCCTGACGCCGCAAGACCTGGACGGCCTGCGCGCCGAAGCGGAGACGCAGGGGGTGCCGGCCTTTTACATCCCGAACTTTGCGCTGGGCGCTGTGCTCATGATGAAGTTTGCCAAAGAGGCCGCGCAATACATGCCCGAGTGCGAAATAATCGAACTGCACCACGACCGCAAAGCGGACGCGCCGAGCGGCACCGCGATGCGCACCGCCGAACTGATTGCGGAAGGCCGCCGCCGCCCCCCGAAAGTGCCGAAAACTGAAGTCGTGAAACTGCAGGGCGCGCGGGGGGGAACTCTGGGCGAAACCCCCATTCATTCGGTTCGCCTGCCGGGCCTCTTAGCGCATCAACAGGTGATATTCGGCGGCCCGGGCGAAGTCCTCACGGTTCGCCACGATAGTTTGTCGCGCGAGAGTTTCATGTCCGGCGTTCTTTTGGCGCTGCGGAACTTCCAGGGGCACAAGGGTCTCGTTGTGGGGCTGGAGAACCTGCTGGGCTGACGTGGCGGCCTTTTCATTCGCGACGTCTCCGCGAAGCGAGTGGCGAAAAGATTAATGAAACCGCTGCAAACGGGTTAGCATGTACCCCGTGAAGGAGCGTTACGACGGCAAAGGCATTAACCTGAGACTATCGTGCAAACACCCGGCAGTCCGTTGAGGACTGTCGGGTGTTTTGCCGTCAAACAGCTGCTAACGGAATCTATCCGCCGCCGTGGTGGCTCTCACGTTCACGAAACCGGGGCTGGGGCTGCACGAAGTAGAACCCCCAGGGGTCCAGGCCGAAATAGTATCCGCCGCGCCGCGTGTACCGGTCACTGAAGTGTATCGGGACACCCTGCTGGTGTTGGTGCGTGAAAGGCCCGCTGTATTCGATGGACCTCGGGTCGGCGAAGTAGAATCCCGACGGGTTGAGGCCGATGCTGTAGCCGCCGCGCATCGTGTACCTGTCGCTGAAGTGCAGCGGCAGGCCGACCTCGGACGTATGCATGCTCGGCTGGATGATGACGAACGGACTGATGAACGGGCCGTACAAGAACGGGTTCTGGTATGCGTAGCCGCCCGGGTACTGGCGCTGGCCGAACCCGAACCCGGCATTGGAGTTCATCGGCTGAATCACGATGAACCGGTGTGCGAACGCGGAACTTCCAAGAGCCAGGGCGAACAGGCCGACCAGCCCCAAGCGAGTAAATCTGTTACCGAACATGACAGTCCTCCTTATACCTTAGGTTGCCGGACCCCTGCCGGCGCACCGCGCCGCGCCCACAGAGGCTCCTCCATTCTCAATGACGTCTCGGCCCACTCGTGCGTTACCTTCTTTCGTCCGCCGCCGTTCTGAACCTGTATCTGTGTCATTCCGGGGTCTGCCTGAGCCCAGCTCACTCGGTCTCACGACCACCGGGCTTCTCTTCAGGTTCCGCTCGGTAGGCGGCTTCGACGGGCCTCATGGACCGGGAGAACCAGAGCGGTCTACGCAGACCGCCGGGTCCAGGCGCGGGACGGGTCAGCGCGAGCCATTCGCGGTAGACGTCCATTGACTTGTTCGTGTCTACGAGCACGTCGCCGTATTTATCGCCGGCGTGAGCCTGGACGACTGTGACCCGCTGGTGCCAGCAGTGCTGACCTGAGACCGGGTCGGGCTGCACCGGGAACGTGAGGTTCTGATGGACGCCTCCGTCCGTCCACCAGATCCGCCGGGTGTCAGCATCTTCGCTATCGTAGGGTGCGATACCTTCGATCTTGCGGAAACGAAAGACGCCGGGCTCGACCTCTTCGCGTATCACTTTGGAACTCGCCCAGCGATCAACGCCGGTGTTGTCGAAGAGTCGCCATCGGCCGAGGTGGTGAGAACATGCAATCACTCCGGGGCGCATCCCTTCGGTAACCCAAACCTTGTTGACGAAATAGCCGATACGCGTGGTCACCCGGACGAGATCCCCTGTCTGGACTCCAAGGCGCTCCGCGTCCTGAGTATGCACCCAAATTGGGTTCGTGTTCGCCAGCTCGTAAAGCCACTTCGCGTTCGCCGACCGCGTGTGAATCAGCGTGGGCAGACGGAAAGTAGGGACGAGAACATACTCACCTTTCTCAGTGTCCATATGCCTTCGGTGAACATGGCTTTCGATGTATTCCGGCAGGCTCCATTCCGGCCAACCCCACTCGGCCATCGTCCGGCTGTAAACCTCAAGTCTCTTAGACGGAGTCCCGAATCCTATCCTCGGCTCGCCCTCGAACATAATGCCGGCGGGTTTGCCGTCTATGACGATTGTGCCGTCTTCGCGTGCCTCGGCATTCGCCGCCACTTCATCCGTAACCTTTGCAAGGTGGCCATTGTATGCTTCCTCCTCTACGAGGAAAGCGCCGAACTTCCGCATGTATTCAAGCGGCGTCAATCCGTGCTTTGCGGCCTCCTCCGGCAACCCCGGAACCGAGTTCTCGAAGATCCACCGGTAATACTCTTCCACCGTGATCTTCTCGCCCGGCCTATACGGCGATTCATAGTATTGACGGATGCCCAATGAACCGTCGGCGTCAATCCTCCAGGAAAGTTCAATCCAGAACTCGTCCTCTTCCCATACCTCTCCAGGGTTCGCTTCGTGGGTTGCATTGAACGTCTCGCCCAGGCGCTCACGCGCAACCCGCAGCACCGGCTGGCGAAAACTGATCCATTTCGCGGCGTGCGTCTCCTGGCTCATCAGGTCATGCCGTTCGGCGCCGTTGCCCATGGGCAGAACGTAATCCGCATACTGCGCGGTCTCGTTCCACACAGGCGTCAGCGCGGCGTGCAATTCGATCTTCGATTCGTCTTTCAGCACCCGCTCCCACAACATTCCGTCCGGATTTGTCCACACCGGGTTATAGACGCGGGTGAAGTAGGTCGCTATCTTCCCTCGGCCCTCTAACAAAAAGTGCGGCAGCAGATATGACATCTCATGATAGGCGAGCGGGTATTCCAATGGATACAGGAGTTCGCTCCACGCGTTCTGTGGGGGAGGGGTTAGGAACGGAGGCGGCACGAACTTGTTGTCAACGTTCAGATTCGTTCCTCCCTTCGCTCCGACCGCGCCCATTAGAACGACAAGGAACTGAAGGCAGCGGGAGACCTGCCAGCCGCCTAGGTTTCCGGCCGCCGCGTTCCTCCAGACGTGAGTCGCCAACGCGCTGCCCGCTTTTCCGATCTCTCTTGCTATTTCACGGATCATCCCGGCCTCGACCCCGCACTCCTCCGATGCGGCCTCGGGGGTCGCGAATGCGTAATGATTCTTCAGTTCCTGAATGAAGCGATCGAACGTCGGTTCTGCGTCAGGGCAGGTCGCCGCCATGAAACCGCGCCAGTCCACCCATTGCCGAAGAAACGCCCGGTTAAACAGGCCTTCTTCGAGAATCACGTGAGCCATGGAAAGCAACAACATCGCTTCCGTTCCCGGCCACGGCGAAAGCCAATAGTCCGCTTTGGAGGCGGTGTTTGAAAGCCGCACATCTATTACGCACAGCTTCGCGCCCTTCGTTTTGCCCTCGATAATCCGCTGCGCGTGCGGGTTGAAGTAATGCCCGGTCTCTAAATGAGATGAAAGCAGAAGCATGAACTTGGCGTGCTCGTGATCGGGCGATGGACGGTCCGCTCCGGACCAAAGCGCATACCCGATGCGTGCGGATGACGAACAGACGTTCGTGTGGGAATTGTGCCCGTCAACTCCCCACGACTTTAGCACTCGCCGCACGTAGCCGTCCTCGCCCGCGCGGCCGACGTGGTACATGATCTCCGTTCTCCTGCCGTCAACGATAGCCTTCCGTATCTTGGCGGCGAGAACATCAAGCACTTCATCCCACGTCGTCCGTTCAAACTTTCCGGACCCGCGCGGCCCGACCCTCTTTAGAGGATAAAGGATCCGATTCGGGTCGTTGATCTGGTTGATGGTCGCCGGACCCTTCGCGCAGTTCTTTCCGCGCGAGCCGGGGTGGTGCGGGTTGCCTTCGAGTTTCCTGACCTTGAGCGTATCTTTGTCGACATAGGCGATGAGGCCGCATGCGGCCTCGCAGTTGAAGCAGGTGGTCGGCACCAGCATGTATCGCTTCTCGACCTTTTTCGGCCATGCGTTTGGGTCGTACTCCATCCAGTCGTCCCACTCGGAGACCGGCGGGAAGGACGCGAGCGGAGTCACGTTCATCTTTTCGGGGTCATGGGCGCGCATGCTAACACCTCCTCGGTTCTACTCTGGTGGTATTCATGTGTCGCTGTGCTTTCTCCATTGCTTGGCCTAGGACAGTGGTGGAAGTTGAGCCGCCCGCACGTAGGCGTGCTCGTATAGAAAGAGGCCTAAGAGCGCCAAGACCGCGGCTGCCACGGGTGCGACGAAGACCAGAAGGATGGGCAGGGCGACCCCGATTATCAAGCCGTCCCGAAAGGCCCGAAACGGCCCCAATGTCACCGTCCCGAGGAACGCCGCGGCCTGCCGCGCGTTGTCGGTCTCTTGTCTCCTGTGACGTTCGAGCAGAGCGAGAGCGGCATGTGCCAGGCAACTCGCCACGAACACGGACACAGCCGCTCCGCCGCCGCTGAACGGCAGAGTGAGCACCGCGCTCCCGCACAAGATTGCCTGCACCAGGAGATGCGGCAGAAGCAGAGGGCTTTCCCACAGGTCCCGTCCTTTGCATTGAGCGTACAGAAAGGCCGTATATCCGGCGACTCCCACCGCCAGCGCGGCCGAAGCCCACCTGAGGATATCGGCCGCAAACGACAGCCCAGCGAATCGTGCGGCCAGCGATAACAGGACGAGCAGCGTGAACGCCCCGAGTACGACCGCGCCCTTCACCAGCCAACTGCGGCCGTTCGCCCGCGTCAGCAACCTGTAAAACAGCTTCGGTCGCGCCAGATCCTCTATCAGCAGGAACGTCGTGACCGACGTGAAGGCGAGGGCTAAGATCTCTGGACCGAAATTCGCCGCAAACCCCGATACTCCGAACGCCGCCACAAAGGGCGCGAGCATCATAACGCCGGCGGCTATCCCCTTTGTGACCATGTAGAGGGCGACCGGCCACCCCCACTCGACCCGGTGGGCCACATCGTGCACGACAATCGTATCCTTTTCGAGTGGGAGGGAGTCCGGCCATTCTTTCGGCTCTTGCGGCGGCCGCTCGCTGCAGAAGTACGTATTCGGCCTCGCCGCCGACCCGGGCTTGAGGGCGGCTTCGTCGGCGCCGATGTAAAACACGTTCGGCCCAGTGCCTTGTTCGGGCCGGCGTACGGTAGTGCCGACGTTCCGGATGAGTTGCGACGCCTTCGACCTCGGATCGTCCAAATCGCCCGGGATGATCGCGCTGACGGGGCAGACCGTAACGCACGCGGGCTCAAGACCCCTATCCACGCGGTGGGCGCAGAAATGGCATTTTTCGACCGCGCCGTGACCGTCGTTCATGTAGATCGCGTCGTAGGGGCATGCCTGCATGCATGCCCGGCAGCCTATACAGAGGTCACGGTCCACGTCCACGATGCCGTCCGGCCGTTTGATCAGCGCATTGACCGGACAGATCGTCACGCAGGGGGCGTCGGTGCACTGATTGCACCGTTGAACCAAGAAGGAGCGTTTTACATCCGGATAGACGCCCCGCTCCAGTTGCGTGACCCACGTTCGGAAACTGCCGACCGGCACGTCGTTTTCCGCCTTGCACGCAACGGTGCAGGCATGGCAGCCGATGCATGCCGTCTGGTCTATCACGAACCCGAGGCGCACTGTGTGAGTGTACACCAGAGGCAAGGCTCACTTGCCGATCCCGAGATTGCCCCTCCCTGAACAGCGCGGGCCACCTGGTGGGGCGATCTCTGCCGAGGCCCGCACGACCGGAGAGAGGCCCCAACTCGAGCGATAGCGTATGCCGTGAGAAACAGGTTACAATGGCGCGCGATGAGGAAGCCGCTCAAGGTCTTCTATAACTGTGCCAAGTGCCCGGCCTACTGTTGCTCGTATGAACGCATCGAGGTCACGCCCCATGACCTCCGCCGCTTGGCAAAGTCCTTCGCAATCAGCCAGCGGGAGTTCAAGAAGAAGTACACGAAGAAGGGCGAAGAGAAGGGCGAGATCATATTGCGCCACAAGAAGGATGAACACTTCGGCACGGTATGTCAGTTTCTCGACAGCGAGACCCGGATGTGCGGCGTCTACGGAGCGCGGCCAAAAGCGTGTCGGGATTACCCCAAGTCCGCGCGGTGCGGCTATTATGAGTTTCTGAAATTCGAGCGGGAGTGGCAAGATGACCCGGAATACGTCGCGTTGACCAGCAACTGTTGAGCCGGGCACGCCCGCCCCACGCATCGGCGACTCGTCAACTTGGACACGCCCATCCGATGTAGCGGCGACTCGTCAATTGGGCACGTCTCCGGCCGCCGCGGCCGAGAGTCGCCCGGACCATCCGGACGGAACATAACGACGCGCCTCGGCGGTCCGCCTTCCCGGCCACGGAGTATTCTTGCGGCATGACCGGGCCAAGCGAGGCGGCGAGCCTTCTCGATGGTTTGAAGGCGAGTGAACTGCACGGGGCCGAACTCCGCAAGTTCGCGATGCAACTCGCCAGCGGCCTCGAAGGGTACGACTGGTGCGGGGTTTACCGCCTGGAGGGCGACTCCCTTGTTCTTGATGAGTTCGTCGGGGAGCCCACCAAACGTACGCGCATACCCGTCGGTCGCGGCGTGTGCGGCACCGCGGTCGCGGAGGGCCGAAACCTGGTCGTCGCGGACGTCACGAATATTCCCAACTATCTCTCATGCGACATCAGGACCCGGTCTGAGATCGTGGTGCTGATCCGAGACGGCGAGCGCGTGCTGGGACAGATAGACATTGATTCGCACTCAATCGGCGCATTCGACGCCTCCGACGAGCGGCTTCTGGAGGAGATTGCTGCGGGCTTGGCCCGACGTTGGGCCTCTGAATCGCGGAGCCCGCGCCCTATCTCCACAAGACGATCCACAGGTAAGGATGAGATGTCAGATGAGTAGGCGTGGGGAGGTCTGATGAAGTGATGACGGCGAATGGCCATGCGATCTTGCGATTGCCGATTGTAATGCTCCTTGCCCTCGCCCCGTACGCGGCGTCGCAGGCGCATGAAGATTCCCGCGAGGAGACGCGGCCGAAAAACGCGGTCGGCGGGAAACTCTACCAAGAGGTCGATCTCCCGAGCCTTGAGGAAGTTCTTTGGCGGATCGCGGCATCTTTCGATGACCCTCGGGCTCGGGACGAGAGGATTGAGTCCATCGCGTTGGCTTATTCCGACGCGGGGCGCCCCGAACTCGCCATCTTTTTCACACGGATGATCGAGGACACCCCTCGTAGAGTCGGGATGTTCATACGGATAGCAAACCCCTTGATTGAGAAGAACGACCATGAACTGGCCGCCAAGGTCCTCCAGGAGGCGCTCGACACGGTTATGTCCGGGCTTACGCAGGAGGATTCCTCACTTTGCCTCGCCCTCATCGCAAGGCTCTTGGCCAAAACCGGCCGGACCGGCCCTGCGCTCGAGGCGGCCAGGGCCATCGGGCCACCGCCCGGGCATCAAGTCAGACCAGGCTCCCCCGGTGTTCCGAGGCGTGAGTACCAGGCCCTCAAACGGGTCAGCGCATTGGCGGCAGTCGGCGAGGCGCTGGCCCAGCAAGGCGACCGGGACGGCGCCCGGGAAGTTCTCGATGAAGCGCTTGCCGCCGCTAAGTCCATAGCGCCCGTGGGAAACGTCTTCGGCGGAAGTGGTGTTGTGCCGAGCCGTCGTGAGGCCATGCGCCGGGTGACCGCCGGCCTGGTCAGCGCGGGCCACCCGTGGTTGGCACGCTCCGTTTGGGCCGAAGAGGTGGATGCCGCGCTCGGCATAGAAAACGCCACGGTGAAGGCCTGGTACCTGGGCTGGATAGGGTGGCATCTTGCCGACCAAGACCAAGGCGCGATGGCGCGCCTCGTCTTGAAGGAGGCACTCGACGCGGCCATGCAGCCGAAGGACTTTCGCGGCCACCGAACAGCGCTCAGTCAAGTCGCCTCGGGCTTTGTAAAGGCAGGTGACATTCAAAGTGCCGTCAAAGCGGCGGCATCGCTCCCCCCAAGTTACATTTTCTGGCAGCTTTCGCCTGCGCCGGCCGTCGCTCGAGAACTCGCCCGTTCGGGCAAGGCAGAAACTCTGCGAGAAGTTTCGGAGACGCTGTTGAAGGCCGCGCGCTCTACCAGTATTCCGTCCATGCGAGTCCGGGATATGGCGAGTATCGGACAGGCCCTAATAGACGTTGGGGACATGCAGGCGGCGATCGAGACGTTCACGGAGACCATGGAGGTTGCGCGCTCCTTAGGTCCTGCGGCCGATATGGTTCTCAGGCACATCCTCGATACGCACGGCCGCACCGGCGGGAAGCCATTGCCCTCAGAATTTCTGGCAATACTGTTGCATGTCACCGAAACGCTCGAACCGCCGGGCGTGCGGAACCTGGTGCTCGCGGCGGCGCCGAACGCCTTGGTGCGCGCGGGGAACGAAGAGCGCGCGCTGGAGATGGCGCGGTCCTTCGTCTCTCTGCCACTGCGGATAACCTCCCTCGTCGCGGCGGCTTCGGCGCTTGCCGAGGTAGGCCAGAAACGGCAGGCCGTCTCCGTGTTGACCGAGGCGCTCTCCGCCGCACAACAGATCAATTCACAGACGTCGCTGCAGCGGATTGCCGAGACTTTCGTGAAACTCGGCGAAGACGAACGCGCCGTCGAGACGGTTCAAGCAATCGAGAGCGACACGCATAGGTATCGGGCCCTGCAAAGGGTGTTGCATGAACTCGGCATGTCCCGCCAACCTGAGCGGCTCGAGCGGGTCGCGGAAAAACTGCTCGCGGCGGTCCGTACATTCCCAAAGGTCGATGAGCGAAGACGCCTCCTCATCTCCCTCGGTACCGCGGGGATTCGGGCGGGCCTTTCACCCGAACAAGGGCGCCGCTTAGCCGCGCGGATCGAGCACCTCGCGAAGGAAGCGCCGATAGGCGCCGACCGAAGTGCTGCGCCGCGAGAATCACCAACGCGAGAATGAGCCCAGAGCGCGATGCAGCCGGTGTGACCGTGGCAAGAATCATCTCCGGAGGCCAGACGGGCGCCGACCGGGGCGGGTTGGACGCCGCCATAGAACTCGGGGTCCCGCACGGCGGGTGGTGCCCCAAGGGCCGCCTCGCCGAGGACGGCGTAATCCCGGTTCGCTACCAACTGCAGGAGACCGAAAGCGAGATATCCGATGTGCGCACGGAACGCAACGTAGTAGATGCCGACGGGACTGTCCTGTTCACAAAGGGGCCGCCCACCGGGGGCAGCGCTTACACCGTCGAGGTCGCGCAAGCGCGCGGCAAGCCCCTGTTGCGGATAGACTTAGAGAAAACAGGGATCGATGAGGCGGCGGCAATGTTGAGGAGTTGGCTTGCCGGCCAAGATGTGCATGTGCTGAACGTCGCCGGATCCAGGGAAAGCAAGTGTCCCGGCCTGCACGCCCTGGTCCGCGATATCCTGGTTCGAGGGCTCTCGTGACTAAGAAACCGCCAAAATGGATTCGGGGGGTCTTGCGGGCGGGGGTCTACGGGTCCGCGCTCGTTCTTCTCTTGAGCGTTGTAACGATGCTGTTTGAAGACAAACTGATATACTTTCCGGAGAAGTATCCCGAAGGCGATTGGGATGCCCCCGCGCGTGCCGAGGTCCCGGTCGAGGACGTCTTCTTCGAAGCCTCCGACGGTGTCAAACTGCACGGGTGGTATTTGCCGGCGGAGGACGCGGAAATCACGATCCTCTTTCTTCATGGGAATGCCGGCAACATTACGCACCGCTTCGATTGGATGACGCAGCTTGCCGCCCTGCCTGCGAACGTTTTCCTGATTGACTATCGCGGATATGGCAAGAGCGAAGGCAAGCCAACCGAGGAAGGGCTGTATCGAGACGCCGACGCTGCCTACCGATACTTGACGCAGGATCGGGGAGTCCCACCCGAACGGATCGTCGTTTATGGCAAGTCGCTCGGCAGTGCGCCCGCGTGTCATTTGGCATCGCGGTTTGAATGCGGCGGTCTTATCCTCCAATCGGCGTTTACCAACGCCCGCGACATGGCGCGCGAGATCATGTCGCTCTTCCCGGCGTACAAACTAATCCGGACGCGGTTCGATAACGAAGAGAAGATCGCGCGGATCACGTCACCCATACTGATCATACACGCGCGCGACGACAACATAATCCCTTTCTCGTTGGGAGAACGGCTGTACCGGGCCGCAAACGAACCGAAGACGTTTGTCAGTTTCGACGACGGAGGGCACAACGAAATGGAGTTGTATCACGGCGCAGAAATAGTTGAAGCGTTCAAAGGCTTCACGGACGGCCTTTCCGCAAAGTAGGGCCGCTCCGTGGATAGACCCGGCACCGGCGGGCGAGCGAACAAATGGCAGAGCACATAGGGATCGTGGGAGTGAGCGCTGAAGGCGCGGCGCTGTGCTACCGCACAATCTGCACGGATGGAGCGGAACTGATGGGCCGGCACGCCCACCCGGAGGTCAGCATGCACACTCACCCGCTCAGCGAGTATATGCGCGGCATAGAGACCGGTGATTGGGAGGACGTCGGGCGACTAATGCTCTCGTCTGCGCAGAAACTGGCGGGGATCGGCGCGGATTTCATTGCCTGCCCCGACAACACCGTTCATCAGTCCTTCGATTGGGTTGCGGAGCGCTCGCCGCTCCCCTGGCTGCACATTGCCGAAGAGGTCGCGTCGGATGCCGAACAGAGAGGCTTCAAACGCGTCGGCGTTCTGGGAACGCGCTATCTGATGGAGGGTCCGGTTTATGCGATGAAACTGTCCGCAATAGGAATTGAGCACGAGACCCCTGAGCAACTGGAACGCGGCCGGATCAATCAAATCATTTTTGACGAACTGGTCTACGGACGTTTTACAGAGAGTTCGCGCGACTATTTCAGCGGCGTGATCCGACGCCTAAAAGATAAAGGGTGCGATGCGGTCGTGCTCGGCTGCACGGAGATTCCGCTACTCATCGGCGAAGGCGACTCGCCGCTGCCCACGCTCGACTCAACGCGGATTCTCGCACGCGCTGCACTGCGCCGGGCGACCCGATAGCACCCACAACGCACGCCTTCCGGCGGACCCACCCCCCCCCCCCCCCACCCCCCA
>JADFGT010000170.1 GCA_022567555.1 Armatimonadota bacterium | reverse complement strand
TGGGCTCCCGACACGAACTGCGCCATGCGAAGTGCGCACGGACGCTGTGGCCGGTGAGCGAAACTTCCGAAATATGATTGGGGCCGCTAATGCGCACAAAAACCTTCCGTCTCATACTGAATCCGGTGTTTGTTGCCGCTGCGTTCATCTTCGGATGCGGCAGCCCGCCGAGCGAATCGTTGCCGAGCAAGTCGGGCGACAAGGGTGTGATCGCCAGAGACATAGAAATAGCGGAGGCGCTGGAAGACCAACGCGCCGAACGCGATCAAGGCTTCGAAGGCTACAACGACGAGTAGGTCGCAGCAGTCTGTAGTGGCCCGAATCCACCGGGTTGAATCGGGCGTCCCATCTGGTGAAGCGACGGGCTGGGCTTAAGCTGACCGTGCGGTTACGCCGCCTCGAAGAGCGACTCGATCGCGTCAACCGTTTGCTTCCGCAGGCTCTCCTCGAACCTCCTTATGTCGCTGGAGTCGAATCCCGGCCATTGCCAGGTTTTTGGGTCTACGTCGTGTCCGCGAACACCCAGCAGGGGGGGGATGCCCAACTCATTGCAGATCCAGCTGGCGCTGTGCCCGAGGTCGGCGGCGCGCTTATACCGGCGCGGCTTCTTGGGGACCTACGTGCGCGTTTCCGGCTGATCCCGTGCGCGCAGGCCTCCCATGTTCTTGGGACGGCCGCATATCACGCGGGTTTTGGGCCCCAGGTTCCATTCAGACGCAGGATGCAGTAGACGACCAGGGCAGCCGGGATGACGACGACCGGGTTCAGGGTGACCAGGTTCAGCAGCGCACCGATGCCATACCAGACGGCGCCCAGGATGAAAGCCCACCGTGCGCTTTTCATCACGCCCCAACCGATGGCGATGCTCACCCCGCTCATGACTATTATGAGGACGCCGGCGAGCGCGACTCCGATCCCCATCATGCCGGCGACCGCCGCCTCTTCCGCCGTCGCGCCTTCCTGAGCTGCCGCCTGCTCGAACGCTTCGCTGAAGAGTCCTCCGCCGGCCGTTAGCATAATACCGAGAATCACGCCGCAGGCGGCGAGCACCATGATGATGATGCCGATGACTTTGTCCGCCGCGAACGGCACGCCCTGGGGCTGTGGACGGGGGTAAGGCGATTGAGTTCCCATTCCTCTCCTCCCTATCTTCCAATGTGTAGGACGGATGGGCGCGCCCAAACGACGCAGCCGGCGACAGTCCGCCGGCCCGCATACCATATCGCAGTCGCGCACATGCCGGCCCGGCGCGCCTACTCGCCCACCACCTGCACGATAATAGTCCGGTCGCGGGCGCGCGTGTCGAAGTCAATGAGCACAATCTGCTGCCATCTCCCGAGGGCCAGTTCGCCATTCATGAACGGCACGGTGACGGATGGGCCGATCAGCGAGGCGCGGATGTGCGAGTGCCCGTTGTCGTCCCGCCATCGCGCCTCATGTTCGTAGTGAGCGTCGCGGGGGGCGAGCCTCTCCATAGCGACGGAGATGTCGCGCTCAAGGCCCGGTTCGAACTCGATTGTTGTGACTGCGGCGGTCGAACCGACAACAAAGACGTTCAGGAGCCCGGACGACAGTCCGCTGTCTCGCAGGGCATCTTGGGCATGATCCGTAACGTCCTGCATGTCGTCGTTGCCTTTGGTCGGAAGCGAAATCGTATGTGAGTGAACCATGTTCGTCCGATAGTTTGGCGCAGCCCGGTTTCCGCGCGCGCGGCGTGCCGATTGACGCTCTGGTGGTATCGAGCAGAAAGGGCACCCCTGATATGGCAGGCGTGCCCTGAAATGGGCGAGTAGGCGTTGTGCACCACGTGAATCGTGCCTTCGGGGAGACGGGAGGATATGGCTGTGACAAAACTGCCGGACGAAACGCTCGCATCCGGTTGATCGGGCCCTAACCTTTATACTTCCGCCGAAACCGTATGCGCCGCACGATGGGCACGGTGAAAATCGTCACGCCCGTGATTGCCATCGAAAACAGAAGCACCGAGACCGCCGGCAGCCAGTAGGTGTGCAGAATTTCCGCGAAGTAACTCATGTCATGGATGTCTTCTACCAATTGGTCGTTCCGCTGCGCCACCTGCAGCACCTCTCCGGTCTTTCCGCACACCTGAACCTCGTGGTAGCCCCTGCGGCTGCGGATCTTGTAGACGTTTTGGGCCGGGCGGTAATCAACCCGATCGATGTCGGACGTTGACTGAAGGTCCGCAAGCCCCGCAGCGAAGGCCGCTTCCGTGGCCAGCTGTATCGAAACCAACTCGCCGAGGTCTTCGATGGGCGAGCCCTCGCGCGTCGGCGGCTTTACCCATGAGAAGGAGTCTTTCGTCGCGAGAAGGAACCCGGACCCGGCGATGACGACGAGGAAGAGGGCGGCTGTGATGCCGACCCATCGGTGAAAGGTGCGAACGGAATGATACATTGGTCTGCCCCCAATACGCTGCCGAGAGCCTCGAAGTTTCGCAGTCTCTCGGCGGCGGCGCGGTCGTGCCTCGACTAACCTTCGTACGGGCCCCAGCGTTTCCGTATGAAGGAGTCGTATATCATATACCGGTCCTTCGTCTTTATGTCGCCGCCGATGCCGCGCCCCAACTCTCGCGGTCGCAGTAGAAAACCAGAATGTCGCGATACTCGCCGCGCTTCCAG
>JADFGT010000169.1 GCA_022567555.1 Armatimonadota bacterium | reverse complement strand
GCGGCGATGCCCCGATCGTTGTCCAGTCGATGACGGCGACCGATACCGCCGATGTCGAGGCCACGCTTCGCCAGATCGGCGAGCTGACAGAGGTCGGCTGCGAGATCGTCCGCATCGCCGTGCCCGACAAGGCGGCGGCCGCGGCGCTGCCCGAGATCGTGCGGCGGACGCCGACTCCGCTCATCGCCGATATCCACTTCGACTATCGCTGGGCGCTGGCCTCGCTCAAGGCCGACATCCACGGCCTGCGCCTCAACCCCGGCAACATCCGCGACCCCGAGAAGGTGCGCACCGTCGTCCGCGAGGCGAAGGCGCGCGGCACGCCCATCCGCGTCGGCGTGAACGCAGGTAGCCTGCCGCCGATACCGGCGCTGGAGGAAGGCGAGCTACCGCCGACGACATCTCGGCGCATGGTAGACGCTGCGCTCTGGGAGATCGGCCTGCTGGAGGAGCAGGATTTCGACCTGATCAAGATCTCGCTTAAGGCCTTTGACGTGCCGACGATGGTGGCGGCCTATCGGGAGCTGGCACCGAAGGTGCCGTACCCCTTCCACCTGGGCGTGACCGAGGCGGGCACGCCGCGCGCGGGGTCGGTGCGCAGCGCCATCGGCATTGGCATCCTCCTCGCCGAGGGCATCGGCGACACGATCCGGGTGTCGCTGGCGGCGGACCCCAAGGAAGAGGTGCCCGTCTGCTGGGACATCCTCGCCTCGCTCAACCTGCGCCAGCGCGGGCCGACGCTGGTCGCTTGCCCCACCTGCGGCCGCATCGAGATCGAGCTGATCCCGCTCGCGAACGAGGTCGAGGCGCACTTCCAGAAGCTGGGCAAGCCGATCACTGTGGCGGTGATGGGCTGCGTGGTGAACGGCCCGGGCGAGGCGAAGATGGCCGACCTGGGCATCGCCGGCGGCAAAGGCCGGGGTGTGATCTTTCGCAAGGGCGAGATCGTGAAGACTGTGGACGAGAAGGACTTCATGTCGGCCCTCATCGAAGAGGGCGACAAGGTGATCGCCGAGCTGGAGGCCCGTGGCAATGGCGGCAGCCCGAGCGAGTCGACTGCAGCGGACTCAGCCGGATCGCCGGACCCCGTGATCCCGCTGCAGGAGATCCCGCACACGGGTCGATGAGGCGGACGCTTGTCCGCTGGCATCTCTCGCCAGCGGTGCTCCTGTTTGTGGCGCTGCTGGCTGTTGCTTGTGGCGATGGCGGTGCCCCGCCGCCTGAGATGCATACGGCAACCGCCGTTACTTCCCCTCAACCGTCACCGACCGTCGAAGTTCCCGCTGAGACGCCCGACACCGCCTTCGCCCGCGAGCTAGCGGACGCGATTGAGCGGAGCGATGCGAATTGGTTTTCGGAGAACATCGCCCATCGCTTCAACTGTGCGTTCCTCGCGGAAGCTGACTGTGAGGGGGACTCTGACCAGATGCGGCCTGGCGATATCTCCGTGCAGCGCTGGCGAAGCGAGCTTTTCCTTGCGGGTCCATCAATTTTTCGCCAGGTCATGTTGGAAATCTTTAGTGCCGTTGACCGCCAGGCGAAGGACACGTACGGCGGGGGCGCTCTGCAACTATATGCCGGAGGAGAAGAAGACGTTCCGGACAGGGCTCTTGTCGTGCATCTCCTGGTGACGGGCATTCTGAAGGAACCGCAGCCGGGCCGCTGGGCCTTGATCTTCAAGGCAAGAGAAGACTATTCCATGCCGAACCCATGGGTACTCACCGATCTATTGCTGGTACCACCGGATGCGGTTGAAGACGCGCTGGCGTTGGGGCATTTTCCATGGCCGGAGCCAGATCCTGCCACCTACTCCGCTAGTTTCGCCACTTTCATGGAAGAGCTGCGGCAGGCGGTGAGGGACTCGGACACCTCTTTTTTCGCTGCCCATGTTAAGGCGAGACCGTACACTTGTCTCGATCCACTGGAACTGATCCTTGATGTGCCGTCCTGCGATGACCGGTCCGCGGGCACGGTGGTGGATATCGTGCCCTGGAGTGTGTATTGCATCGGGTGTGACGCATTGGGGTATGCAACGGTCGGAGAGGTTACGGGCTGGCTTGGCCGCTTCTTCGCCACTGCTGAAGGCGCTTCAGCCGATGATCTTGGTCCCGGAGCAGTGCAGGTTGAAAATGTCGCGCGTCGGCTCGGCAGGCCGGGTTTTACCATCACTGTTACCGGGATTGCGGCCCTAGATTGGTTTGGGTACGCCCGGCCCCAGGGCCGCTGGATGGCAACGTTCGATGTCGAGCCGGAGGGAGACGTGTGGCGGATCGTGTCCCTGAAGACGGCAGAACCAGCAGAGAGCGGGTGGCTTCTACCGGAGCTACGCGGGACAGACGTCGAGTGGACTCGCTCGCTTCCTGTCGATTAGACTGCGTATAGCCATGTTCTGGGAAATCCTGGGCCTGCTCGGCATCCTCACGCTCTGGGGCGCGTTCGGTCTCGTGCCGTGGTGCGCTGCGCTCGTCGTAGGGCGGGGCCGCGGTGCCCTCGTCGCGTTGCCGCTGGCGTTCGCTGCTGGAGTAGCGGGTGGCGCGTTGGTACCTGCGGTGTGCGGGAGCGGCGGCCTCGCCTTCGGCATTAGCCTGCTGACGGCGACGGCCGCGGGCGGCGCCGTCTCGATGTTCGCTATGCGGCGGTCGATGCAAGCGA
>JADFGT010000095.1 GCA_022567555.1 Armatimonadota bacterium | reverse complement strand
CCGTCGGTGCGGTGCCAAAAATTGTCGGCGCTGGAACCGATTTCGGGGGGGCCGAAGAAGTGAAGGCCCGCGCGGTCGCCGGCTACGCCGGCCATCCCTGCGAACTGGACGGTCCACGTAAATGTGTCCGGCACATTCACGTTCGGAACGGGAACTCGGTGCACGCGCCAGAAGTTTTTCAGGGGAATGTCGGCGCTCTGCCACAGAAGCGTGCCGGGCTCGCCTCCGCCGCCGTCGTTCGCGTAGAAGCGCACCTTGAAGGTTTCGCCCCCTTCCGGCGACGTGATCTCCGTGATGTAATAGACAGTAATTTCGGTGACGGTGCGTTCGGTTCCCGCAAGCGTTACTTCGTCGCCGCGCTCAGGGAGCGTGCCCGAAGCGCCGGGACCGAAGTAACTGGTCGGGATCCCGATGTTTCGGTACACAGCCTCCTGAGCCGAGCACAGCGAAGCGAGTCCTATGAGTGCGACCATACAGAGCAGCCTTCCCATCGGTTTTCTCCTGATTCCTAATGCCACGCGTGTCGGTGCCCTCGCCTACCGCGACTGCACCAGCACCGGAATCTCGCCCCAGCCCTTCTGAAGCGACCCGAGCGCTTTGCCGATCACTGTTCCCGTCACCGCGATCCGGTTGCTCGGCACCGCCATCGCGTAACCCGGAGTCGGCGAACTCACCAGAAGGTCACCGGGGCGTATCGGTCCGTAGGACGCGTCGACTTTGATCGCCTTGAAGGAGCCCAGCGTCACGACTCGGCCGTACTCGCCCGGCCCGATGGGCCCCTCCATCTTGTGCAAGTAGAACTGCGGCGTGTCGTATTCCAGTCGTGGAACGGGAAAGTACTTCCTCTCGGCCATCGGCGTCAGTAGCAAGGCGCAATCTATCGGCCCGAGCACTGCAGCAGATTGAGCAGTCCGCGCCAACCGAACGACGATGACCGGAACCTCGCCCTGAATGGGGTCCGCAAACCCCGTGATCTCAATCAGATCGCCGGTCTCCAGCGCCAAGTCGCCGCCGTTGAGAACGACGTCCGTCACATAACCGGCTTTGGAGCCCGACACATACAGGTCACCCAATACCTGCATGTCGCCCTCGCTCTGGACGCCGAAGCCGTCGACCGAGTAGCCGGCCACGCCAACCGTATTGGACGTGCCGGCCACACCTACACCGAAGGCTTCACTAGATCCCCATACGCCGTATCCCTCGCCTCCCGGTCCGTGGTGGATACCCCTGACTCCGGCGGCAAACTCGGTGTTCTGTGACGTCACCTCGCCCAGCACTCCAGCGGCGCCGCCGGAAAGTGAGCGCGTCTCTCCATGCACTCCTGCGGCAGTGCCGCTCGCTGAACTGTGGATTCCATGGACGCCGACACCGCTGGAGTGGGTGTTCGTGAGACCCAGTAGGGGTCCAATCGTGGAACCTGTGGCCGAGAATGGCAGGAGGAACCCGCCCGCAATCGGGTTGCCCCACATAACCGTAACACCGTCGAACGTGAGCGCCTGCCCATCAGAGGCTCCTGAAAAACTGATCTTCGGTGGTGTGACGGCACCGACGTCAATGACCGGGTCAGGGTACGTGGCCGTCAGATCGCCTCCCGCCGCTGAACCGACCCGCAAAAAAGCACTACTATCCAGGCCGTCCAGGCGATCGGCGTTCACGCTCGTAACTTCGCTGCCGTCACCTTTGAAAAATGCGGCGATCAGCGTGCCGCTAATGTTCACATGGCCCGTTTGCTGTGTTCCAGGCGTAGTCGCCTGGAGGAGAACAAGTCCGTTGATCCCACCACCTCGCTGCTGGCCTCCGCCGGCCGGATTGGGCATCTCTTCGGGACTCGTTACCATAACCCAATACTCCTCGCCTACGGCCAAGCCTTCGACCGGCACATTGGCGCTGTACACTCCATCGCGAACGGTAGCCGTCGCGACCGTTCGATAGAGGAACTCATCCGAGTCGGATTCATAAAAGTTGAACGCGAGCCTCGCCTCGCCATTGGGCACCTGGCCGCCCTTTACGGACCCGAACAGAGTGAGAATCCGCCTCTGCGCGACAGCCTCGCGAGGCGCTACCAGAACACCGACTACCACCGACGCGAGCGCGACGGCGAATATGGAAGAGAAACGCTTCATCAGAACCCTCCTGCTCCGCACGATAGATACTCACGTGCCCGTTAGGGCAGTCTTGCCATTGAGCATACCGCAGGATTGCGGGGCTGACAACCCAGCAAAATCACCGGGACACGCGGGCAGGGGCACCGCCGCCTCGCACGCACAATCCGAACATACAACCCAAAAAGAGAATGGGGCGGAGGAGGTCGCTCCGCCCCGTGGTCCTCTCCGGGAAATCCGGGTCAGTCTTTCGATTCGGCCTTCGTTATCAGAACGTGGCCGGTCTGCGGGTCGTATTCGACGCCGACGCTCAGCGTGGACTCGATGAAGGAGAGCGGAACGACTGTGCGTCCGCTCTCGATGAACGCGGGCATCTCCAGTTGCACCGGCTTGCCGTTGACCCGTGCGAACAGGTCGCCGATCTTCAGCCACACGTCATAGCCCAGGCCGGTCGCTGTGCAAACCTTCTGGAAGTGCTGCCAGTCAACCGTGCCGCCCGCGTGCTCATACAGGTGGCGGAACGGGGTCAGCGGCACACCGTTTGTGACCCGAGGCTGAACGTCGAAGCGGACCTCGACTTCGTCCAGGTAGATCTTGTACGGCCCTTCGGCGCTCACGCGGGTGCCGAAACCGATCTTCAGCAGACCGCCCGGCCCGGCCTCGGGGACGCTCGGCTCCGGCTGCGCAGCGACCGGTGGAACGGTCGCGGCAGCGGTCGGCTGCGAGAGCCGGTGGCCCGCGACCTCGGCCCGCACTCCCGCGGCCATCTTCTGTCCAGCCGACTTGCCAAGGGGCGCCTGCACGCCCGGCCCGGTCACGCCGGGCGTACCGCTCGGCGGGCTCATGTTTCCACCGGCAACGCCCGGCTCACCGCCCGGGCCCTTGAGCGGGCTGCCCGTGCCCGTGCCGGCCTTCACCGGCGGCGGGCTCACCGCTCCTTCACCGGTCTTGGGAGGCGCGGGGCGCTCGGTTCGGCCTCCGGGGTTCTGCACAAACACACGCACCAAGGGCGACTTGTTCGTGGTCTGGGTTTCGTCGAACGTCCAGACCTGTATCTCATGCCAGCCGTTCAGTTCGCGCCTCGTGTCCCAATAGTAGGTGAATGGCGGGAAGTTCCGCATCGAACGGAACTCCTTGTCCACGAAGAAAGACACGTATCTGTCGCGTGTCTGCACGCCGAAGTCTACGTTTATCTGCACTGTGCCCTGGACCGTCTCCCCCATCCGAGGGAGCGTGATGTACACAGGCAGGTTTTCACCCTTCTGAACCGTCAGCACCGTCTTCTCCGTGCCGATCACCTTGCCGTCGGCGTCCAAAAGCAGGGCCTCAATCAGGTTATCGCCCTGCTGCAGGCTGTCCAGGCTCAGCGCGAATGCCGCCTCCCCTTGGGACTGCTTCGGGTCCATGGTCCGGTATCCGATGCTGACGCCGTTGACCCGGATTTCCACCTTGACGGCGTGCAGGCCGGTGTACTGCACGGTTACGGCCGGGCTGCCGACCGCCTTCACGATCTTGATGTCTTGACCGGCAAATGCAACTGCAAAGGCCGTGGCGGACAGCAGGGCGATGCCTATTGCGGCCAGCGGCCTGCGAACGGCTTCTCTCCAAATTTGCAACACGTCGTTCCCCTCCTCTCGGGCGCTCAGAGCGCCGGTTCAGGGTAGCCGAACTCGCGCACGTCTGTCAAGTTCCGGCCACGGGGCGCCCTCGGCGCCCAACCTGTTTACATTGACGGGTTCGACACCCCGGCACGTTCACCTGCCTGCGTCAGTTGCGCCCGACCCGGTAGCCGACCACATGCGGCGCGTCCGTCAGGACCACAAGGTCGGCCACGAACCCCTCATCCGAACTCAACCGAAGGGTCGTCTGGCCCCTTTCAAGGTCGAACTCGCCGGCCAGGTAGACGTCCCCGAGCCCGAACTCCGCGCTCACCGGCGCGCTGTCAACCTCGCCGGCGGAGAACCGGACCGTGGCCGGACGGCCCCGCTTAAAGGTGCGGGCAAACAGCCGGTAGCGCCCGGCGCGAGGCACTGTCACGACCGTCTCGATGAATCCGCCGGCCGCAACCCGCACTGCGTTGACGGCGGCTCTCGGCTTTGCGACCGCAAACCTAATCTTGCGGGCATCCCCCGGTTTGGAGAACTCCTCGCACTGAATCAGGATGTGGACAACTGGTGGCTCCGCCGAGGCGATGACCAGCCGCCCGGCCGGCACCGTCACATCGGCGTCCTTCGCCCTCGGCCCCGGCAATGACACGGCGACCGCGCGCTCCGTCGAGTTGAACAGGGCGACCCGGGTCCTTAGATCGGTCATATACAGTCCGTCGCGACGGTCGTCCAGGAGCCGGGCATTCTCTCTCCCAGTTTCGATCCGGGAGAGGCGGTAAACCGCGTGCCGGACCACGGAGATGTACTGCTTCCACAGGTCGCGGCGGCCGGGGAAGAAGATGACGCGGCCTTCGCCGAACCGCCGGGACCAACTGGACCGCACGACGCCGATGTCAACAGGCGCCTCAAACCAGCCGCTCAAGAGCCCCGGCTCACCCTCCACGCCCTCTTCCGCCACCTCCACGGAAGCCACGCGCACGGCCTCGCGCGAGCCCATGCCGGCGAAGCCGAGCCTCAGCGTGTCCCCGGAGATCCTCCGCTTATCAACCAAGAACTGGAAGCGTGAAAGGCCGCCTTCCAGCGTGAGCCCCGCCACTTTCCGGCCGTCGAGAAGGATGTCCAGAACGCGAGTCGGCTCCTGGGCCTGAGTGAACGACACCGTTACGGTCAGGTCCGCCGGTTTCCGCACCGGCAGCCTGAGCTGAGCGCCGTTATAGGCCGGCCGGCCGCCGCCTTCCGCCGGTCCCCAGCGGCCCAGCAGGAACTCGTCACCCCCCATATCACCGATGGGTATGCGATACGCTTCCGGAATATCTCCGACCCATCGGTCCGTTGGCTTCGCGGGCGCCAGCCGGGAGGCGAACCCGAACAACTCCTGGTAAACGGCTGTGTTGCCGAGCGGATCGGCCATTTTGCCGAAGTCGTAGGCAAGCAGTACTCCGCCGGCGGTGACCCACCGGCGCAGCGCCGACAGTGTCCTGGGGTTCCACACCGTGCCCTCGAATAGCACCGCAACTCGGTAGTTTCGCAGGGCGCCTTCGGCCACCGCCGACTCTTCGAGCACATCGAAGTCCAGGTAATCCCTCAGTTCTACAAGCCCGCGCAGCATGAGCAGAGGCGCCGGCTGTGACGGCCTCAAAACATGCGACGAGGTCGGGTGCAGAACCGCCACGTCGCATTGCGGCTCGGCGTATTCGAGGTGCGGCAATATCCGCGTCAAGTCGGTTCGCCGCGCGCGAAGCGCTTGGGGCCAGTCAATGTGTCCCCGCGACCCCAACGAAAGCGCTTCGAAAAGGCGCTGGTTGAAGTCGCGCGCTCCGCCGACGGTCGGCGCTTCGGTCCAGAGCGGGAGTCCGGCGGCCCGCGCCGCCCCCCGTATGCGTCCCAGCGACATCGCCCAGTCGAGCGCGAAAGTGTAGAAGCCGACGTTGGTCACCTTCAGCGCCGCCGCCTTGCCATGTGCGGCCTGCGCGACCAGAAAGACGTCGAGGCCCAAATAGGGCCGGTCTGTGGGGGGACCCACCGGTACGAGAATCGGCGTCTCGGTAAAGATCTCGGAAGCGATGCCGCTGAGGCTGGAAACCAGCGCCGGTATGCCGGCCCGGTACCACTCCATAAACTCGATGCGGGCAACGTACGGGTATTTCGGGTCAACCGGGCGCGGCAGTTCGGGCATTTCCGCGGGGTCCATCCCCCAGTCCGTGTAGGCCTGCCCTACGGAATCGTGGCGCGCGACGAGAAACCGCCTCCAACTCTCCAGCGCCTTTGGGTCTCCGCACCAGAAGCCGAAGAGCGGCGGTTCGGTATGAAGTTTCGATTTCCAGACGTTGGCCTGCGCCTTGTCCAGCCGCGCCTGTCCGGTGAAAAGCGACGCATCCCCATACTCGCCGAAGACCCCGATGGTGAGCGCCTCCAGGCGCGGAAACCGCCGGTTGATCTCGCCGAACTTCTCGGCCGACCATCGGATGCGTTCCTGGTTCCAGGGAGACCAGGCCGGGATCCACTCTCCGTTAAGCAGGTTCACCGTCCCTTCACCCACAATCAGACTGTCGTCGAAGGCCGGGAAAGTTGTGTAGGCGGACAGCGCCCACCCGCCGCCCTGTTCGCCGATGGACTCTCGCTGCGCCGCGAACAGGTCCCAATTGAACCTCGGGTCTTCGGAGTCCGGCGGCCCCAACTCTTCGGTTTCGGCCACAAACAGCGACACCCCGGCGGCAATCAGGTCCTGAACTTCCCAGGGATGCGGCACAAACGACCCGAGCCGCATCCGCTCGCCCGGTTCCGCGTTGAATGCGGCCGGCCCGGCGTAGAGCGGAAAGAGTTCAAGCGGCGGGGACGGCGCGGCCTGGGCCGCGCCCAGCGCTCCAAACCCGATGGCCGTGGCCAAAATCAGCATGCCGATTATCCAGACTCGCTACATGGGGGCGAGTGTCACAGCCCCTCGATTTGGCTCAGCGCCTTCTCTATTTCGATGTTGCCGGGACCGGCGGCCTCACGGACCTGTTTTGCCAGACGCTGCGCCTCGTCGTCCCGCCCAGTGCGCTTCGCCGCGATCGCCAGATTCAGGGCGATAGGAACCGACTGCGGGCTTCGCCGGAGGACCATGCTCAGCATCGTGTATGCGTCGTCGTGCCGGCCCTGGCCCATCTGAGCGGTAGCAAGTTCGGCATAGGCAGGTTCGCATCCTGGGAAGATCTCGATGACCTGTCGCGCCGCCTTCTCCGCCTGTTCAAACCGCTGCAGGCGGTTATACAGCGACGAGAGCAACGCCCACGGCTTCCAATAGTCATGCATCCACTCGACGATCGGCTCCAACTCCGCTATCGCGGCCGTGAAGTCCTCCTTATCCACCAACTCCTGAGCCCTCTTCACGGCCTCCACCCTGCGTGGCTGCTCCAATTCGTATTGCCAGGCCAGAACCTGCGCTTTCATGTCCGGTTCGGGGTTCGCCGCCAGGACGCTGTTCAGCACGTCCGGTATCTCATGCTCCCTGTCGGCCTTCGCAAGCGTTTGGGCGTATTCCATCAGCAACGCGATATCCTGAGGCGACGCTTCGATGCAGTCTTCGTAGAAGTCCATCGCGCGGTCGAGTTCCCCTTTCGTCGCCAAGAACGGCGCGCAGTACCGCTTCACAAACACGTTTCCGCCCGACCGCTCCAAGCCCTCTTCAAACGCCTTCATCCCCTCCTCTTCCCGCTTGTTTTGCATCAGCGAAACCGCGTATCTGGCCCAGAGGTGCGGGCTGTCCAGGTTGTTGTCCAACGCCTCCTTCAAGAGCGCGGGCACTTCGTGCGCCCGTTTGGTCTGGATTAGGAGTTGGGCCAAAGGATCGAGAGACGGTTTTTCGGGCCCCTCCAACTCGACCGCCTTCTGGAGCGAGCGCTCGGCGTTTACGACCATGCCCATGCCCTGCTGCGCCAGGCCGAGGTGCGTGTAGAGCGCCGGTTCCAGCGGCGGAGGCTCCTCATCGGCTTCCTCCGCCCGCTTCCTCTCAGCTTCGTTCAGCCGAATCGCCTTTTCGAACTGCTCTGCGGCTTTGTCGAAACCGCCGCCGCGCTCATACAACTCGCCCAGCGTGTAAAGCGCACGCCAATCTTCCGGAACCAGTTCGATGAACTTGTGCAGTCTTTCTTCTACAACTTTCGCGCTGCCCACCCGATGCTCTATTGACAGTTTCGCCAACTGAACTCCCGCTTCATACGGACCCAAAAAGTCGGGGTCCCGCTCTACCGCTGAAATGAGGCTGTCGAACGCCACCCCCAGGTCGAACTCTTTGGCCACGCGACCGCCGGCGCGCTGAATATAGGCGACCGCGTCGTAGCCGAGCAGGAACTCTCGGAACGCCTCCGGGTCGTCCGTGCCGAACTCCATCTCATCCAGGAACTCCGCGGGAAGCGACACTCCGACGGCCTCGCCCGCCTTCGATACCATCCATTTCACGGCCTCGAAGATTTCCGGCAGCCGGAACTCGCGGTGAAACGACGCTGCCTCCTCCTTTCCTTTTTCAAATGCACGGACCGTTATCTGATAAGCGCCCTCCTCCTCGTTCAAAAGCCCGTCCACTGCATAGTCCGACTCGGACTGTTTCATCACCTCCTGAACGAACTTCGGCTCGTTCAGTTCGTGGGCCAGGTTCACAAATGCGGCCTGCGGGTCAATGGCCGTGCCCACGCGGGCCAGGTAGGTCACGTATTGGGTCTCGATGTCCTCCTGGGAGCGGAAAGCCTCGTTGACGAAGTTGGCGAACTGCCGGCCGAGGGCCGGCCGCGTGGACTCTCCGACGTTTAGGGGCAGGATGGCGATTTTCGGCATGTTCTTTCAGCGGGGTCGCGCTTTTTAGTGTAGCCGATTCGAGCGCCGCGACCGGCGGCTGACGATAGGCGGGCGGGTGGCCCTGACATCGGAGTGACTCCGTTTCCGATCTCTCAGCAGCCGTTCTACGCCGACTCCGTCTTTCCAGTCCCCGGCTGCTGAGACGTCCGGTTCGGGCGCAAGGGAGGGGACCTGCGCTGCGATGCATTGCCGTCCCTGTGCACCCGCGGTCCGGTTAGAATGCGCTTGTGCGCGTGGAGAGCGAGGCGGAGATGATCGAGTTGGGGCGGCGGCTGGCGGCCCGGGCGAAGCCGGGGCTCATTATCCGGCTGATCGGACCGCTCGGCGTGGGCAAGACGACGCTGGCGCGAGGCTTCATCCGAGGCCTCGGCTTCGAAGGCGACGTTAGGTCGCCCACGTTCAACCTCATCTTTGAGTATTCGACGCAGCCGCCGGTCTGCCACGCGGACCTGTTTCGCTTAAGCGGACCGCGCGAGATAGCCGACCTGGGACTGGAAGAGTATTTCGAAACGCACGCCGTGCTGATCGAATGGGCGGAAAAGGCCGGCGACCTGCTTCCAGAGGACGCCGCGACAATCGAACTCTCCTTCGCCGACGTCGGCAGGGAGGCCCGCCTGGAGGGGCTGGAAACGTGATCTGGGTGGTCATCGGGTGCAGTTCGCCCTTTGCGGGGGCGGCGGTGTTCAGAGACAGCGAACTGCTGAGCGCCGGCGGACGAGTTGCGCCGGGACGCGCGAGCGGAACGGCCTTGGACGAACTGATGAACGCCTTGGAACCCGCCGGGATCGAGTTGGGCGACGTGGAACTGTTCGCGGCAGACGCCGGCCCGGGCTCCTTCACGGGGATAAAGATTGGGGTCACGCTCGCCAAAACGCTGGCCTACGCGCACAAGCGCCCGGCGGCGGGCATTTCGGCGTTTGACCTGATAAGCAATGAAGGGCCCGCCGCGGTTCCCGCACCGAAGGGGCAGTATCTCCTGCGCGTGCGCCCGGGAGACCGCCCCGAACTCGTGGGCAAAGAGGACCCGCGCCTTCGTTCGGCGGCCGGTTACGGGGCGGCTTTCGAGCAGCCCGTTTTCCCTTTGCCCGAACGCGCCGGAGCGCTCTTCGAAAAACTAAAACCAGCGGACCCGGAGAGCCTGGTTCCCGATTACGTGCTGGAGCCGAGCATCACCAAACCTAAGCGGCCGTTTCGAGGGATGCCAGAATAGCGCCTGATGGATGCGCACATCGCCGAACTGAGGGACGTCCTGCCCGGCGATGTTTGCCTTCGGGAGCGAGTGCCGCTCGCGCAATACACCACGCTGCAGGCCGGCGGCGAGGCTCGGTGGCTGACGGAAGTGCGGGACCTCGACGCGCTGTCCGAGGTCGTCTCATGCGTCCAACGTCGAGGTGTACCGCACATCATCTTAGGCTCCGGAAGCAACGTCCTGCCGTCCGATAACGGTTTTCCCGGACTGGTCATTGTGAACGCGTGCACTCGCATATCGTTGGAGGGCGCACAGACGGCCGAGACCGGGTGCTGGTTCCAGGACCTGTTTTTGAATGCGGCGCAGCGCGGACTTGCGGGGCTTGAGTTCGCCGTCGGCATTCCGGGCACGCTGGGGGGGGCGATGGTCAGCAACGCCGGCGCGTACCGCGCAAACATCGCAGATCAACTCGCTGAGATCGAGATTGTGGAGAACGCCGAAAGAAAGTGGGTGAAACCAGATTATCTACAGTTCGGCTATCGGGACTCGATTCTTCGCCGCTCCGATCCCCCCCCTATCGCACTGCTGTCGGTGCGCCTTCGACTAAGACA
>JADFGT010000168.1 GCA_022567555.1 Armatimonadota bacterium | reverse complement strand
AACGACAGACTATCGAGCATCGGCGCTTGCAACACCGCAAATCCGCCGCATAGAATGACCAACCAGATGGGCCAGAGCCTCCCTTAAATCAGGCGCCCTTCTGTCCAAAAAACTCTGACGACGGACACCATGATGCGCCGCGTCGTGAGACGGCCCACGCCAGAAGCTTGGCGGCTCAAGATTGGCGATACACATACCCTAAACTAGGAAATTCCGAAAGATTATGCGGGTCGCAGACTGGCTCAAAACGCAGGGAAAGCACATGTTCGCAGACCGCCGTGCGAAGTTGATGGGGCAACCCCTTCGCGACCATTACCTGGTCAAGCCCGAAACATGCGGCCGCGTGACCGAGCATACTTCCCTGCCCGACGCGGTTCCCGGCTGGCGGCTTTTTGGTGGGGCCTGGGACGTGCAAACCAACAGGCAGGGCAAGGGCATCGTCGTTGCAGACTCCGACGACCATATCGTTGGATGGGGACTCGTCGGATATCCGACCAAACTCGACCCTGTAAAGTTGCCCGAGGGCTTTCGTTCTATGAACAAGCGATATGCGGGGTGGAAAGCCTATATGCAATCGTTGGCGGGCAAAGATGCGCCGTACAGGGCTTATCTTGTGAGGCACACGCTGGGCAAGGTCGACGCCGTTTGTCCTCTCGCCTCCGATCTGCCTTAGACAGTATCGCCGGTTACGACGTCGAGAAAGGCTATGAGTCGACTGCGCGGTGTTTCAGCGAAGATTATGAGCCTCCCACGGGCGCAATGGGCGCGGCTACGAGCGACCTTACGCCGTCGCCCGCCAAGCGATCGGCGAGCAGGGTCAACCACGCTCGGTGGCGCGACCAACGCCTACGGGATACGCGTCCTGACCGGTGCGATCGCCGCGGTCGCCCTTCTTGCCGTGATTGTCCCCTGGTCGCCTGGCATTATCGACGTGCAGGATGTCCGCCGGCTTGCGATTGACTTGTCGGCGCTGATGGTGCTGGCGGATGCGTTCGCGGACGGCAAACGCTTCGGGGTCGATGTGGTTTTTCCTTACGGCCCCTTATCCTTCGTTCGTCACAACATCTTCCATCCCGGTACCTTCGACTGGCTGATCGCGCTGCGGCTGTTGCTCTGGACCGGCTATGGCTTGGTAGCCCTGAGAATTGCGACCCAGGCGCGGACCCACGGCGCCTGGTGCGGGACCCTTGTCGCAACCGTCTTCGTTTTTTGCTGGTTGTTCGGTTTCCTCAAAGAGCCCGCCTTTCTCATTGCTCCTATCCTGTTGCAACTCCTCTATGTCCAGGACATCGCGTCGAACTCCGGGCGTCTCCGGCCGGCCACCGTGCTGTTCGTTCTGTGCGGCGCAGTTTTGGCCTACGTCAAATTCAGTTATTTTCTCGGGTTTGCCCTGCAGCTGCTGCTGTTTGCCGTTGTTGACATCGGCATCCGAAGACGATGGCCGGTCCTCAGCCTTGTCGGTTTCGCGGCGTTGCTCGCCGTGTGGTCCGTCATCGGGCAGCGATTCGGCGATCTGGGAGCGTGGCTGATCACATCGTTCGACCTTTCCCGCGGGTTCAATCTCGAAGCCGGCCTTGCAGGCCTCAAGCAGGGCCGCTGGGCGGAAGTGCTCTTGCTGCTGCTGAGCGCCGGCGTTGGCGTTCTTCTCCAAGCGATCTGGATGGCGCGGAAGACAGAGGATCTGCGTCTTACTGCGATTTTGACTCTCGGAACCGCGGGCAGCGCATTCATTATCTTTAAATATGGTGTCGTGCGCCACGATGCCCATGCCGCCTTTTCCGCAACCGCATTCGCCGGTCTCATCGTCATTCAGATGCTCCTGTTCTTTCAGGGCGCGCGGTCCAGCCTGAAATTGGCGGCTGCACCGGCGATCGTGGCCGTGCTTGGGTTCAACGTGTGGATCGTTGGTAACTGGGATCTTCCCCTGCCCCTGCCAAGCGCCGTCTTGAGAAAGGTCGAGACCGGACTAGCCGCGTTGGCCCTCGGCGACCGACGAGACCGACTGAACACTCGCTACGTGGCGGCCCAGAAGCATATGGCGGGCCTTCTTCCACTTGAGAAGCCGGAGGGGACGGTCGACGTCATCACCAACAATCCCGGCATCGCCATTGTGAATGGATGGAAGCTGGCCAATCGCCCCTCTTTCCTCACACAGCAGACGGTGAGCGCCCGGTCCAGCCGGATGAATGCGGCATTCCTGGATTCCGACGCCGCTCCAGACACGATTGTCGCAATGCTGCACTTTTCCGACCAACGGTATCCGGGCATGAGCGATCCGCTACTGTGGCTCAAGCTCCTGGAGCATTATCGCGTGAAATCGTGGCGCGGCGAGGTGGTTGTCCTGAGCCGCCGTGACGAGCCGGCGCGGCTCAAACGCGCGCCCATCGCAACATTCACCGGCAAACTGAACACGACCTTCGACATCCCGAAGGAGGCGCGGAAACGACTCGTCTGGGCCGAGATCGACCTTCGCCCGAGCTTTATTGGATCCCTGATCAACCTGATCTACAAACTGCCACCGCCGTCGATCGTGGTTCATACAGGCGACGGCGCGGAAGAAAATTATCGGCTGGTGCATTACGCCGCTCGCGCCGGGTTTCTGTTTTCCCCGACCCTCCCCGGGCCCATCCCCTTGATCTCGATGGAAACACGCTATCAGCGCCCTCCAATCCCCCATGTGGTCGATAGCTTC
>JADFGT010000094.1 GCA_022567555.1 Armatimonadota bacterium | reverse complement strand
TCGGACGGCAGAACCCGAACAATTGAGAAAGCGTTCGGCCTGGACACTATCCGGCTTCTGTACGAGTCTCCTGCACTGTTTCTTCCGGACGACTACCCGGTTTACGAGATCGGGAAAAAACGATACATCCTCAAAGAGACCGGCCTCACGGAGCTGAGGAACCCGCGTCCGTCGTCTCCGTATCGCGTTTCAGAAACATCTTGGAAGTTTCCGGGCCAGCCGGAGATACGTTACGTGGGATAAAGGGAAGGAAAGCTGCGCATGGTTGAACTTCCTGGAGGAGGCAGGACCAGTGTCGCGACCGTGCTCTTCCGCAGAGGCGAAAGAGAGTATGGAATCGACCTTTTCGAGGCCATGTGGGAGTTTTATCCGGCGGAGTCCGATCGCTACGCTTGGTTGTGGACTCTATCACCTAGCTCTTCTGCCGGAAGCCACGGATACCTCCGTAAAGTGGATTGGCAGAACGGGACCAATTCAATCTATATAGACAACGTAATCGGCTTAACGGTTCGACGGCGCTCGCGCTACTGGGCAGGGCTGCAAGGGGGCCGGCCCATGAGTCCTTACGGCCCCGACAAGCGTGTCTGGACGAACGAGATCTATGCAGGCGATATGCAGAATCGAAAGCAGTGGACGATCGCCGCCGGTCTGGTTCTCGGGAGTGACGTCAGCCTCCGACCGGGGCTGTGAAAGCGCTTCCCATGGGGCTGGTGCGTGCTATGCGCGAAGCAGTTCCCTCGGCACGTCAATCACGTACAGATTGATCGGGTCTTTCTCGGGGCTCAGGATGTCGGACGGGTGGCCCGGCAAGAAGACGATTTCGAGGCACATCCCCCGACCCCGATCTGCGGCGGGACTCGGTTTACCGGTCTTCGGTCGCCGCTTCCTGAAACTCGATGCTTGCGGAGTTCACGCAGAACCGCTGGCCGGTGGGCTGCGGGCCGTCGTTGAAGAGGTGGCCGAGGTGGCCGCCGCAGTTGGCGCAAATAATCTCGGTGCGGCGCACGCCGAGACTGAAGTCATCCCTGAGTTCGATTTTGGATTCGCCAATCGCCGTCCAGAAACTCGGCCATCCGCAACCGGAATCATATTTGGTGTCCGAACTGAACAGCTCCGCCCCGCATCCCGCGCACGCGTAGGTGCCGTCGGCCTTATGGTCCCAATACTTGCCGGTAAATGCCCGTTCCGTGCCCTTCTCCCGCAGGACCTGGTACTGCTCAGGCGTAAGCGCTGCCCGCCACTCCTCGTCGGTCTTCACTGTTTGATATTCGCCCATGGCGGCTGCCTCCCGCGACGCGGACTCGCCGCCGCGGGTATCTGACGGCGCGTTCGTTGCACAACCCGCGACGAGGGGAATCAATGTAAGGCACAGATTTCGCAATGGGGTCCTCCCACCTTCCCTTACGCCTGCCGCCGGCTCCCGGTTTCCCCCTATTCCGCTCGCGCCAACGATTCATCGATCGCGGCCGAGGCCCGCCGGCCCGGTGGAAGGGTCGGCGCAGCATTTCTATCCTTCAATAATCTCATTGTTGCAAGGATTCTGGAGGGTGCCCCGGGTACGTGACCTAGTTCGCTGCAGCCTGCCGGGCCGCGAATCGTGACTTCCCCGGCCTCGCGGGCGTCAAAATGCATGGATGACCGTGAGTGCCGCGGAACCGGCTCGACTGAACCTGGACGAAGACGCGTGCCTCGTCCGCCGCTTTCTGGCGGGCGACGCAGGCGCATTCGACCGCATTTACGCCCGTTATCGCGACAAGGTGTACGTCATAGCCAAGGGCATCCTTTTAGACCCGGACGACGCCGCCGACGCCGTGCAGGAGGCGTTCGCGCTCATCTTCCGCAACCTGCCCCGCTTTCATCAGCGCAGCCGGCTCGGCACCTGGATCTTCCGCATAGCCGTGAACACCTCTATACAAGTGTCCCGAAAACTGAAGCACAAGGGCCGCGACGTTGGGATCGAGGCGGCCATGGACCGCGCCGTCCCGGAACCGGACGAAGCGACCGAGGCGGACATGAAGATTCACCAGGCGCTCGCCCAGCTGAAGCCGGCCGACCGCGCCGTCCTGGCGCTGTTCTATTGGGAAGACCTCTCACTCGACGAAATCGGGGAGGCGCTCAGCTGCGGCGGCAACGCAGCCAAGACCCGCCTTTATCGCGCCCGTGAGCGGTTCCGCGAGCTGTTCGAGTCGCCGGAGGAGACGCCGTGAAGCGAGACCGCCTGACGCCTGAACTGGACGAACTCCTGTGGGCCGCCGCCGAGACCGACGACCCGGAGGTGTGGGCCGATTTCGAGCGCAGGTATCCGAAGATGCGCGCGAGTCTGGCCACCCGCCGGGCAATGATCGAGGCATTTCGGAAGGCGCGTCCACGCGCAGTCGAGGCGCTGCGCGACCGGTACAATCCGCCGCAGCGAGCGCCGGTTTCGCCGTGGAGGCGGCTCGCGGTCGTCCCGCTGGCGGGCCTGCTGTTGGTGGGCCTCGCGTTCGGCGCCTACGTCATCACGGAGCGACTCACCGCCCCGAAGCAGGAGCCGGAGAACTCGGCGGGCCCGGGGCCGGGCCCGGATCAGATGGAGCCGCCGACGGTCGTGCCCGACGGTCCGCCGATACAGTTCGCGCCTGACTCAACGCGGGGAATCCAGCCGGACACCGGCGAGCCCTCGCTGCCGCCCGGCACGGCGCCCCGCCCGACATACATAAACCCCGGCAGCATCAGCATTGATCTGCCCGCTACCGGCACGACCCTCCTCCAGGCGCTGGAACTAATCGCGAACCAGGGACGGGTCTCAATCACGGTGATGCCGGGCGTGCAGGACGTGCCGCTGGACTTCGGCGCGGCCAACCCGGACGCCATCCTGACGCTGCCCGCAGATGAGATGCTTCTGCTGATCGAGCGCGTAGCCCCCATTCGCCTGCTTGACAATGGCCCGGAGGGCTACTTGGTCCTCCCGATAGACCGTGTCACAAACGTTGAGCCGCCCGCCGGTTCGGAGGCGGAGCCCGCGGAGGGCGGTCCCGCGGCGGTTGACCCGAACGGCCCGTAGGCGAACCTTCGTAACCTCTGCCGTCGTCTGCGGGGCAAACGGTTGTTGAGATGATGCCTCGCCGGCGCGCATTCACCATAGTCGAACTCCTCGTCGTCATCGCGATCATCGCGATACTGGCGGCGCTGCTCTTCCCCGTGTTTCTGCGCGCGAAAGAGGCGGCGACTAAGGTCGTCTGCTTCTCGAACATGCGCCAACTCGGCATGGCCGTGAGTATGTACGCGGACGCGCACAGCGGCGGCCAAGCGAACTTAAACCGATCTTCGCCCGCCATCAGGCGACGGGCAACGACCAGGGGTTCGTGAACGTCGTATTCGCCGATTGCCACGCCCACGCATACTCCGCGCGTTCGATTCTTGCGATGGAGATGGGAGCGGACATCGTGTGGAGGTTCAGGTAGCGCAGTTTGTCGGTTGACGTTAGTCGATTGAAGTTCTTAGCGCCTTATCCGGAACGCGGGTGCCGACCGCCGCCGGTATGCGCACAGCCGGAAACCGAAAAGTGAAGACCGCCTCTCAGGTACAATGAGTGCCTGCCGGTTACCAGATCCGGCAACGGCGCCGGGGAGTTCTGGATGCCTCTTCTCCTTCAACGACGAGGGAAAACTACCCCGCTGAGGAGATAAAGTGGCCGACAAACGCGTCTATCTTTTCCGAGAAGGCTCCGCGGACATGCGCGACCTGCTGGGCGGCAAGGGCGCGAACTTAGCCGAGATGACCAATATCGGCCTGCCCGTCCCGCCCGGATTCATCATCACAACAGAAGCTTGCCGCCAGTATTACGCGCAGAAGGAACAGTTGCCGGACGGCCTGATGGACTCCGTGCGGTCTGCCATGTCGGAAATCGAAGGGGACATCGGCCGCAAGTTCGGAGACACCGAAAACCCGTTGCTCGCGTCGGTGCGCTCCGGTTCGAAGTTCAGTATGCCGGGAATGATGGATACGGTCCTGAACCTCGGCCTCAATGAGGAAACGCTCAAGGGACTGATACGTGCGAGCGGCGAGCCGCGCTTCGCTTGGGACGCGCGGCGGCGGTTCGTCATGATGTTTTCCGACATAGTGCTGGGCATAAGCAGGAGCCGGTTTGAAGCGATTTTCAGCGCGTGCAAAGAGAAACGGCAGGTCTCGCAAGACACCGATTTGAGCGCCGAGGACCTGCAAGAGGTCGCAGGCAAGTTTCTCGCCCTGGTTCGACAGGAAACCGGCCGTCCGTTCCCCGAAGACCCATGGGAACAGTTACAGCTGGCCGTCGAGGCCGTGTTCCGAAGTTGGTACAACAGGCGCGCGAGGGAGTACCGGCGCAGGGAGAGCATCCCTGACGACCTCGGCACAGCCGTGAGCGTGCAAGCAATGGTTTACGGAAACTTGGGGACGGACTCGGGGACCGGCGTGGCCTTCACGCGCGACCCTTCCACGGGCGAGAGGACTTTGTATGGAGAGTATCTGGTGAACGCCCAGGGGGAGGATGTTGTAGCCGGGATTCGGACGCCGCTGCCTCTGTCGGAACTCGCCGCAACAAACCCCGAAGTATATAAACAGTTCCGAGAAATCGGTGAGCGCCTTGAGCGGCACTATAAGAACATGATGGACCTGGAGTTTACGATAGAAAGGGGCCGTCTCTTCATGCTCCAATGCCGGGTCGGCCAGCGCACGGGCGCCGCAGCTGTCCGAATAGCGGTAGAGATGGCCGGCGAGGGCCTGATCAGCCGTGAAGACGCCGTAACGCGGGTCTCCGCATCTCATCTCAACCAACTGCTGCACCCACGCATTGACGAGAGTTACTTGGCGGAGAATGGAATCGAACCCATCGTCGAGGGCCTGCCGGCGTCTCCCGGCTCGGCGGTCGGCAAGGCCGTGTTCGACGCGGACCGCGCGAGCAGAATGGGCGCGGAAGGCGAGAGCGTGATCCTCATCCGGGATGAAACGAACCCTGACGATGTGCACGGCATGCTCGCGTCGCAAGCGATTCTGACTGCGCGGGGGGGCAAGACTTCGCATGCCGCCGTTGTTGCCCGAGGCTTCGGCATTCCATGCGTCTCCGGTTGCGAGACCATGAAGGTGGACGAGCGGAGCCGTATGTTCGACGCGAACGGCAAGATCGTGCGCGAGGGAGCGTGGGTGACGGTTGACGGCACAACCGGGCGTGTTTATCTGGACAAGATTCCGCTCATCAGCCCGGAGGTCGGAGGAGAGTTCGACACGCTGCTGGGATGGTGCGACGAGTTTCGCCGTCTCGGCGTGAGGGCCAACGCCGACAATCCGCGCGACGCAAAACAGGCGCTCAAATTCGGCTGCGAGGGCATCGGCCTGTGCCGGACGGAGCATATGTTTTTTGAGAAGGACCGCCTCCCGATTATGCAGTCCATGATCCTGGCTGAGACCGACCATGACCGCGAACTGGCCCTCCAAAAACTGCTCGCCATGCAGCAACAGGACTTCGAAGAACTGTTCGTGGTGATGGACGGACTGCCGGTCACGATCCGGCTGATTGATCCGCCGCTGCACGAGTTCCTTCCCGCGCACGAAGAACTGCTGAAGCAGGTCGTTGAACTCCGCGTCGCTGTGAAGTCGCTGGGCGCAGACGCGATCAAGGAGGTTCTTCAGGAAAAGGAACGGCTGCTGGAACTGATCGAAAGCATGCGCGAAGTCAATCCGATGCTCGGCCTGCGCGGCGTGCGGCTCTCGATCCTCATCCCCGGCATCGTGGCCATGCAAACGCGCGCGATCTTGCAGGCCGCGGTACGCGTGAAGAAACGCGGCGTCGAAGTCAATCCGGAGATCATGATTCCTCTCGTCGCCCACGTGAACGAACTGCGGACCGTCCGCGAGAACCTGGATAAAGTCGCAGCCGAGGTTGTCGAGGAGGCCGAGGAAACCGTCACCTACAAGTTCGGGACTATGATTGAACTGCCGCGAGCCTGCCTGACGGCGCAAGAGATAGCGCAGCATGCCGAGTTCTTCTCGTTCGGCACCAACGACCTAACGCAGACGACGTTCGGCGTTAGCCGCGACGACGCCGAGGGCAAGTTCCTCGCGAAATATGTTGAACTCGGCGTCCTGCCCGTCAACCCGTTCGAGACCCTTGACACTGAAGGCGTCGGCAAGTTGGTGCGGATCTGCGTAGAGGACGCGCGAAGAGCGAACCCGCTGCTCAAATTCGGCATTTGCGGAGAGCACGGCGGAGACGCGGACTCCATCGCCTTCTTCCACAGTGTCGGACTGGATTACGTCAGTTGTTCGCCGTTCCGTGTGCCTATTGCACGCCTTGCCGCCGCGCAGGCCGCCATAGCCGAGCGAGCCGAAACGCCGGTGGCCGCCATGCAGAATTAGACGGATCGCCCGCCCTAACTCCCTCAACACGTAGCTCCCTCAACACGCGCCGTGTTGAGGGAGTTGCACGATGTCGCCGCTTCCCTGTCCGGCTACTCTTTCCTGCCGGGCAACAGCGGTTCGGCCAGGAACGGGTTTTCGACGCCTTCCAGAATGTCTAATACCTCGCCCATTAGCGCCTCCTCCTCCACCTGCTCCTCGATAAACCACTGCAAGAACTGCAAACTCGTGTAGTCCTTCTCCTTCAACGCCGTTTCCGCCATCGCGTGGAACTGCGCGGAGACGCCCTGCTCGCTCTTCAGCGCCGCCTTCACGGCGGCCTTGGCGGACGCGAACTTCGTCTTCGCTTCCGGAACCGGCGCCAGGCTGAACTCAGCCCCGACATCGGTTAGAAAGTGGACTATCTTGAGCGCATGCTGACGCTCCTCCTCGGCCTGCGCAGAGAAGAACGCGGCCCATTTGTCCAGGCTCCGGTGAGCGAAGTAAACGGCGACGCCCAGGTAGCTGTGGCTCGCCGCGAATTCGTGACCGATCTGCTCGGTGAGCGCTTTCGTGAGTTTCTTGCTGATCATTCAATGGCCCTCTCAAACCTCATGCTACCCAGTCCGGGGCCGTTCAGCGCCGACGGCCCTGCCTCCCTCCCCTCTCGGTCCGCTCGGTTCGGCGAACGGCCTTTGGGACCTATGGCGCGCCGCCCGCTCATGCTGCCGGCATTTGGGTACTCTCCGAGGCAACGCCCATCCGGGCTCAATCGGACAAGGAGAAAGAAGTGGCAGATACCCAAACTACGACTAAAGTCGGCACCTTTTGCTGGACCGAACTGATGACGCGCGACGCCGCAGCGGCGAAGAAGTTCTACAGCGAACTGATAGGATGGACGATTACAGACCAGGAGATGGGGGGCATGACCTATTCGTTTCTCACGACCCCCGAGGGAGAGCAGGTCGGCGGCATGATGCAGATGGACGGACCGCAGTTTGAGGGCGTCCCGCCGCACTGGATGCAGTACATCTTGGTGGAAGATGTGGACGACCGGGCGCAGAAATGCACCGAGTTGGGCGGCAAGGTGAAGGTTCCGCCCACCGACATCCCGAACATGGGCCGTTTCTGCGTGATAGAAGACCCGACCGGCGGGGTGATCGCGCTGTTCCAGGCGAAGTAGTAGGCCGGGGGAGAACCGTGTTGGTGTAGGGGCGACTCGTCCGGCAGATGAAGGCTTCGCCGCCCATGGCCGAGAGTCGCCCGAATCTGGCCGTGAAACGACGGGAACCCGTCAGCGCTCGAGGCCTCTCACCCAGCGCTCCGCAACGCCCGGACTGCGGAGACGAATCACGTGTAGATGCGCAAACTCCGGCTGCAACAGAAGGGCCGGATACTGTTTGCGCCGCCGCCAGTATGTCTTAAGCGCCCACAGGAAGAGCGAGTCGCGTGAAGCGAACTGGTCCCAGAACCGCTCGCGGCAGCCGGGCCATATTTCGGTTCTGCGAATCGTCCGCCTGAGCGTGCGCATCAACAGCCGAGGCATGATGACGGACAGGCGGAAGTCCAGCCAAACGAGCGTGTCGGCGCGCGTCCATACGATGTCGCGCACGACACTGTAATTGCCGTCGGCGACCCAGGCTTCCCCTTCAATCGCCTTCTGAATTCTTGACCGGAACTGCACCTTCGTGGGCTCGGCCCAGCCCGGCCCCCAATAGATCGCGTCAAACTCGACGAACGGGAGTGACAACGCCGACGCGAGGCGTTTCCCCATCGTGGTCTTGCCACAGCCCGTGGTTCCAACCACCGAGATTCGGCGGCCGGGCGAATCCGGCGGTTCCGGTTCAACCCGCGTCATTTCGATCACATTGTAGGAGAACCGCCAGTTTGCGTGCCCGCGTCCATCGGTTGATGGATAAGGTCAGGCGGCGAAGGCGGATGCTCGTCCGATGGACGATACCGGCCGTTGCAACGATTGCACTCATTGCGTCCCTGTACCTGCGCGTTCGAGAGGCCGGCGAGTTTCCGGATATTGACGTCCCGGCCCGGTTGGTGCCCTATCCGAACGCCTACGATGAGTATCTGTCGGCGGGTGCGCTGATAAGATCTGGAGGAGTCTCACTCGACCAGGCCGCTAAAGGAAGCATTTACGACCGAACGATCGAGGACTTCCGCGACATCGAGCCCGCCGAAATCGAAAAGATCGTCGCCGACAACGGCGCCGCCCTCCAAGCCGCGAGAGACACATTGAGAACCGAGTTCTGCCCACCTCTCAGCGACGACTGGGATCACGCATACTCGGAGTATGAGCTGTTCTCGCGACTCGGTGCACTGCTCACGATCGAGGGCCGTATGCACGCCGAACGGCAGCGTTGGGGCGAGGCAATTGACGCCTACTTAGACGGCGTCGCGCTTGGCGTGCACGTTCAGCAGAGAAACTTTGTTTTCGGCGCGGTGTGGGGTCGTGTAATTCAGAATCGCGCGAGGAAACCCGCCTGGGGAGTCGTCGGCAACATAGATGCACGCACTGCGCGGAGCGCCGCGAGGCGGCTGCAAGCGATTCTACAGAGAGAAGTCACATACGCCCAGGCGCTTGAAGAGGACAAATGGGTCCTCCTTGCCTGCTATCGCAGACTGTTTGGCAAGCCAAATTGGCACAACGATGTCCTGGATATGCGCCGTTCGCAGTGGAGCCACCACGGCCCGCTAACCCGTGAGGGCGTGTACTGGAGAGACACGGAAGAGGTTGCGCTGAAGTTTCGACTCATGAGGATGAACAAGAAGCGGGCAGTGGAAGACGCTATCGCGTTTTACGATGAATGGATAGACCTTGCTAAGAAGCCTTACGCCGCTCCCAAAACCACGCCCGCGGTGCCTGGGGACCCCCTCAACGGGATCTGGCTCGATTGGCGATGGGAAGGCAATTGGTTCAGCCATGTGAAGTGCCGTGTGGGCAATGCGCTGCTTTTGGCCTCGCTTGCCCTGCGCGCCTACCGGCTCGACAACGGTGAGTATCCGGCCTCCCTCGATGAACTCGTTCCCACATGTCTGGAGCGCGTTCCCAGAGATCTTTTCGCCGAGAAGGGTCCGCTGCGATACCGGCGAGACGCAGGTTCGTTCGTGCTCTACAGCGTCGGACCCGATGGAGTGGATGATCATGGCGTGCCGATCACCCATGTTAATTCGGTTGGCGAAGCGTGGTATGGGGTCTCTCAGGACTCCAAAGGCGACATAGTTGCGGGCATTAACAGATATCTCTGCTTCTTGCTTCTGTCCGACGGGGCCTCTACAGGAGCAGCCCACTGCGAGCATGACCGCATCCATGATCCGTGTCCGCCGGAATCCGCACGATGCAATCCGCCTCGGCCAACGATCTCAGGCCGAAGGAGCCCTGTTCGCGGACGATGTGCGCCTCGGGAAGCGCCCCCCCCGCCCCGGCCCTCTCCCGCAAACGCGGCGGGAGGATTCGGCACCGGAGAAACTCATCGCGGTTTTTGGACTTGTACGCGTCCATCAAACGAACTGGGAGCCACAGCGGCTCGGGGTTCGCATGTCCCGCAAGCCGGACGATGGCCTCGCGTACGAATATGTGAAAGCAGACGAACGCGCTGCCCGGATTGCCCGGCAGGCCGAACAGCCAGCACTTCCCGATGCGGCCAAGCAGGACAGGCCTGCCCGGCTTGATTCGCACACCGTGGAAATGAATCTCGCCCAACTTCCCTAACGTTCCGGGGATCAGGTCGCGGTCCCCAACCGACACCCCGCCCGCGACGATGACGAGGTCGTTCCGTTCCGCCAGTTCCGCCAGCGCGCTCTCGGTCTCTTGCTGGTCGTCTTTCAGATGCGTTACCGCGTCCCCCCCCTGCAGGGGGTGAGGGGGTTCGCCGATTCTGGCTCCCGCCTCGAGGGCAAGCCGCGTGAGCATCACGCCGTTCGTTTCGCGGATCTGGCCGGGGCCGGGGGTCTGTGAGGGCGGCACGAGTTCGTCGCCCGTCGTGAGCACAGCGCAGCTCGGAGGCATGAAGGTGGCCGGTGATACGATTCCCTGTGAGGCGAGAAGCGCGAGTGCGCCCGGATTGAGCA